>JARLHO010000058.1 GCA_031292215.1 Syntrophobacteraceae bacterium | reverse complement strand
TCGCACCCAGCAGATGGTGGCCGAGGAATCCGGGGCGACCGATACGATCGATCCTTTGGCCGGCTCCTATTACGTGGAGAGCATGACCGACAGGATCGAAGCCGAAGTAGACGAGTACATAAAGAAAATCGATGCGATGGGTGGAACGCTCTCAGCCATCGAGCAGGGCTACATCCAAAAAGAAATACAAAACAGCGCCTATCGCTTCCAGAAAGAACTGGAAACGAACGAGCGGGTCTATGTGGGCATAAACAAATACACCATGGAAGAGCCTCCTGCCTGCGGACTTCTCAAGGTGGACATGTCGGTTGGCGAAAAGAAGGCCGCAGAACTTAAAGAGTACCGCGCGAGTCGCGACGAAGCCCAATGGAAGGCGGCTCTGGCTAAGCTCCGCGAGGTATCGGCCACCGGTCAAAACGTGATGCCGTATGTGATAGAAGCCGTTTCCGCCAAGGCAACGGTAGGAGAGATCTGCGACGTGTGGCGCCAAATCTACGGCGAATACCGCCCCAAGGAATTTGTGTAGAGCAAATGAAATATTCCATGGCTGGAAAAATTAAGATGATCATGGCCAATGGTATAATCAGTATGTCAGAGACTCATCAGTCCCCGGCTTTTGCGGGGCAGGGGAACCGATTACAATGGCCGTCGATTACGCGACCCTGATTCTTGAAGGTTCTCATCGGGCGGCGGCCCGCCTCATCTCCTGGCTCGAAGATGAAGACCCGAGGGCCTACGAGTGCATGAGAGAGCTCTACCCGCACACCGGTCGGGCCTATGTGGTGGGGATTACCGGCTCGCCCGGAGCGGGTAAATCCACCCTTACAAACGGCCTTGCGCGAGTGATCCGCAAAAACGGGCTAAAGGTCGGGATCATTGCGGTCGATCCTTCGAGTCCGTTTACCGGAGGCGCTTTGCTTGGCGACAGGGTCCGGATGAGCGAGCTTGCCGTGGACCCCGATATTTATATCCGGAGCATGGCCACCCGAGGTTTTCTAGGAGGCATGGCCAAGGCTGCGGCAGAGGTGGTAAAGGTCCTCGATGCCCTCGGCCAGGACGTAATACTCATAGAAACCGTGGGCGTTGGACAAGACGAGGTGGATATAATCGGCGTTGCGGATACTACGTGCGTGGTTCTTGTGCCCGGCCTGGGAGACGCGATCCAAAGCCTTAAGGCGGGCATAATGGAAATAGCCGATGTGTTCGTGATAAACAAGGCCGACCGACAGGGCGCGGACATGCTCTGCGCCGAGGTGTGCGTCCGTATCGAAATGGATGCCCATCTAAGGGAGCGCGGATGGCTTGCCCCGGTGGATAGAACGGTTGCTGTGGAGGGCACGGGACTCGACCAAATGTGGCAATCCATCGAAGCGCACCGCAAATACCTGCTCGATTCGGGCAAGTTTTCTGAAAACAGGCGCGAAAGAGTTTCCCGGGAAGCTCTTCGCATGATTCACGGCGAGCTGTTCCGGGTCGTACGGGAGCAGTTGGAACAAAACGGAAGGCTCGATGCCGCTGTCGAAGAGCTTGTGAACAAAAGGCTCGATCCCTACACACTGATGCGCGACATTGTCACCGAGTGGCTTTCCTCTTCCCAAGGCAAAAGGAGACAGGATGAAGATACTAAAAGTTGACCACATAGGCATAGCGGTAAACAATATCGAGGAAGTAAAAAAGCTCTATTCGGAAATTTTGGGAATCCCCCATCTTGGAAGCGAAACGGTCGCCGAGCAAAAAGTTACGACAGCCTTCTTTCCGGTTGGCGAATCGGAGATCGAGCTTTTAGAATCGACCGCCCCCGACGGGCCGATTGCAAAATTTATCGAGTCCCGGGGCCAGGGAATCCAGCACATCGCCTTGCGCGTGGATAACATCGAAGAGGCTCTAGAGGAGCTTAAGGCCAAAGGGGTGAGGCTAATCGACGAGAAGCCCCGAAAAGGCGCCGGGGGAGCAAAGATAGCTTTCCTACACCCCAAGTCGACCTTTGGCGTGCTGGTCGAACTCTCGCAAAGATAGGGGAATCCTCTGCCTGGAAGATAGAGAAAAGACCGATGGAACGTTTTCTTATCGCGCTCGACTGCCGGCAGGATTTCGAAAAAATCCTCGACTATATGGCGCGGGTCCTACAAGGCGCGAGCCACTGCGAATTCCGGCTACTCCACATCCTTCCAACGACATCTCCCGACAGGCTATGGCGGGAGGAGATCCGGCGGATCGAAGATGTGCATGCGGCAAGACCGGATCTTGCGGGATATTTCTGGGCCGAAGATGACGAAAAAACCATGACAAGCTGTTTTGACAAGGCTAAAGATAGGCTCGTGCAGGCGGGCTTTAGTCCGGATTCGATATCCTCCTCGTTTGCCGTCGAGTCCGCTGACAGGGCCGACATCATCTTGGCCAAAGCAGCCGAGCTCGGTTGCTCGACCATTGTACTCGGTCGCAGCCATCCGGGCCTGGTAAAGGAATTCCTGCGCGGCAGCGTAGCGAGGGCGGTGATGAAATCGGCCCGAAGTTTCGCGGTATGGATTATCGAAATGTGACAGGCAACCGAAAGGATGGAGCATGGAGACCAAACTGTTTAGACGGATAGGCTTTTGCACCGATTTTTCCGAAAACGCCGATCAGGCGTTTGCCATCGCCAAAGAAATGGCGGTAAAGTTCGGCGCGGCCATCGAGATCATTCATGTCACGGTGGATTTGACCCATTCCCCGCCGGTGCACGACACCTATATGCCTGTCGAATATAACCCGGGGTTTGTCGAGGAAATCACAAGGATGGCCCTGGACTCCATGGGGGAAAAATATGTGAAGCACCTTCCCGAGGGTATCTCTCACTATGAGACTATTGTGTCCGGGTATCCCGCAACCGAAATACTCAGGCTCACCGAAGAAAAAGGCATCGATCTCCTGGTTATGGGCTCGCACGGTTTGACGGGGTTAGCCCACGTCCTTTTTGGAAGCACTGCGGAGAGGATCGTCCGAAGGGCCGGCTGCTCGGTCCTAACGGTCCGTCTCAAAAAATCATAGGTGCAAAAGACGCCTGCAACGGTTTTCTGCCCCGGCAGACCAGGTGCGGGGCGCCCATTTACGGTTTAATCAGCGGGAAATGGCGATGGATGAAAACTCCGGGGCGGCAGCGGACAAAAGACGCCGGTTGGCCATGATGGCCTTGTCGCTAGGCGTCAGCTTGCTTCTTGCGGCGCTCAAATTCAGCGCCTTCCTGCTGACCGGTTCCTCGGCCATCCTCTCGGACGCTCTCGAATCGATCATAAATGTTGCGGCGGGGGGCTTTGGCCTGTGGTCGGTCTACATCGCTTCCAAACCCCCCGATGCCGGCCACCCCTACGGACATGGGGAAATAGAGTATTTCTCGGCGGGTTTTGAAGGGGCGCTGATTGTTTTGGCCTCAGGGGTGATTGTCTGGGAGGCGGCCAATAGACTAGTTTCCCCGATCGGCCTGCCAAAGCTCGATCTGGGCCTCATCATCCTGGGTGCGACCGCGCTCGCCAATCTGTGGCTCGGATTGACCCTCATTCGCGCAGGCAAAAAGATGAACTCCGCAGCCATATCGGCGGACGGCAACCATGTCCTGACCGACGTTTACACGTCCGGGGGGGTCATCGCGGGGTTGCTGCTGGTGCGACTCACCGGATGGTACTTTCTCGACGGGGCGGTGGCCTTCCTGGTTGCGGCAAACATCGTTTTTATTGGCTTCAAACTTATCTTCATGTCTTCTTCGCGCCTCATGCGCGCCTATGATCCCGAACTGCTCCGCCGGATTACCTCGATTATCGCTCAAAACCGCAAAACCGATTGGATACATATTCATCGCCTGCGCGCCTGGAGTTCGGGGCGCGAGATTCACATGGACTTCCATCTCGTCTTGCCCCGCGATTTGAGCCTCGAAGACGCCCACCATGAGGTCGTCGAGGTGCAGCAACTTCTTAAATCGCAGCTTCCCGGCGCCGAAGATGTTATGATTCACGTCGAGCCCTGCACGGATCCCGAGTGCCCCATCTGCTCGCGGGCCCCCTGCCGGGTTCGCGGCAAGTCGTTTCGCGATCATCCCGATTTGTGCCCCAGTGAAGTTGCTTATCCGGGGGGCAAGGACTCCGGCGCCAAACCCGGGCCCGGAGAGTAGAGGAAATCGTAGAAGTTCGCCGTCCGGGCGCAGATCGCGTTACAGCGGGTAAATCATAAAAGGACAGAGAAAGGACAATTCCATGTATTTTCCCGACTACAGGCCGAGAAGGCTACGGCGCACGGAAAACCTGCGGCGCATGATTCGAGAAACCAGGCTGAGCGTCGATCACCTGGTATACCCCCTTTTCGTTGTGCCGGGGGCGGGAGTGAAAAATCCGGTGCAGTCGATGCCCGGAGTATTCCAGTTCTCGGTGGACCAGGTGGTCGAAGAAGCGCGCTCGGTGGTGGAACTAAACATTCCCGGCATAATTCTTTTCGGCCTGCCTGAAAAAAAAGACGAAATCGGCTCCCGGGCGTATGCCGACGATGCCCCGGTCCAGCAGGCGGTGCAAAAGATCAAACAGTCATTTCCCGAGCTTACCGTCATTACCGATGCGTGTCTTTGTGAATACACCAGCCATGGCCACTGCGGAATTCTTTCCGGAAACGAAGTCCAAAACGACCAAACTCTCGAAGTGCTTGCCCGGGTAGCTCTTTCTCACGCCAGGGCCGGGGCCGACATGATCGCCCCCTCCGACATGATGGACGGCCGGGTCGCAGCGATAAGAGAAGCGCTCGACGAAGAAGGGTTCGACCAAACGGCCATCCTCGCCTATTCGGCCAAGTACTGTTCGGGCTTCTACGGGCCTTTCCGCGACGCCGCCGATTCCGCCCCCCGGTTCGGTGACCGGAGCGCCTACCAGATGGATGTCTCCAACGCCGAGGAAGCCTTGCGGGAAGTCTCCCTGGATATAGAAGAGGGCGCCGACATGGTTATGGTAAAGCCGGCCTTGGCCTACCTGGATATAATCAGGCGCGTCCGGGAGGAATTCGACCGTCCGGTTGCGGCATACAACGTGAGCGGAGAATACTCGATGATAAAAGCTGCGGCCGCCAACGGCTGGATCGACGGCGACCGCGTCATGATGGAGGTGCTGACTTCGATGGTTCGAGCCGGGGCCAGCCTGGTTCTGACCTATTTTGCCAAGGAGGCTGCCGCTCTTTTGCAAAACCGCCGGCGGTAAGCGGTAAAAGGCGAAGGTTTTCTCGCGCGAAGCCGCGAAGAGGCTTACAAAAGAAGATGGCGGCTTATTGAGATAGGAAACACCCATATGGATCACACCGAAATGAAAGGCCACCTTGGCGCAACGCTTGCCGGGTCGACTCTTTGCGCCAACCTGCGCCTGGTTGCCTGGGAACTCACACGCTCCTGCAACCTCGCCTGCGTTCACTGCCGCGCGGCCGCCCGGGACTGCCCCTACGAAGGGGAGCTCTCCACGACCGAGTGCAAACGGGTGATGGATGAAATCGCACAGGTTGCAAAGCCCATAATCATCCTCACCGGTGGAGAGCCCCTGCTGCGGCCCGATGTTTTCGAGCTTGCAAAGTACGGCGACTCGCTGGGCTTTAAGATGACCATGGCGACAAACGGCACCCTGCTAACCGAGCAACTGGTTCAAAAAATGACAGCTTCCGCAATCCAGCGCATAAGCGTTAGCATCGACGGGGCCAACGCTGGTTCCCACGACGCATTCCGAAAAGTCTCGGGCGCCTTCGAAGGCGCGTTGCGCGGTATTGCGCTCGCCAGACAAGCTCACCTGGATTTTCAAATCAACACAACCATTACTCGGGCAAACATCGAAGAATTCCCCAAAATCCACGACCTCGCCGTGTCTCTTGGCGCCGTTGCGCACCATATTTTCATGCTGGTTCCCATGGGGAGGGGAAAAGATCTGGAGCAGGCAGCCATAAGCGCTGAAGAATACGAAAAAACGCTCCACTGGTTCTACGACCAAAGAGGCAAGTCCGCGCTCCAGCTAAAGGCCACCTGCGCCCCCCATTATTACCGCATAATGCGCCAGAGGGCCAAAGCCGAAGGAACCGAAATCACCTTCGATACCTTCGGGCTAGACGCCGTAACGCGCGGGTGCCTGGGCGGGACGGGCTTTGTCTTCCTCTCCCACCTCGGGCAGGTGCAGCCCTGCGGCTACCTCGAAGTCGACTGCGGGAACGTGCGGGAAAAATCTTTCCGGGACATTTGGCTCAATTCCCCGGTTTTTAAGGATTTACGAGACCTTAAACGCTACGAGGGAAAATGCGGAAAATGCGAATACATACGGGTTTGCGGGGGATGTCGAGCGCGGGCCTATGAGCTCACGGGCAGCCACATGGCCGAAGAACCCCTTTGCCAGTATAAGCCTCAAAAAAAAGATATATATAGTATTGTGTGATCCGCATCCCCCGGACCCGGTTACTTCCGGGCCGGAGAACTCGTCAATGTGGGCCTGCAAGCACCATGTGGCTACGATCGTCTTCCAATTTACAAGGAGAAACAGATGGAATGGCGTGAAGTCGTCGAGCATCCAAGTTTAAAAGAGCTGCCCTTTAAGATCGAAACCAACGAATGGGGAAAGATCATGATGACTCCGGCCTCCTACGCACATGGCGCCCATCAAAGCCTTCTTGTCAGATTGCTCGCCGGGTTGGTTAAAGAAGGACAGACCTCAACGGAGTGCCCTATCCGCACTTCCAGGGGCACAAGGGTTGCCGATGTTGCCTGGGCAAGCGCGGCTTTTCTCAAAAAACACGGTGTTCGTAAGCTCGAGCTTCCTGAATCCCCCGAAATTGTCGCTGAAATTGAGTCATTGTCAAATAGCGCAGCAGAACTGAAGGAAAAAAGACTGCTTTATTTCGAAGTGGGCGCAAAAGAATTTTGGCTCTGCGATAAGAACGGTACTATGCGTTTCTTTAATCCTCAAGGGGAATTGGAAAAAAGTGAGATGTTTTCTCAATTTCCAGGACATATAGACATCGAGGTCGTGTGAGCGCAGGCGCGTGGCAATCGCTTGCAAGGCTCGTTGGCTCTTTAAAAATGTAGACACCCGATTAGAAAAATAGCATGAATTCCAACCAACGCAAAAGCTTCCCCCTGGAGGCGCTAAAGCAGGGCCTTCTGATAGTTTGTATCGCCGCGGCCCTATCTCTTTTGGTCAATCACCTCAGGCGGGATGGCCTGCCCCTTGCCCGAGGACCTGCGGCAAAAGCCTCCTTAAACGTTTCCCCGGGCCCGGAGGAACCCCTGGTGACCCTCGAAGAGGCGCGGGCGCTTTTCCTTGCTCATGCGGCTGTTTTTATCGACGCAAGACCCGGGGAAGACTACCACGCGGGCCATATCCAGGGAGCGCTCAACCTGCCGGCAAACTCCTTGGAGCAGGCCCTGCCCCGTATCGCATCGAAGGTCTCCCCCGACTCGCCCGTCATCGCCTATTGCGACGGCGACCATTGCCCGCTAAGCCGGGAAGTCGCTTCCCAACTCTTGGCCCGGGGCTATTCGCACGTGATGGTCCTGGTAAATGGCTGGACTCTGTGGCGGGATGCGGGATTACCCGTCGCAAAGGGCCGCTGATTTTCTACGCAAACGGCAGCGGCTGCCCCTTGCGGTAAACCAGGGCCATGCAGGCGACGATGAGGTTGCCCCGGTCATCGTGGACCCTGATGTCGTAGGAGGCCGTTTTCCGAGTGAGGCTCACCTCGCGGGCCTCGGCCACAAGAATACTTCCCGGATGCGGGGAAGCGACGTAGGTGACATTCATGTTGAGCGCCACGGCCAGCGTGCCGTGAGAGTTTGACGCCGTTTCGAACGCCTCGTCGATAAGCGCGAAAAGCGCCCCTCCGTGCGCCATCCCGAAAAGGTTTTCCATGTCCGGGCTAAATAGCATCTCAACCTTGGAGTACCCATCCCCGATGTCGAGGAGTTTTAGGCCAAACTTCGATGCAAAGGGCTCTTGGGGGACACGGGAATGGAAAGCCTGCCTGAGTTTTTCGTCCATAGGTTTTTCGCCTTCCTAAGTGTCTGGATTCCGGTTCGCCAAATTAACACTCAAGCCTGCCTGCAAAAAGAGAAATTTTTACTGATAGCTAAGCTTTTGTTGTATTCTTGCACTCAAGATAAGGTATTGGCACAGTTTGGACTTATAGGCAAAGAAGGCGCTCGCCGGCCCCTGAAAACCGTTTTCCACTTCCCCGCCGGCCAAGGCCGTAAGGCGGCTTGTAGTAAATTGGAGTAAAAAGTCTATGTTTACGGCTTCTGAACTCTTCGAACTGGCCGTCCGGGTCGAAGAAAACGGTGAGCGGTTCTACCGCGACGCGCTTAAGAAAACAAAACCTGGATTGGTAAAAGATCTTTTAGTCTGGCTGGCCGATCAGGAGGTGGAGCACAAGAACACCTTCGCCCGAATAAAGGAAATGGTTGCCGGACAAACCGAACAGGACCCGGCCCTGATGTCCCTTGGCCGGGACGTTTTAGTTGGCGCCATGGGCCGACACGCCTTCTCCCTGGACGAACTCGAAATCGACTCGATCCGGGATGAGGAGGAAATCCTTCGCGCAGCGCTGGTTTTTGAAGAAGATACCCTGATCTTCTTCGACTTCATTGCCCCCTTCGTCTCCGACCGGTCCATTAGCGCCATGCTCGATACGATAAAGGCCGAAGAGCGCCATCACAAGCAGGCCCTGCTCGATAAAATCGCCGCAATCCAAAGATGCCCCGCCTAAGGGGCCGGCAGGGCGAAAAGATATGTGGCGAAAATACCCATGAGGCGGAAAAAATCGTAGAGGCAGATACTGCCCCGGACGGCCAACCTTCGATATCACAGGCAACCGGGTCGCGCGACCATCGCTTATGCGAAGTATGCCGCAGCCCCGACCGGATTTGGAGTACCTCGACGATAACCGAAATGCCATCCGAAGGGCAGGATCAAAATAGTGTCGATAAACCGGAGCCCGGGCCTCCAGCTTAGTCCTTGCCGCCCTTTCCCGGTTCCTTTCCCAGGATATTTCCGTTTCCGGCGTCTACTGTAAACTCCATCACGGTATTATCCTGGGTAACGACTTCAACGGAATACACCAGGAAGCCGTCCATGTTTTTCAGCTCAGCCTTGATCGCCTTTCCGGGATAGCTTTGGATGGCGCTGTTTATTGCATCCGCAAGGGATATTTTGGCCATCTGCGCAAAGGCGATTTGTTTTTCACCCTTGACCTCGATTGTACCCTTTATCTCCTTTTGACACCCGCTTACGGCTACAGCCAAAACGATTGCAACCACCAGTGCGCCAATTTTTCCGCCGCTTTTCCGTTCGACCATGGGAATCTCCTTCTCCTATCGTGTGGGTTTGTGGACACAGCGACGGCAATATAATACTTTTGGGCAAAGTTCACATCTGCGATTTCAAATCTTTCTCGTCATAAAGGGCAATTGCGGACGGACGTTGTGGTTTGGCGATAAAACATTTCGGGTATAGCCCGAAAACCCAAACCTGATGGTCCCTGGATTTTTTAAACTTCGTGTAAGAGGGGTTGCCAAATCCGCCCATAGATAATATAAGGAGAATTCTTCGCCCCCGTAGCTCAGGTGGATAGAGCACGAGATTCCTAATCTCGGTGCCGGGTGTTCGAATCACCCCGGGGGCATCAGTACTCTGTAACCTTCCTCGGTTCTTGCGGAAGGGAGCTTTGAAAAATCAAAACGCAAGTACTGGTAAGGATCAAGGCCACCAAATTGTTATCAGGCGTAATATAGCTGTTTTCCGTTTAACGGATGAGCTTATCCCGTCTTGTCCAAAATCACTGCTGTCCGTTTAATTTCAAAAGCGGCGGCGAATGTGGGTGGGCACAGTTTCACCGTGCCCACCCTACAAAAACCGGCACAACATTTTGACCCGAGTATCGGTTCTAATCCATGAATGCCGTGCGGACAGCACTACCCAAATTCAAATCGAAAACGGGAAACTATGCCAAAGGGCATTAGAAATCAAACGTTTATCGCTGCCGATTCACAATTTGCCGGACAATAGTGGTCCAAAATACGCACAACTCGCTCAAAGTCTCCTGCGTCGAATCCCCTTACCGATCTCGATTACGAAAGCGATCATTTATACGAAGTTGCGTCCAAGCCCGGCCGCCACGTCCTCGGATGCGGTTCGAACGAGATGAAACTTCGGTGAATACATAACCCGGCAGGCGGTGCGGACTGCCGTCCGAGCTGCCGCCGGCGTAGCCAGTCGGGCAGGTCGGGGCTTGGCAACCCGTCTGCGGCGACACGCCGCTGAAGTTTCATATAAGATGCGTAAAAAGCTTATCTTGAACGTAATCTGGTATTACAAGGCAAAGCTGTGGACCTTTATGTTGAGACCATTTTGTCGGCAGTAATCAGCTTGGGAAAGTCCGCTCGATTTCCATTCCTCGATGTGTTTGTCCCAAAACCGCCGCCTCTTGGCTCTATCAACTCTCATCGCATGACCTCCTCTTAAGTTTTTCCGGAAGATCATGCCGGCCTGCGGATAGACTGCTGGTTCGGGGGGGGCGGACAGAGGGTGAATATCGGTATCCGGACTGATGCCCGGCGAGCAGGCGAGAGTGAAGGCGAAATAATGAATGCGATGATTGAAGTAGCATGTGGTATGATCCCGAGGTCCAAGAGGTCGAGTGAAATCCGTGGCGAAATACGCCCCAGCATACGTTGGTGAGTAAATTAACGCATTTATGCAAATGGAAAGAAAGTACTGAGGACCATGCTAGGATTTTTGCCTGCCCCGCTCCAAGGTTCCATCCTGTTTATTGCGCTTGCCGTCAATACCATCTTCTGCTCACTGCTGCTCTACGTGGTGGCGCTGGTCAAGTTGCTTATTCCAATTCACAGTTGGCGCATTGCCTGTGGTAGACAGGCCAACGCAATCGCGCGGGGCTGGGTCGGGGTTAACAGTCTAGGTCTAAAGCTTGCCAAAAATATCCGTTGGGATGTCCAGGGTATCGATGCGCTGCAGCCCGATGCATGGTATCTGCTGGTCGCCAATCACCAGTCAATGGTCGATATTGTCGTCTTGCAGAGTATCTTCCACCGCAAAATCCCATTTCTGAAATTCTTCCTCAAAAAAGAGTTGATTTGGGTGCCGTTCCTTGGAATCGCCTGGTGGACTCTGGATTTTCCTTTTATGAAACGAAAGTCCTCGACCCGCAGAGACATGGAAACTACCCGCAACGCCTGCGATAAATTCAGATTGCTGCCTGTAACCATAATGAATTTCGTAGAAGGAACGCGTTTTACAACGGCAAAACGGGAGAAGGAGAATTCGCCCTTTACCTATCTGCTCAAACCTAAGCCCGGCGGTATGGCTGTCGTCCTTAACGCTCTAGGTCAACAACTTCACTCCATACTGGATGTGACAATCGTCTATCCGAAAGGAATCCCGGGGTTGTGGACATTTTTGTGCCGCAACTCCATGGAAATCAAAGTACGGGTAAAACAGATACCCGTCACCGTGGATTTGCTCGAAGCGGTTACAGATCGGGCATTACGCGTTCGGTTCAAGGATTGGCTGGATAAGCTCTGGGACGAAAAAGACAAACGCATGGGAACACTTCTCCACCAGTCGGCCCGCAAGGCCGATGGTGTCGAGGACAATCGACTCGGATAGCTTTGCGTTCCCCGGCCCCCCCCTGCGGCTTTTGGAAGACCCGGCCATTCATCGTCTCTACACCCTTCCGGGCCTTTGGACAGTCGCTTCAAATCAGAAGAGACGCGACGAGGTTTCGCTGAATTTCGTTTGTGCCCGCATAAATGCGGCTGGCTATGGCATCGCGCAGTTCCCTCTCTATTTGGAGTTCGGTCATATAACCATAGCCCCCGTGTATCTGAATGGCGTCCTCACAGGACTTGACCCACCCCTCGCTTATCTGCAGCTTGGCAAGAGCCCCCTCTACGATCGCCTTGCGGCCCCTGCCGAGTTGGTAGCCACACTGATAGAGCAAGTTGCGCGCAATTTCCAACCGCAGCTTCATGTCCACGATTTTGCTGCCCACGAGTTGAAACCTGCCGATGGGTTGGCCGAACTGCTTCCGTCCTTTGGCGTAGCGAATGCAAGTTTCCAAAAGGCGCCGCATCGAGCCCACAGCCCCCGCAAGTATGGAGCCCCTCTCATACATCATGGCATGGGCAAAAACCCCGGAACCGCCGCCCTCAGCGCCCAGAAGGTTATTTTCCGGGACCTCGCAGTCCTCAAAAGTTAACTCCGCCATCGGGCTCGAGCGAAGACCCATCTTGTCGGCATTGGGGCCTGCGAAAAATCCGGGGAAGGATTTTTCCACCAAAAAGGCGCTGATTCCCGGCGCCCCCTTCGACTCGTCAACGGTTGCAAACGCGATAACCATGTCGGCAATCGGTCCGTTGGTGACAAAAGTCTTTTTGCCGTTTAGAAGGTAGCGGTCCCCTTTTTTTGTCGCCGTAGTGCGCAAGGAATAGGCGTCGGAGCCGCTAGAACGCTCACTCATGGCCAGGGCCCCGACCATATGGCCCGTGCACAGGCCTGGCAGAAATCTGCGCTTTTGCTCCTCGCTCCCGAACGCAATCACGGGCATGCTGACCAGCATCTGGGCGCTAAGGGAAAAGACCAGGCCGTTATCGCAACAGGCGTAGCCGAGGTGCTCCATTGCCGCGGCTGTAGTGAGGGGGTCCCTGCCGCTTCCCCCGTAGGCTTGGGGTAGAGCCAGGCCCTGGATGCCAAATTTTCCGCACTTGGCCCAGCCCTCCCGATTAAATGTCGCGTTTCGGTCGTTTTCCATAAGGTTCCGGTTGAGTTCCCCGGAAGCAAACTCCGCGATCGCCTCAAAGAGGCTCTCCTGTTCTTTAGACCACGAAAAATCCATAATCGCATCCTTTCACAAACAAAGAGCGCTCGAACAGTCCGCTAAATCCGCCGCAACCTTGCCGTTGCCGGATCGCCGGAGTATAGGTGCTTTCTTCGATCCCCATTTAATTCATCTCTTGTAGACTCTGATAATCTATTTTGTCCGTGGACGTTTTGGGCAACGGGCCGCCATGAAACCGGAAAGTGTCGGGAACCATGTAGAGTGGCAGCCGCTCGGAGCAAAAGGTCTTCAACTCGATAATCGACAGACGTTTTTCCCCGTAAACACTAAGATGGGCTTTGATCTCTATGTCCGATCCGCAATTGCTTGTCGCGACAACCCCCGCTTCGCTAACCGATGGATGCCGATAGAGGCATGCCTCGATTTCTCCGGGCTCGATGCGGTAGCCATGCCTTTTGATCATACGATCTTTGCGGCCGCGGTAGTGGTAGTTGCCGTCCGGAGCCTCCGTGACACGATCTCCTGTCCGGTACCACCTCTTGCCGCTCGGGTCGCAAAATAATGCTCTTGCCGTTTGCTCGGGCAAATTCCAATAGCCCTGCATGACTTGAGGGCCGGCGATGCACAGCTCGCCTTCCGCGCCGCGCTCAACTGCCTGGCCCTCGGGGTCGACCACGACACTTTCCAGATTCGAACAGGTTTTGCCGATCGGATAGGGTTCGATACGATCGCTCTCTACCACCGGAGGTATTGCAAACCAGGTACAAACGTTGGTTTCGGTAGGCCCGTAAAGATTGAACAGGCAGGGAGCGGGGACCTGTTGCTTAAACGAGCGCAGATGGGCGATCGGAAAAACTTCCCCTGCAAAAATCACGGTTCGAAGGGCTGAAAAGTCGCGTTCCGAGATTTTGCCAAACTGCGCAAGCAGACTCAAAGTCGATGGCGCCGAGTACCAAATGGTTATCCTTTGCCTCTCTATCAATTCGGCGAGCCCCCGGGGACTTTTCCCCATTTTTTCGCCAATCAGTACGAGGCTCGCCCCATGCTTTAGGGACACATAGATATCGAAAATCGATAGATCGAAATGAAAAGGGGCGTGGGAGGAGAAGATATCCGAGGGGCGGGGAGTAAAACTTTGCGAGCCCCAGCCAACGAAGGCCTCGCCGTTTCGGTGCGAGAGCATGACCCCTTTGGGCGCGCCGGTAGAGCCGGAGGTGTAGAGGATATAGGCAAGATCTTCGGGGGCGGAGTCAACCGTTTGCGCCGTCCGGGCAGCGGATTGGGCGTCTAGCGCCTGGAGCGCTGCAAAAAGATGAGCGCCGCCCCCGGTATCGGGCAGGACAACTCGTTCGGGGTTTGACCCAAGCCTTGAGATTTCTTCGACAAGCCCCCCCTCGAATTCCTTTGCCACGATCACCGCCTTTACGGCGCAGTTATGAAAGCAAAAGGCCACGCGGCAGGCGGGGGCGCCCGGATCGGCCGGGACATAGGCGGCACCGGCCTTCAGAATGCCAAATAGCGCGGCAACGCCATCGATGCTCTTTCGAAGATACATACCGACCCTGTCTCCCCGGCGAACGCCCATGGCGACCAGACGGTCCCGGACGCGGTCGGAGAGCTGTCCCAGTCCTCGGTAATCGATTCGGCCCCCGCCGTTTCCCTCTATTACGGCAGGATTTGCGGGCCACCTTTTTACAGAAGCGTCCAATAAATGGTGCAGAGCCATCATAAGATTTCCTCACTGCTGTCCGGTTAATTTCAAAAGCGGCGGCGAATGTGTGGGCACAGTTTCACCGTGCCCACCGAAAAGGTGGGCAAGATAAGGCCTTGCCCACCCTACAAAAACCGGCACAAAATTTTGGCCCGAGTATCGGTTCTAATCCATGAATGCCGTGCGGACAGCACTACCCAAATTCAAATCGAAAACGGGAAACCATGCCAAAGAGTATTAGAAATCAAACGTTTATAGCTGCCGATTCAAAATTAACCGGACAGTAGTAAGATTCCCTGTAAAAGCTCAGTGCTTCGAGCGCACCAGCCTCACGATGCTCGCGATATTTCCCAGGTGTTCGGGGGTGACCTCATGAGGCGCAATCGTTACCCCGAGCCGCTCTTCGATAAAGAGCAAGAGTTTTACGACTGCCATAGAATCAAGAATGCCCGTGGAGATCAAAGGAGTGGAAACCCTCAGATAATCAGGGTCTTCACCGGCAAGAAACTCACTGAGAATGTAGTTTTTAATGCTCCGTTCGACCGAATTATCCATGCAGGTTATCCTTGGGATTTCGAAACAACCCCTTTGTGCCAGACCAGACGGCGGACCTCCAGAAGTCTCGCCTTTTTAAATCCGTTAACCGCCACCGCATTCCACATGCCGGGGATATTATCGGCAAAAACGTAGCCATACACCTTCGTATAGTTTTTCATGCGCAATGCATACAGCACATTGCCTTGAAATAGCGAAGACGCGTTTTTCCCTCGTGCGCTTGGCATAACGAATATGTCAAAATTGTATACGGAACCTTCCGGCAGTTGGATACCCAGCCATTTTAAATCTATATGTGAAGAAATATTTGATTTGTACGGATCGACATACCACGTATCCCCTATAACGCGTTGATCTTTTATAAGCGCATAGCCATCATAGCCCCTATCCAGGTAATATGATGCTCTGACGGCTCTGGCTTTAAGATAAAATCTACTTTTGATATCTTGAAATGTAGATGTATTTATTTCCATAATAACTAAATTAAGCCTGCGCAGAAGATCGGTATGGTCATCCACCTCACCTAGGTCTTTTACTATAATATATACTGCTCTGTGTAAATATATTATCTTATTTATAAATGCTTTAACGCCATCGTTTCTAATGGAAGCGACAGCCGCAACACATTGACTTCTAATGTATTTTCTCATAAGTAATCATCCGGATGCGAAGTCCCTCATGAAAGCGCGTTGTCGGGGAGAAAGTGCGGAGCCACTATAGAGCAAAACAATAAATATCTGGCAATGTAAGCATGCCCCACATGTCGCTCAAGTATGGGCGGCAAGAATTTGTCGAAAGAAATTTACTAGATAAAAAGCAAAACGGTTCCCAATGGTGTTTTTTCGATGATTTGTGAGCCGGCCGATTCGCAATGACTACGGTCGTAGAGTAGCGACGATTGCAAGAGCCGCAAGGAAGACGTGAAGGAATCGAGCTGCGGGCTTTCGAGTCGTTTTGCGCCCGGGAAAAAAGAGGCTTGTCGGACTAAGCGGGTTGGCGCCCAATCGGGCTGCTTTAAAGCGGATTGGCCCGGGATTTTGCGGCGTCCCCCCCCCAATGTTGTTGAGTTAACCGACTAGAGCGACGATCGTGATCCCGGAGGGATCAAAGCCATTAGCCGGGCGGTTGAGGCCGTAAGGCCGATACCCCCGGAAAAGAAAGAAAAAGAAAGAGACGCCCCTGTGAGGGGGCGCAGACCAGAACCATCGATCAAGGACCAGAACCATCGATCAAGGATCGGGACCATCGATCAAGGACCAGAACCATCGATCAAGGATCGGGACCATCGATCAAGGATCGGGACCATCGATCAAGGATCGGGACCATCGATCAAGGATCGGGACCTCCGATCAAGGATCGGGACCTCCGATCAAGGATCGGGACCTCCGATCAAGGATCGGGACCTCTTAACTCAACAACATTGCGTCCCCCCCGTACTTGGTTCATTGGGCCACGGGAGCGGGCTCCTTTGCCCGTTCGAGTTCATTTTTTACCGCCAATCCCAGCTTCTCCAGAACATAGGGCTTTTTGAGATAGCTCCCCGCCCCCAGCTCCAGGGTTTTTTGCATGCGTCCCGTTTCCGCAAAACCGCTTACGACGATCGCCTTCTGGCGGGGATGTATTTCTAGAATTTTTACATAGGTGTCCAGTCCGTCCATGCCCTGGCCCATGATCATATCCAAAACAACCAGGTCCACAGCGTGCGCCTTGAGGTGCTCCACGGCCTTCTCGCCGCTTGCCGCGCTCCAGACCCTATAGTTTAGCCTTTTTAGCATCTGGGTCGCCAGCTCGCGCTGCCCTTCCACATCGTCTACCACCAAAATGGTTTCGCCCTTTCCCATGCATTGAACCGGCGAGGAGCAAACCTGCTTCTCGCAGACTTCCTTTCTCGTAATCGGAAAATAGAGGCTAAAGGTGGTCCCTTTGCCTTCCTCGCTCTCGACATTCATATAGCCATGGTGGTCTTTTACCGTTCCCCAAACCACGGAGAGTCCCAGCCCCGTTCCGCTTTTCCCCATGACCTTGCGGGTGTAGAACGGCTCGAAGATGTGCTGCAGATCGGCCGGGGCGATCCCCTCGCCCGTATCCGCAACCGTTAGCACGACATAGTCTCCTTCCCTCACCTCATCGTATCCCGTAACCGGTCGATCCAGGTAGAGGTTCTCCGTTTGGATGGTCAAAACTCCGCCCCCCGCCATCGCCTCGGAGCCATTGGCAACCAGGTTCATGAGCGTTTGGCCCAGGTGTACCGGAGAGCCTTCGATATTCAAGAGCTCCGGATTAAGCCGGGTCTCCACCCGGACGCCGGGATGGGCCAGGTGGAGCTTTACAAACTCCGGTGTCTTTTGATAGTCCTCGATGACCCGGTTGACGTTAAACACCTCTAAAACCGGAACTCCTCTTCTGGCAAGGGTCAACAGATCCTGGACAATCGCGGCGGCTCTTTCGCCGGCCTGCTTAATATAGAGGGCATGAGACCGGGCCGGACTGGATTTGTCTATCTGATCGAAAAGCAGGTCGGAGTAACCGATCAGGATCCCAAGGACATTATTTAGATCATGGGCCACACCACCGGCCAGCATCCCCAAGGCCTCCATCTTCTCCGCTCGAAATAAACGCTCCTGGAGCATGCTCTCTTTTGTCACATCCTTTATGACTCCCTGATAGCCTGTTATTTCCCCGGATGTGTCCATCTTTGGAACCGAAGTAATGAGGGTATTGACGATGCTGCCGTCCTTTTTCCGCAGGTTCACTCGGTAGTCCCTGGTAAACCCCTGTTCCGTTATTGTTGCGATGTGCTTTTGCCTGTCGAGCTCGTTTGCATACAGAAAAGATATTCTTGTCTCGCGCAGCTCGACACTATCGTCGTATCCGAAAAGCTTTACGGCAGCCTCGTTAAAATCTATCCAGCGGCCGTCTTTGGAAGTGATGAAAACACAATCTCTCGATGTTTCAAAAAACGCCTTGTACTTTTCCCGGCTCGCCTCCACTTCTTCTTCGGCCTGCTTTCGTTCGGTGATGTCTCGGTTAATGCCGTGGTAACCCGTGACCTCGCCTTTGGCGTCGAACAAAGGGGCCCCGGTGCATTCAAGAAAAACCAGGCGCCCATTGCGGTGTACGTGCCGGCAGGTGACACGAAAAAATGGTTCCTTCCTGTCGAAGTAACCCTTGAACCTTTGTACGGTCGGCTCTTTATCTTCCGGAGAGAAAAACTCCAGGTACAGTTTTCCGATTAACTCCTCCGGCTCGTAGCCGAGGATGCTTCTTGCCACCTGGCTCGAATAAATGTATCGCCCCCTGCGGTCTACCTCCCATATCCACTCCTGGGAGCTTTGCGCCACCTGTTGGAACCGTTCTTCGCTCTTGCGCAGCACCTCGGCGGACTTCATGGTATGATAGGTCAAGGTGAGGGGTATCGTAAGCAAAAGAAGGACAGCGACAGTCAAAATCACGCCAATCGATTTGTAGATCGCGATTCTGCCCTGCGGGGCCAGGACCACGATCGACCATCCCTTCTGCCCCACGAGCTTACGTGAGGCCAGATACTGCTCCCCGCGAAAAGATACTTCCATTCCATCGTTAATTTCCCTTGGCAGGATGGCCTGGAATGGCCCGTCGCCGAACTGCCTGGAGGCTACCAACTCCTTTAGGGCCCCGGATTGCAAAGGCCAGAGGCTTTTTAAAAACATATCCGAGTTGCTGGAAAGAAATATGATGCCCTGTGGACTGACGAAAAAACAATGTGGCTGGCGGCTAAACTGTGCTTCGACATCGCCGAGATCCGTTTTCATCACGACAACGCCCAGCAAGGTGTTGTCCCGACCATGGACGGGAAAACTCGCGTAAAAACCTCGTTCCAAAGAGGTGACCCCGATGGCGAAATAGGAGCCGTAATGGCCCTTTATCGCCTCAGTGAAATAGGGGCGAAATTCATAGGACTTGCCAACGAAGCTGTAGGGGTCCTTGCGATTGGAGGATGCAAGGGTTAGCCCGTTTTTATCCATAAGATAGCTAACGGAAGCATTGAGGGCCTCATTGTACCTGTCCAGGGTCGAATTTGCGCGCGCGATGCTCTCTCCCGTTGGGGCGCTCAGCGCCGGAACTATCCACGGCGAGAAGGAAAGCGATTTGACGACTCCTTCCATTTTGTCGAGCTCATTGGTCAGGTGAGTGGCAAGGAGCACGGTTGTTGCTCGATTTTCCACAAGAATTTCGCGACGGGCTTTGTTGCCCAGATAGTCCGTGGCAATCCATCCGGCAACGAGCGCGACCAAAAAGATGACCGCGCACAACAGCAGCCATCGACGGCCTGGAAGGCTTTTTCTGGAGGTTTGGGAGCGCATTGTCTAAAGATGTACCTCTCTTTGAGGCCGGTCAAAAGCCTGTGCTCGAAAAAAGCAAAGAACTGCGAGCCGGCCCCATAAAAAATTTGCCTTCCCCGCTCTTAGGGGGCTAAAGAGTTGGCGGCCACCCAAAGGTTTCATCTCCCGAGCGCCGGGTAAGAGTCCAAACGTTTGCCCCCTCCTCCGCCTGTCAGCCCCGAAAGCCCCGCCACTTTCCCGGTAATTGTCGCGTTTGGAGGAAGGCAAGTCTACACAAATTCGGAGCTTGAAATTTATTGCAAATGCTGTGCCGCCTTTACCAAAGAGTACAACACCCAAAGAAGCATCCGCCGGACGAATTCCTGCTGCATCTTCGTGGTACAGTCACCCCGCGGGCTCTCGCCGGGTGCTTGCAATTACCCACACATGCGCCCACTTACCCCTTAGCGGAGACTCCCAGGAAAGGGGCTTGGCCCGATCGCCCCCCTTTTTTGCAAAGGAGGGTTGGGGGGATTTACTCTCCAGCCGCTTGCAATGACGCGCATGGACCGGCTGGGCTCGCTCGCCCCCCTTATTTTCAACTTTGCAAAAAGAGATAGGTGGGCGCATGTGTGGGTAATTGTAAGCGCCGGGTGGGGGAGAGGGAGCCCCTCGCGAAGGCGCGGCAAGGGCCGCGGGTCACATTTCGGCCAAGATTTTTTTCCTCTTACCCTCTATACGCCCAGACCGCATACACGGGATCCGAAAGAAACGCTTCTCCGTAGTACTCGTCTTCCTCGGGCCTTGGAAGCCCGCGGATGGTATGGGTGTAAACAGTTCCGAAACCTTGGCTTGGCAGGAAGTATTCCGATACGAGCCCGACACGTTCAAATTCGTGTAATCGAAAGAGTCGTCGGCAAAGGGAAAAACGCAGTCCTCATTGAGATCGTGAACCACGTAATCGGTTAGCCGTTCGTTTTTCTCCAACTCCTCCTGGTTCATCCCCGGCCCGGTGACGCCTTTTAAAGGATTCCGGCGCCGGTTACTTCGGCGCAGCGGAAGGGCTCCACGTTGGCTCGAAAAACATTTGTCCCCCCCCTTAGAATACCCTTGGGATAAAATCGGCCCTGCCGCAGGGATAAATAATTGCGCCAGGCCCAAATGTTTCATCGGATGGCTCCCACCTGCGGGTTCTAATGCTCATTAGATTTTCGTCAACCCTGCAACGGCCTGCGGGGGAAGCGCGCCTTCCCTTCATGCAGGTAAGAGTGGCGGGGATAGCCGGGAATGGAGGACATCCCACTATTTAGACCACACCCGGGAGGGTTCGGGCAGCTGTTTTCACACCGGATACGCGGCGCCTGGGAGGAGGAGGGGGCGGCAAAAGAGCGCGTTACTCATTGCTCGCACGGGCTACGGGCTTTATCCGCTCGTATTCGCTTCCGTGGGTGCTCAATGTGTCCCACATGTCGATATCCGCTTGCAGGCCCATCCAAAAATCGACCGTCGTTCCAAAGAATCTGGAAAGCCGAAAGGCCGTGTCGGGAGTGACGCCCCGCTTTCCACGGATGATCTCGTTAACCCTAATCCTTGTAATCCCCAATGCCTCAGCCAGTCGCTTCTGGGTGAGGCCGAGGGGCTTGATAAATTCGTGCAGGAGTATCTCCCCGGGGGGAGTGGGTCGTCTGTTCTTGGGGATCATGGTTGCCTCCTGTTTAGTGGTACTGGACAAGCTCCAGGTCAAAGACATGTCCCTTTTGAAAGCGAAAACACAAACGCCATGGACCGCTTACCGATACGGCCCATGGCCCCTGGCGATTGCCTTGTAAACGGTGAAGACGGTTCGGAGGTGGTGCGGCCAGGTCTTGTAGTTCTTTTGAACGGTTCAACATGTCGAGCTTTCGCAGGAGCCTCTGACTTAGCTCCGGGGGCACATGTTTGTGCTTGCCTTCGTTCCAGAATTCTTCGAGCCAGACTTGGGCAAAAGTCTTTATCATGATTGTATAATTGTAACATGTTATGTTACGCGTTACAAGTATTGACAATCACCTCTAAACCGTTTGCACAAGAGCGTCTTACCTCTTGCCTTGTCTCCATTGTCCCATTAGTCACAATACACCGGATACGCGAAGCCGGGGGAAGTTGTGTGCGTCAAGTTCTGCAAATTCGATGAGCATTGGAGTCGTCGATTTTTTTTTCTTTTAACGTGCAAAGCGCGGCCAACCGAGCGGCGACGACCCGGAATCGCCTAAAAATGCCGGGGAGGAGGGGGGGCGGCAAAAGAGCGCGTTACTCGTTGCTCGCACGGGCTACGGGCCTTATCCGCCCGTATTCGCTTCCGTGGGTGCTCAATGTGTCCCACATGTCGATATCCGCTTGCAATCGCATCCAAAAATCGATCGTCGTTCCAAAGAATCCGGAAAGCCGAAAGGCCGTGTCGGGAGTGACGCCCCGATTTCCACAGATCCTCAGTTTCGTTTTTCCAAAGGGCCCAATCGGCCCCTGGGTGGCAAGCCGGCCCTCCCCCTGCAGGGCGACCGTCATTTCGGCCCCGGTCCAAGAATATAATAGTTTAGACTGTCTCCCTGTTGCGTTGGAATGGGAAATTACTGTAACCAAACGAATTTATAAATATAAATAAATAATTAGACATCAATTCTTCCTGGGTCCAAGTATTTAGAAACCGGGCAAAAGCGGATCTGGTGCAATTGCGCGATGTTAGAGCGAAAAACTCAACGGCTGGGCTTTAAAAATTTTGCTCCTGTCCATTCGGTCTCACTATTTATCCTTTACAATCGGCACGTTAAACAATAATGCACGATTTTTGCAAACATCCTCCCCCGGAGCCACCGGGCCACAGTTGTGCGCCTTTGCCAATCAAGTCCGAAACGCTCCCCAACCCGGGGCGTTTGCGGAACCTATTGTAAGTCGGAAATCTTTCGCGGTTTGAACTCCGGGGCGCCCCAGGGGCAACTTGTGGAGCGCAGCGGATCCAATAGAGGCCGGATGCGGGACGGGACACATTTGGGGTCAGTCAAGCCAAAGTCCCTCAGTCGCGCGGTCTAATTCCATTGAGCTTTCCTGTTTTTTTGAGGAAAGCCCCGAATGTTGCGCCCATGCGCTAAAAAGGAGGAACGAGTATGAAAGGCAAAAGAGTGTCGGATTTTGTCGGTGGAGGCAAAAAGGCAGGGCATGGAAAGCGCCGTGGAGCGTTTCGCACTCGACTGGTCACGGCGGTCTGCTGTTTTGCGATAACCGCCTCCGGGACCATGGTTGCCGTGGCCCGGCAGCAGATGTCGCCGCCCGGAATGAAGTACATCAACCAAAAGGCTTGCCAGGCGCCCCTTCCCGCAACGTCGTCCGGAGCCATCCTGCCGGTCAATCCGCCCGATGTAATACCACAGTCCCTCACCGTACCCGATGCGACGGGGCAGATCGGTTCCTATCAGCCCAATGGGCCTACGACGACAAAATCCAACGGATTTTTCGACACCTCGATCACGACCAATCAGCGAAGCTGTTTTGTCTGTCACCGCCCGGATGCCGATTGGGAGATAACTCCGCAGCAAGTAAGCTCGGAATATAGCGCCACAGGAGGAAGATCGGCACTCTTTGCGCCGGTCGATTCGGCGGTATGCCCCAATGCGCCGCTGCTCACCTTTCCGTTTCTCTCCCGCTTACCCTCCATCTTTATCTCCATGCACTCCATGCTCTTTAAGCGCGGAGATTTCCGTATCGCGATAAACGCCCCGTACAATACCAAAGCGCCCGGCTACATCACCTTCAACGGCAATGGAAAGCCCGAGTGGAATATCCGGGTCCTCTACGATCCTTACGGATGTGAAATGGACCCCGCTTACGGCCTGCCCAGCAATCAACTCTCGGTGTACCGCCGCCCCCTTAACTGCGTAAACCTCGCGTACCTGGCCCGGACGGAAGGCACCGCCGACCCCAATGGTCCCCCCCTCACCACCAACGGCCAGGAGATCATGTGGGACTCGCGGGAGCCCGACCTTGGAACTCAATTCATCAATGCGACGCTCTATCACGGCCAGGCAAGCTCTGCGCCCGTAGCAGGCAACGGGGGCCCCGTAAATACGGCCGTGGAGTTCGAGTCCGGCCTGTTTACAGCACAGACCTACGATTCCCAGGCCGGCGACCTTACCGATAACAATGGCAACGGTCCCCCGGGAGGACCTCTGGCAGGCCCGGTCAATCTCTATAATCAGACGGTGGACCTGGTACGTTCGGTCCCCACCAGTCCGATCCCCGGCTTTGGGCCTTTCGTTTTCGATCCCAGCGGGTTTTACGGCGAACTGATCCTGTCGAGCGTGCCAAACTTTGTAGCCGTGGCCGCCGGTGCAATACCGGCCCCCTTCATGACCGACTATTACTCCTCTTTTGCCGGCTCCTCCAATGCGACCCGGGCCTCGATCGCCCGAGGGGAGGCAATCTTTAACGGGACGCCCATCCCGGGTGAAAACGGCCGCACAGTTACGTTTACGATCTATGACGAACCGGGATTGAACCTGGCCCTGGGGAATCCGGCCACGTTATCGACATGCGCCACCTGCC
Source organism: Syntrophobacteraceae bacterium (assembly GCA_031292215.1). Taxonomy (GTDB): domain Bacteria; phylum Desulfobacterota; class Syntrophobacteria; order Syntrophobacterales; family Syntrophobacteraceae; genus SbD1. Next base: position 52,374 of record JARLHO010000058.1, on the reverse strand, counting down.
ACAACGGCGTCCACGTGGGCAATGACGCCGCCGCCCCGCTGCACCGAAACGGCATCATGGACAATAGCGATCAGGTAAGCCCTGCGGCGTTGGCGCAAATTAATCTACCGGTCACGGTCATGCCGATAACCTACGATTTCCCGCAGTTCGGATTCTTTTGTCCTTCCGGAACCATTCCCTATTTCAGCAACCAGGTATACGATCCCGTCACCTGCCCGCAAACGAGCAGCAATTATCCTTATTGCGACGAGTACATCACTACAGATCCCGGGGCCGGGCTTATAAACGGCAAATGCGCGGATCTTGGGGAAATGAAAACCCCGATACTGCGCGGAGTAGGCGCCAGGGCGCCCTATTTCCACGGCGGCAATGCCATGACCTTGCTCGACGTGGTAAATTTCTACAATGCCCGTTTCAGGATCGGCCTGACGGCCAAGGACAAGCAGGACCTGGTCAATTACATGAATACCTTGTAGGGGTGAGGTGTTTTCCGCGCGAAAACGCTCACCTGGTGAACTGAGGCGTGTTAGAAACAAAGGGCGGGGCATCTCGGGCTCCGCCCCTAATGTTACTCATCGCAGCACTGCCCCCCCCCCCCCCGAATTGCGCCCACAGGAAAAGGCGTCGTTTATTCGCTGAACCACGCGACATCCAAAGGATTGCGGGTAGGTAAACGGCGGTGGTTGTACTTGGGGTAGCCCGCCATCAACATCCCCGTAATCTTTCTATCCTCCGGGATTGCAAGGAACCGAGAAAACGCGGGGGCGGCCTGCGCGCATCTTTGCGCAATCCCCGCCCAGCAGGTGCCAAGCCCCAGCGAGGGGGCGAAAAGCTCGACATATTCCAGGGCAAGGGCCGTCGATATCTGCGCGGGCAAAAGAGCCGCCGGCGCGTGGGCTACGATTAAGACCGGAGCATCGCGCAAGACCAGGTCCTCACCTCTTTCATGCGCCTCGATGAGTGCGGGGAGATTGAGATAGGCGGATAATTCCGGCGAAGACTCGACCGCTTCCTTCATCCACCCGGCTATGAGCTCGCGCAGTTGCGAGAGGTTTGCCGCACTATCGACAACCAGGTAGGATATCCCCTGCGTGTTATGCCCCGAAGGGGCGAAACGAGCGATTTCCAGAAGTTCGACCACCTTTTCCCGGGGAACGGCTTCTTTTTTGTACCTGCGGATGGAGCGGCGCGAGCGCAGGAAAAGCAAGCTTTGGCCAACGTCGGGTACATATTTATCGGGGATCGCCCCCTGGTCGCAAAGAGGGTTTTTCGCATTGTCCAAGGCGCCCCTGGGACAGACCGCCACACAGTGTCCGCAGCCAATGCAGTGGGCTGCCGCGCCGGGGCGCATCTGTGGCCGGCCTTCCCCGTCGGCCGAAAGGAGGCGAAGAGGGCAAATCTCAATGCAGATACCGTCACGGCTGCATTTCTCCACATCGACCTTCATCACGCTCATCTAATCCTCCCGATACGTTCAGAGTTCCAATTGATGCCGTATATATTCATTCCAGCTCCAGATGCAGCATAATCGCCCCGCCAATTCCAGACATGATGTCCTGCGGCAACTCCCCAATCAGCCTGATCAACCGGGTTCGATCCAATGTTCTTATCTGATTGGCCTTGACCTTGGAATCTTTCGGCAGATTGGCGGTTCCTTTGGGAAGCAGCACCTCGAACGGGTAGATCTTTTCCAAACTCCCGGATGTGATCGGAAGAACAGTGATCGTGCCCGCGAACTCGTTGTTCACATTGTTTGACACAACGACTACGGGTCTGGTTTTCGAAATTTCCCTTCCAACGACAGGATCGAGGCCGGCGAGATAGACTTCTCCCCTCCTAATAGTCATCCCAGCCCTCCAGGTCCGAGGCCCCAAACTCCCGGGTCAACTCCTCATCCTCCTGCCTGGCGGCCCGGTACCCTTCCGCCATCTCTTTTCGAAGCCTGTCCTTTTCCAGATCGACGATTCGCCGCCTGACCGCATCGGCGATAAACTGACTTCTCTTCCTTCTCCCGGCAATCTCGTCGATTTCCCGGATCAAGGTGTCGGGCAGCACGATATTGAGTCTAGTCGTTACCATAGTAAAACCGCCCCGTTTGTGTGCTTTAATATCCACATCAAAATAGATGATTATATGGTGTAAAGCAAGACCTCGTTAGACGATTACAACCTCAGGCCGGCCGTGCGCGGGCTGCAATCCAATCGAAAAGAAAAGACTGTGCGGCCGGCATAAAAGGCATGAAAGAATCGGGGATTATCGCGTTGAGGATTTTGGCGCCGGGTGCACAAATCATCGGGCGGCATCGGAAAATATCGACGATTAAGAGCGAAGAGCCCACACAGGTTCAGTCAAGGTCTATCAGCAGCCGGGCGTCCAGGGCCAGGGCGCCTTCGCCGCTATCGCCAAGGCTTACCGGGTTTATATCTATCTCGCGTATTTGGGGGAAACGGCTTATCAGCAGGGAGATTTTGGAAAGAATTCCGGCGGCGGCCTCGAGATCGGCTTCCCTCATGCCTCTAAATCGGCCGAGTATGCGGCTTCCGGAAAGCTCGCTCAGCATCTCCATGGCTCCTTGGACGTCTACCGGGGCAAGGCGGATGCTAATATCTTTCAGGACCTCGACCATTATTCCTCCAAGCCCGGTGAGAACCACCGGCCCGAAGGAGGGGTCGTTTTTCCCTCCGATAACGAGTTCCCTGGCCGTTGGAACCATCTTTTGGACGACGATGCCCGCGATGTCTCCTGAAATTTTTTCCAGCCTGCGCCACTCGCTACGCAGCGAATCGGCATCGCAGACGTCTAGTGCTATCGCCCCCTTGTCGCTTTTGTGCAGAAGGGAGGGGGCAACGGCTTTTAGCGCCACCGGAAATCCCAGGGCACGGGAGGCTTCCAGGCCGCTTTCGAGGTCGCGCGCCATGCGCCAGGGCACAGCCGGTACCCCGCAAATATCGATCAACTCGAGGGCATCGTGTAGCAGCGGCTGCCGATTCTTGGCTCGAATCCTCACAAACCACTTCTCTATCTTTTCCGTATCTCCATCCTCTGGAGGCTTTGGCGGCGCTATGGCCTCCGGAGTGGTTTTGCGCCCCCGTACTTGAACGGCGAGGGCCTCCACGGCTTCGACCGGGTCGAGGAAAAAGGGCGTATTCGAGTTTTGTTCTAGCCGCACGCGTTCCTCAAAGGGGATCTCCACAACGGTTGCCACCGGTTTTCCAAACTTTCGGGAAAGCTCCGAGAGCTTTTCGAGCAATTCGCGAGACGCCTGCCCCTCGGACATCATCTGCGAGACGAGCATGAACACGACACCGTCGATATTGTCCTGTTGCAGCACCTTTTCCACCAGTTGGGAGTAGAGGGGCAAATCATAGATGTCGCCAAGATCGAGAGGATTTCCAAGGCAAATGACATCGGCGCGGGCACGGCTTTTGGCAAGGTCTATAATCGGGCTCTCCAACGGGGGAAGACCAAAGCCCCACGCCGTGCAGGCATCCGCTATCACCACCGCATGGCCCCCGGAGCGCGATATGACAGCGAGGTTTGTCCCCTTAAGATGCGGCAGCGACAACCCCTTTAGCACCCCCAGGGCTTCCGAGAGCGAATGGACTCTTATTATGGAGCATTCGCGGCACATGGCGCCAACGACCTGGTCGTCCGCGGCAAGAACCGCCGTGTGGGAATGGGCGATGGTAAGGCTCGCGGCGCTCGTGTTTGACTTGTGCAAAACGATCGGCTTTTCGCACCGCCTGGCAAGTTCGGCAAACTCCCGGCCCCTCTTGAAGCCTTCCAGGTACAGGTAAATGATTTCGGTTTCCGGGTCGTCCATGGCGAAGGCCAGGTAGTCCACCTCATCTCGGTCGAGCTTATTGCCCATGCTTACGAACTTGCTTACCCCCAGCCCGCAGCGGCACACCCTTTCGGCCATGCTCAACCCCACGCCCCCGCTTTGAGCGAATACGCCGATCTTGCCTCTTCGAAGCGGAGCCGCAAAAAGCATGAAAGGAGTGTAGAGATTGCTCGCCGTATCGGCTGTCCCCACGCAATTGGGGCCGACGAAATGGATGCCGAATTTGCGGCACGTAGCCATTATTTCCCGCTCGAGGGCCACACCTGTAACCAGTCCGCTCTCCTCAAAGCCGGCCGTTTCGATGACTGCCCAACGCACGCCCTTTTCGCCGCAAGCCTCGAGCATTTCGCTTACCAGGCGCGCGGGAGTAAGTATAACGGCCAGTTCGGCGCTTCCGGGCAGCTCCTGGATAGAGCGATAAATCGGGCGGCCAAAAATCTCGCCCCCGCGAGGGCCAACGGCGTAGATGGTTCCCCGGTACCCAAAATTTACAAGATTGGCCACCACGTTCTTGCCGAGGTTGTCAATGGCCTCCGAAACTCCGACCACAACCACCGATTCGGCCTTAAACACTGGATTCACGATCGCTCTCCCCGCCTACGTTTCAGGTTTTCGCCCTTCGAAATCATTTCGACAAGCGACTATAAAATTACACTTCCGCTCTGGAGGCAATCGTTATTTTGCGTCGTAATGGAGATTTACGAGCCGCGATTTTTTTCGAAAAACCCTATTTTGCCGTTTCTTCCTCGGTTAGGTAACAGGCCGGATCCCGTGCCCACAGATCCCCTGAAGCGGCCTCGGCGCGCACGCGGAAGTTGCCCCCGCAAACCGAAAGCCACCGGCACTCCGCGCAGCGCCCCTTCACATAGGGCTTCTTATCCTTTAACCGCTCCATGAGCGGGTCGGAGAGATCGGTCCAGATTTGGCTAAATTTTCGATCCCTCACATTCCCAAAAGAATAATGCCTCCAAAACTGGTCGGCATGGACGCTGCCATCCCAGCTAACACACCCGATCCCGCGCCCGGAACTGTTGCCCTCGTTCATTTCGAGCAATTCGAGCACCTCTTTTGCTCGCGGGGAGTTCTCCCGAACCATCCGGAGGTAGACATACGGCCCATCGGCGTGATTGTCCACGGTCAGCACTTCCTTGGGCTTGCCCCGCAGGTGCAGATCCGAGGTCCGCTCGATTATGAGATCGAGCGCCTCGCGGGTCTCCCTGTGCGAAAGATCATCTTTTATCAACTCGCTTCCCCGCCCCGCATACACCAGGTGATAGAAGCAGACCCGTGGAATGTCGTAGTGTTCCAAAAGATCGAATATGCCGGAAATCTCGGAAACGTTTAGCTTGTTCATCGTGAAGCGAAGGCCGACCTTTATCCCCGCTTCCCGGCACGCTATAATGCCCTCCAACGCACGGCCAAAGGCCCCCTTTACCCCCCGGAACCGGTCGTTTACCTCGCCCAACCCATCCAGGCTCACCCCGACGTAGGAAAGACCCACCTGTTTTAGCCCCTGGGCAAGTTTTGCATCGATCAAGGTCCCGTTGGTCGAGATCACCGCCCGCATTCCCTTGTCAACCGCGTACTGGGCCAGTTCCAAAAGATCGGGCCGCACCAGGGGCTCACCGCCCGAAAAAAGCACCACCGGCGAACCAAAGGCCGCGAGGTCGTCTAGAAGAGCTTTTCCTTCTCTTGTCGAAAGCTCGTCTTGAGCCTCCTCGCCCGTAGCGTGCGCATAGCAGTGAACGCACTTAAGATTGCACCGGCGGGTCACGTTCCAGACCACAACAGGGGTCTTGTCCGCTGAAAACTGCAGAAGATGAGAGGGAAGCCTTCCGCTGTGACGCCCGTAGCGCAGGGCGTCGGAAGGCTCGACCGTGCCGCAGTAAAGTTTCGATATCCCGATCATCATGTTCCTCGAATACTGACCGTCCGATTGCCTCAAACGGGGGCAGGGAATGTCTATCTGGCTGGGTTAAAATAGAGGTGAAGCCGGCTAACGAACGGCTTTGTTTCCCCCGAGCTGCTACCTCTCCTTGGAAAATTCACCCGGTCTCAGAGGAAATTGCTTGTAACTGTCGCGGATCAACTCGTCTAAGTACTTCTGATGGTCGACCACGGCTTCCCGGGGCATGATGAACTGGGTGCGCCCGCTTCGATCGGCTATGAGCCGGAACCCGTAGTCGTAGTCTACGGAAATCCTTTTGCAGATGGTCGCAGCGCTTTCATTTTGCTCCAGCGCCTCAAAGATGATCTCATTTATGGCCTGTTCGTTGAAATGTACCTTAAAGCCGTGCTTTTCATAAAAGTCGGACTCAAACGTTCTCACCTGATTGTAGAGCGACTCGACCTCCGCAAAGACCGCTTCGGCGGCAAGTCCGGTCTTTACGTGGTGGTTTAGCACCAGATCGGTCCTCTCGGATGTGAAGATGAGCGGGTATTTTTCGGAAAATCCTTTTCTTGCCTGTAATACGCGCTCCCGAACAACCGATTTTTCCTGCTCTACCAGCTTCCGGTATACCTCGTAGTTGCCCTCGGAGGGCGATGCCAAAAGCTTTTCGAGTTCCTCCGCGGGACTGCGGACGATGTCGGCGGTAACGGCAAGATGGTGAATCTCCGATGAGGGGAGCTTTTTTTCAAAGGGCAAGACGACCTTTTCGAGCACGCTCACCAGGCCGCGCGCGCCGGTTTTTTCGAGAAAAGCCCTCTTTGCGATTATCCCAAGGGATTCGCCTTCGAACTTGATGTCTATCCCGTAGCTGCGGAAATCTTCCTTCTTGGCATTTATAATCGGATTATTGGGGTTTTTCAAAATATCGAGCAAATCCTCCACCTCCAGCGGTTCGAGAACGGCAACCACGGGAATGCGCCCCACGAATTCGGATTCAAACCCGAATGCAATGAGATCCTCGGCCTTTACATGCTTTAGAAATTCAACGTCGTTTTGACGGCTATGCACTTGGGCGCCAAAGCCGATTTCCTGCCTCTGAACCCGCCGTCTGATGATCTCGGCCAAGCCGTTAAAAGCCCCGCTCATGATAAAGAGTATGTTTTTCGTATTGACGGTGCGCTTTTCACGTTTTCCGGTCTTGCGATACTGCTCGATGGCCTGCATCTGGGATACCGGATCATGGGCCACCTTGAGGTCGATTTCGGTCTCTTCCATGGGTTTTAGAAGCGCCCTCTGCACCCCTGTCCGGGAGACGTCCGGGCCGATCAACTGCTGGGAGGACGCAATTTTATCGATCTCGTCTATGTAGATTATCCCGTGCTCGGCCAGTTCTATGTCTTCGTTGGCCTGGATCACCAACTCCCGTACGAGATCTTCTATGTCGCCGCCCACGTAGCCGGTTTCGCTAAACTTTGTCGCATCTCCCTTTACGAAAGGCACCCCAAGCTTCTGAGCGATCAGCTTGACCAGGTATGTCTTCCCCACCCCCGTCGGTCCGATAAGAAGGATGTTGTTTTTTATCCGTCCCACCATCGGTTCGCTTCCAAACCTCGATACGCTCTTTACATACCTGATCCGGTTATAGTGGGTGCAAATCTTTGTTGCAAGAACCTCCTTGGGTTCATCCTGTCTTATCACGTACCGGTTGAGATAGGCCTCCAGCTCCTCGGGCTTCATATCGAACCGTATGGAGTCAATTCCGCTCGGTTTGTTTGAACCATCTCCGGGCTCACCGGCATGTTCTGTCGCCATCATCGGGGATATCACCTTGATTCGATAACCGTATTTTTTCGTCAGATAGTCGCTTAGCTCTTTTTCGAGAGTTTCCTGATCCGGAAAATTGGGAGGTTCGCCATGCATCGGATGCCCCTTACGCGCAAAATAAAATAACCGCTCTTAGAACGGATCTGATTCTATTATAAACCCTTTTCTCCCGGGAGTCACCCGCTCGCAGGCGAGTTCCCGCCCCCGCCCGGAGAAAACGATACCGGCGCCCCTTTTTGCCCTCGGCCTCTTACCTTTTTCAGTTCCATCCCAAGATGTCTTCGTCGTAGAGTTTTTCCAGCTTCCGCTTATGCTTTTCTTCTTCGTTTGCAAGAACCTGAAAAAGTTTGGAAGCCCTTTCGCTCATGCATCGGTCTTTCCACCCGCCGTAGAACGCCATGGCTTTTTCCTCTTTTTTCATCGCGATTATGAGCGCCTCCTGGTAGGAAACGGTTTCGGAAAAAGTCACATCGACCAGGTAGTCGCTTATCTTTAAGTTTTCGACTTTTTCGAGCTTGACGTTATCGAGGTCTAGCGAGTCCAGGTTTTTTAACATGTCCCGGTGGCCCTTTTCTTCGGCTACCATTTCCTTGAAAAATTCCCTTATTCCCTGGTTTTTGGCCCGCTCGTAGCACTCCTGGTAAAACTCCATCGCTTTTTCTTCTTTTTGAATCGCGAAATCGACCACATCTCTTACCGAGTGGCAGGAAAGAACGCTCATCGAAAATCCTCCTTGGGAGTTAAAAGCCGAAACCCTATTTAACCATCTCCGGCAAAGTTTCAATGGCATCTCTTAGGCCGTAAGCGATTTTGAGGCCTGTTTTGTCTCTATCTCTTCGAATAAAGGTACATGAGCAAATTTATAGACATCTACCAGTCCAAGATCGGTAAGTTTTAACTCCGGGATGACCGATAGCGACATAAAGGAGAGCGCCATATACGGATTGTCCAGTTTTGCCCCCCACTCTTTTGCGCATGCCTTTAATTTTTTAAGTTTTTCGGACACCTCCGGGGCGGAAAGCGAAGACATGAGGCCTGCGATCGGAAGGGGCAAAATCTCGACCCTGTCACCGCAAACCGCAGCCATCCCCCCGCCGCTCTGCTTCACCGCGGAAACCGCCGCGAGGATATCGCAATCCGACACGCCAACGGCGATAACATTATGGGAATCGTGGGCAACGGAGGTGGCGATGGCGCCCCTTTTGAGCCCCAGGCCGCACACAAACCCCACCGCAGGCTTAGCTCCGGGGACATACCGGTTATAGACCGCGGCCTTTAGCAAATCGCGCTCCGCATCACTTACGGCGCATCCGTTTTCAATGGTTGGAGACATCGAGAGCCGGCGGGTAAAAAGGGTGTGCTCGAGCACCTCGATTACCCGAAGCCGTGTGCCCTTGGCGGGCACAAGCAAATATTTCGGATCGATATTGTCGATATGCATGGGGTGTTCGGGCGGGGAGGGGAGGGGCCAACTCCCGGGATCGACCAGCAGTTTGCCCTCCCTGGCGATTTCCACTCCGTTTTTAAATACCCTCGACGGGTTCCAGGGTGTAAGGGTCGGGCTGAGGCTGAAATCGGCGATAAATCCGGGAGCAAGCGCCCCCCGTCTTTTCAGGCCGAAAAAGCCGGCGGGCGCCCAGGAGGCCATGGCAATGGCCCGCGCGGGCGCCATTCCCAAAGACATCGCAGCGTTTACTATCGCGTTCATGTGGCCTTTTTCGACCAGATCGTCGGGGTGCAGGTCATCGGTTACGAACATACAGCGGCGCCAGGTGTAATCGTTTACGATCCCGATAAGTTTTTCGAGGTCTTTGGACTGGCTCCCCTGGCGAATCATGATCGTCATTCCCAGCGACAGCTTCTCCGCCGCTTCCGCGGCCGAGGTGCATTCGTGGTCGGAGGCAAGTCCTGCAGCGATATAGCCATTGAGGTCTTTGCCCGACAACCCGGGGCAATGGCCGTCCATTACCGACTCCTGGAAAAGGAGGAGCTTATCGATAACCTCGGCGCTCGCGCCCGTTACTCCCGGGAAATTCATCATTTCGCCAAGGCCGAGCAGATTTTCGTCGGGCAGCATGGACACAAGGTCTGCGCCCCTAAGATTTGCCCCGGAGGTCTCAAGGGGAGATGCGGGCACGCAACTGGGCAGGTTGAAAAAAATATCCAGCGCAATATTTCGAGCGCACTCGACAAAGTATCGTATCCCGGCCAGGCCGAGCACGTTTGCGATTTCGTGGGGGTCTGCGACCACACAGCTCGTGCCCCACGGAAGCACTGCCGCGCAATAATTGGCGGGACTTAAAAGCGAGCTCTCGATGTGCGTGTGTCCGTCTATAAAACCCGGACTTACGAACATCCCCTCTGCCTCAATAGTCTGCTTTCCTTCGTAGTCGCCAACGCCGGCGATAAAACCGTCGCAAACGGCCAGCCCCTTTTCCTCGATCTCTCCGGTAAATACATTTACCAGGCGACAGCCCTTTATGCAAAGGTCTGCGGCCCGCCTGCCGGTCGCAACCGCGATCAGCCCCGCCAAACGTTCGCTATCCAACTTCACGGCCCACTCCACCAATTGAGTAAAAATCAAGACATAAGGCGAACCCAACGCGCACCTCGCCCGCGCACCCCGAATCCCAAGGTGGATTGGGTGCAAGACGCAAGGGATACCCCTCGGGATTTCTCGCTCCCCTATTTACATCTTGTACTTGCTAAAATCGGAAGGATCGAGTTTGTCTAGCATTTCGCTCCACTGTTCCTTATTATTTTCGTCAAAGGAGGGTTTTGCCTCATCGGATCTGAGGTACTTGGAAATCACCTCGTCTTTTACGAAAATGGGAGCGTTTGTCCGCAGCGCGATGGCTATCGCATCACTTGGGCGTGAATCTATGGAACTGAGCTCTTCGCCGTTTCGGATGTGGATCAGGGCGTAGTAGGTATTGTTTTTGAGCTCGCAGACCTCTATTCGTTCCACCTTGACGTTTAGATGATCGAAAAGACTCCGGATCAGATCGTGTGTCATGGGCCGGGGGAACTGAATGTTTTCGAGTTCGGTGGCTATCGCCGTGGCTTCGAGTAGACCTATCCAGATCGGGAGTGTCGTTTCGTCGACAATATCTTTGAGCACCAGGATCGGCGTGTTCGAATGGGGGTCCATCACCAACCCGGTTACTTTCATCTGCTTGAACATGCGTACCTCCAAACATCTGCTCCGGCATACCCCGGCCTGGATTTGGCAGAGTCTGTGGCTAAGAGGTTTCCTTACAGGCTGGCCGTCTTAAACACTATAACCGCAATCAGCGGGGGAAGCAAGGCGATGCCGCCAATTTTGAGGGTGGATTCGAGCCGCGCTCCGGGCTACCCGACGATCGCCTCGCCAACCATCGAGTGCAAATAAGCATGGGTGATTTTGACCGCGACAATTTTGCCCGTAGACGACAGGGGGGCCTCGAAGTTCACTATCCGGTTTTGAGAGGTGCGCCCGCTCACCTGTCCGTTGGAGGCCTTGCTTGGCCCTTCGACCAGCACCTCCCGGATCGAGCCCGCTTCGGCGAGGTTTTTGCCAAGGGCGATCTCCGCCTGGCGGCCCTGAAGCTCGGCCAGCCTGCGGGCCGAGATCTTTTCATCCACCTTGTCTTCAAATGCCGTGGCCCGGGTGTTCGGGCGGTCCGAATAGCGGAAGGAAAAAAGATTGTCGAACCGGACCTCTTCGATCAGCTCCATCGTATCTCTAAAGTCCTCTTCGGTTTCCCCGGGAAAGCCCACGATGACATCCGAGGTAAGAGCTATCTCAGGGCAAATGCGGCGAAGCTCCCGGACCTTTTCCAGGTATTGGCCGGCGCTATAGCGCCTGTTCATGCGGGAAAGCACGCGGTCGGACCCGGCCTGTACGGGCAGATGGAGGTGTTTGCAAAGCGGGGCCAGCTCGGCAAAGCAAAGCATCAGCTCCTCGGTGAGATCTTTGGGATGGGAGGTGGTAAACCTTATGCGCAAAAGGCCGCTCTCCGAGACGATCCGGCGCAAAAGCCCCGCAAAGCTTATCTTTTCACCCAGCCCCGCTCCGTAGGAATTGACGTTTTGGCCGAGCAAAAGGACCTCTTTTACCCCCGAGCCCTCGAGCAGCTCTATTTCTTCTAAAATCTCTTCGGGCCGCCTGCTTCGCTCCGCTCCTCGAACGGCTGGAACGATGCAATAGGCGCAGTGGTTGTTGCAGCCCTGCATGATGGTAAGAGGGGCCGTAACACCCGGTTGCGGCGCGATTTCAAAGCAGCCCGAACCCGTGCCGGTAATTCCCGCGTCATGCAAAAAGGCCGCCCGGCCCCCGCTTTTTTCCACCTGTTGGAGCAATTGCCCGATAGAGTTCACCGCCCTCGTGCCCACGACCATGTCCAGGTGGGCAAACCTTGCGAGCAACTTTTTACCGAGTTGCTGGGCGACACACCCTCCGGCAATGATCTTCAACTGAGGATTGGCTTCCTTTAGCTTTCGAAGGCTTCCAAGAAATGAGTGGACCTTCTGTTCCGCCTTGTCTCGCACCGAGCAAGTATTTAGGAAAATAACATCGGCCCGGGCCATATCGTCCACGGACTCGTATCCAAGGGCCGCCAGTTGCCGCCGCACCTGCAGCGAATCGTATTCGTTCATTTGGCAGCCGAAGGTTCGCACGTAGAAAAGACGTGGAGCGCATGAATGAAAAAGTGGTTCCGACATTTTTTCCTGACTCAATTCCCTTTTCCTTAGCGCGCCGCCCGGGCTCTTTTCTGTCAACTTACGGCCTCACAGCGTTCGATCATCGCCCGCATGATCTTTTCAGCCGAGTCCGGATAATCTCGTATGATGATGCCTAGCTCGTCGGCGCCGTATTTTTCAACCGCGCTTTGGCCGATGCTCCTGACGCGGACGTTTGCGGGCAGGATGGGAATACCGAAAAATTCGCCCGGGTTTGTGATTCGCAAGATTTCCCGCCCCTTGCTGGTCACCAGCAGTCCGCCTGCGGTAGAAACCAGTCGGTAGAAAACGTTTCCTCTCTCCCTTTCCCCGACCACCGTCTCCCCGTCCGAAAAGAATCGAACGCGACCATCAACGGCCATCAAAGACTGCTCGGCGGGACCCAGCAGGTTTAGGGCGGTCTGGGTGAGCTGGCGCAAAAGGGAATCAAGAACACTTTGAACCATCCGCGGGCTTTGACGAATGAGATAATCGAGAATTTCGGGCGAATATTTGGCGATCCTCGATTTTTTCACCGCCTGCGCCGCGTAATGGGATGGCTTCCTTAGCAGCAGGCTCTCCAGACCGAAGATGTCCTGCTCTACAAGAGTTCTCAGTCTTTTGCCGTCCTGGGTCAGCACAACCTGCCCGCTAAGGATCACCAGAAAGTGCGGACTTTCATAGCCTAGCGGGATTATCTCCTCGCCGGCTTGAAATACGACCACTTCAATGGCCTGCGCCGGGTCTTGTCGATTTTCTTTCTTCACATTCGACTCATTTTTGAAAGTTTACAGGAAAACCTGTCCAGCACGGCATCATACCTTGTGCCGGAGGCGCCGGAAAAAAACCGGCAAGGGAAGTGTAGCGCACTTTTAAACGATTGTGGAGCATAAGGACACAGAAATCATGGGGGCGGCGCGGATAAGGCAAATTACGTCGGGCGTAATACGCAGATTGCGTTCAAGATTTTGGATCACAGTGACATATTTGTCTCAAGTTCCGCTCTCATCTTTACGATAATATACAAAGAATCCTTGATGACGGGATTCCGGGAATGTCTGTCTTCAACGATTGGCGTCGCCTATAGGCTAAGAAGGGGTAAGTACATGAACTTAAGAACCAAGATATTGATCTTTTTGCTTTTATCTATATCGTCGAGCATCTTTGCTTCTCTTGGCTCCAGGGTCTCTTCGCACGCGATGACCGACCATGTGCTCGCCACCCTGCTGGCCTGCGGGGTCTTGATCCTTTGGACGGTTTACCTGTTTCGAAGCACTGTCGTTCCACTGCGCTCATCGATGGAATCGCTTTCCAAAGCGGTTGAGGAGGCCGAGAGCACCTCGATCAAATACTACACCAACGCCCGGGCGCTTTCCGAAGGCGCGGGCACGCAGGCAGACAACCTCCAGAAAACTGCGGCCAGCATCGAGCAGATCACCGGCGCCACGGTACAAAACGCCGAGAATGCCGATAAGGGCCGCATGCTGATCGAGGAGGCCCAGTCGGTAGTAAACCGGGCCGGGGCCTCCATGAACGAGACAAGCCTTGCCATGGAGGAGATTGCGGCAGCCAGCGAAAAGATCAGCAATATTATAAAGGATATCGACGGAATCGCTTTCCAGACCAACCTGCTGGCGCTAAACGCCGCGGTTGAGGCGGCCCGGGCGGGGGAACACGGGGCAGGATTCGCCGTGGTGGCCGAAGAGGTGCGCAACCTGGCCAAAAGATCGGCTGCCGCGGCCAGGGGCACCCAGGAGTTGATTCAAAGCGCCATCAGTAAGACCGGAAGCGGCGTGGCTCTTATGAAGCGGACCGAGGGCGATTTTTCGGATATGTTGGAATCTTTCGAAAAATCGGTCACACTGATTCGAGAAATTGCACACGCCTCCGCCGAACAGCGACTCAACCTTCAAGATGTCAGCAAATCCATCCTCCAGATCGATACGATCACCCAAAAAAATGCAACCCGCGCAAACGAGTCCGCCCAGGGCTCCGAAAAGATGGAAGCCGAGGCGGCCAAACTACGCACGATATCGGCGACCCTCCAGGGGGTGTTGAGTGGAACGAACAGGAAAAAGCAGGCCGTCGACCTGGTGAAAAAAAGTCTGGCCATGGCGCAAAAAAAGGGGCTGCAAGCTGTCATCGAGGCTGCCGCGGATAAAAACGGCCCGTTTTGCAGCGGCGATGAATGGTATATCTACATAGGTTCCACAAAAGGCAAGGTCACTCTTCTGGCCCATCCCTTTCAGCCGGAAAAACTCGTTGGGCCGGATCTCGCGCAACTGGAGGATATCAGGGGCAAAAAGTTTTTTAACGATCTGATCGATACAGCGGTAAAGCAAGGGGCCGGATGGGTGAACTACTGGTGGCCAAAGCCCGGCCAGACGGCTTCCTCGCTAAAGAGCACCTACCTCGCCAGGGTCCCCGGCGAGAACGCCTACATCGCCTGCGGCATCTACATTTAGGTGTGTGTGTGCGGATGGATAAAAATCGGGGCAGGGGGGGTGAGCATGGGTGAGCCTCTATTTAGGCAAATCGAAAGGCCTTATCGGCCCGCCTCCCCAGCTTTCGATTCGGTCGGGGGCCTCGAAAATAACTTCATTTTTTCCGACCCAGCCCAATTGCCGGCGAACGAGTCTTTGCTGGGCCGCGGGATCGGTCTTGATCGACTGGATGCGTTCGAAAAGCTTCTGGTTTTGGGTCCGAAGCTTTAGGACCGTGTTTTCCAGGACCCTCACCTGGCGGTTTTGGAGCCTGAAGCCGGGAAGCCCGCTCTGGGAATAGACAATGGTCAGCACCAGGACAATATCGAGGACAAGGAGCAGGCAGACCAATGACCTCGCGACATAGATGCCCTTGATCGTAAAGCCGGTCTTGACCGCTCTTTGCTGATACCTGTTGGCCTGTGTCGGTACGTTCATCTTCAAACCCCGAGCCGCTGTTGTTGGGATGCCCGCCTATGGCGACTGAACGGATGGAAAGAGTCTCGGGTCGGTGTGGGGGATGAATTGAGCTCCGCGAAACTCATTTATCAACTCGACGTTTACGTTCAGTTCCACATAGGTGATCATGTTGCGGACCGTTTCGACTTCCGTTAGGAGCGTGCGGTCGCACAAAAGCATGGATGCTCCCGAAAGACTCGAATTGCCGACCCCGTGATATGTATCGAGGGGTAAATCCGGGATCATGCCGATGCGGACGGCCATTTCGGGATCAATGTGATTTCCGAAGGCTCCCGCAATATAAATTTTCTCCAAATCGGCGAAGTTAAGCCCGACTTTTCGGCAGATAACCGATAGTATAGTGTACATCGCGGCTTTTGACTTCAAAAAAACTCCAATATCGATCTCCGAGACCAGAATTTCCTGTCCGTCGACTGTCTGGGAGGAAAGCGCAAGAGCATAAGCCCTGCCATCGGGGGTGTCTCGGAAACGCGAACACGGAAGCTCTGTGAATTTTCCCTGGATGGTGAGTATTTTGGACGAAAACATCTCGGCCACAAGTTCTATAAGGCCCGAGCCGCAGATTCCCGCAGCCTTTGCGCTACCGACCACCCCGAAATCGGGCTCGCCCGTTTGCCTGTCGATCCTCACCCGGTCGATGGCCCCCGAAACGGCCTGCATTCCCCGTTCGACGACCCCGCCTTCCAGGGCCGGACCGGCTGCTCCGGCGCAAGCGAGCAGCCATTGGCGGTTCCCCACCACCACTTCGGCATTGGTCCCGACATCTATTAGCATGCGCGTTTGCTCCGATCTGTTCAGATCGGCGGCAACGACTCCCGAAACGATATCGCCCCCCACATAGGCGCCGACGTTCGGGAAAAGATAGAGCAGCGAGGCGGGCAAAAAATCAAACCCCAGTTCCGAGGCATGGACAGTGGGGAAGGTATTGGCCGCCGGGATGTAAGGTTCCCGGCAAATGTTTGAGGGATCGAGCCCCCAGAAAAAGTGGCTCATCGCCGTGTTCCCGGCGCAACATAGCGCATGGACGCTTCGGGCCGCGACCCCACAATCTTTCATCATTTTTTCCATCGCTTTCGAACAGGCCTCGATAAGGCAAGCTCGAAGCTCGCCCAACCCTTCACGGCTTCGGGCAAAGAGGATGCGGCTGAGGATATCTTCTCCCCACTTCACCTGGGGGTTCTTGACAGCCGTCTCCTCTACGATTTTCCTGCGCAGTATATCGATAAGCCGTAGCACCAGGGTGGTAGAGCCAAGATCGACCGCAAAACCGAAAAGAGGTCGATCGCCCGAGGCCTCGACGACATCGAGGATTTCCCAGTGCGTGGCGGCGTACCCCAGAACGGTCCGAAAACTAAGGCCCAGGGCCCGTATCTTTCGAACCACCTCGTCCATTCGCCCCGGCGCAAGGCGCACCGGCGAAAATCCCGACTGGCTCAAAGTCCTGGTGAGCCTGTCGAGGTCTGCGGTGTTGTCGCCAAGGCTTGGCGCAGGGAGCTTTACCGGGACTAATTCGACAAAGGGCCGATTTTCGACCTTGACCGCAATATCGCAACTTTGGTTCATAATCCTGCGAACACCTCCCGGCAAATTGATAGATAAAATAACTTATTCAATAACTTACTTTTGTTCAACCCTTTTTTTCTCCCCGCAAATAGGTTTTAATTCTTGCGAGCCGCTGTGGCGGGCGCAGGATTGTGATCGATTTCATTATGTTAACTCTCGAAATCTATTGACACTCCAATCTATTTCTCCTAATTTCACACTCCTTGGGCCATTTAAGCTGCCAGGTTCTGCTTCTCTCGCTCTAACAAAAAAGCGCTCAACTTTTAGCTCTCTTTTTGCCTTGACCAGTGCGAGATTTACTTTAAGGCAATCCTCTCGGATTGCCGGACCCTTTACAGACGGCATCAACATGGAGCCTGCGTTTATGGAAGACATTCAGATCAAAGAACTTGTTGAATACATCGCGCGTTGTCTTGCGGAGCATCCCGAACAGATTGTTGTAAAAGAGATCTGCGGGCAGCAGATATCCGTGCTCGAACTGCGGGCGGCCAAAGACGATCTTGGCAAAATCATCGGCAAGGAAGGTCGCAATGCTCATGCCATGCGAACAATTGTGAACGCGGCGGCAACCAAACTCAAAAAACGGGCCGTACTGGAAATCCTCGAATAAACCGCTTTGCCGGAGAGCGTTGATGAAAGATGATCTATCGGGGCGTTCCCCGTCGGATACCGTTGGCGCTCCGCAGTGTTTCGGAGACGGGGAAAAGGTCTGCCCGGTCGACGAAGAAGGCATAATGCAGCCCCGCAGGGAGTGCGTCCCGTGCCCATACCTCAGGCCATGTCTGCAGCGAGTCATGGTCGGGCGGGGCAAACTCGAGATAGCCGAGCAACCCGCCTCCAGGGTCACCGGTTTTTTAAAAAGATGGTCTGAGAGGAAACTCAAAAAATAGCCAAATCGGCTCTACGGCTGCACGATTCGGGCTAAGATATCGAAGCGGGTTTTCCAAGGTAAACAGGAGCGAGCTCCCCGGCGCATTGGCCACTGAACCTCCGGGGAGCATCGATCTGATGGAATGGGTGAAGACCAAGCGCGGATGTCTTTCGATCGGGGGCCTTTAGTTTTTGCGGCAAGCGCTCAGGTTGGGTTAGGAGACAAATCGGCGAATTCGCTCCTCAGCCAATACTGTCCCTGGCGCGCGTAAATCTTACTCAGCGGCAATAATTTCGCCGGCAACTGTACGCGTTGACTGCCTGTTTGGTCCTGGAAAGGCCCTGGAGCTTGGCGGTTACCACATCGCTTTTCCTTTGCAGGATATCCAGGCAGACTTGGGTGCGCTCATAAAGGGCGCGCATTTTATCCAGGAGTCCGCTGCGCGCGGCTGCGGATTTTTTACAGTCGCTGGACAGAAGCCGCTTCAGTTCCTCGGTGCGCTTGGCGCACTCATCGGAAAGCGCTCTAATGTCCACCTGCGGGTCGTTTTCAAACTCCGCAAGCTGGGCGGCGAATTCAAGGAGCTGGTCCAGGATGGACTCAGCGTCCACAGCCAGGCATGATGCGTTGCTTTCCATTGCCGAATCCTATGCGCAAGCTTGCCATTGTTTCGGGAGAACACCGGCCTGCAATTGAGTCGGCCCGGTACTTACCTTGATCGACTCCCAGCCGTCCTTTAGATTTGTGAGAATCCGCGCCAGGTCATCATATATGGAGATATCCCTGCGGCTGTTTATGCCAATCAACTGCCGCAGGACGAAATTATAGATCCGGTTGAGATTTCGGGCTATGGTTCCGCCCCTTTCGTAGTCGAGGCCAACGAGCAGCTCGGTTATCAGATCCTGGGCGTGCCGGATTCTTTGGTAGGCCTCGTTCATCTCTTGCCGCTCATGCAGTTCTTTGGCCTGCTTGAGGTCGTTTATCGCCCCGTCGTAGCAAAGGATTATCAACTGGAGCGGATCGGCGGTTTGAATCGCCGTCCGTTGATAGACATTTGACGCTGCCGTTTGGACCATTTTAGTTCTCCTGATAAGTGGTTTGCCCCGGTGGCTGTTGCTTTTGCCTCATGCACTAAAATATCGTCGCGCGGCCCTAAAACCTTTACCGATTTTTTTGACCCCTTTTATAATTGACCTCGGCGCCCCTCATTGGATAGATTACACGCATGAAAAAGACCCTCTATCTCTACTTGCTAAAAGAGCAGTGCACCCCGGTGCTGATTTGCCTTACCGGGGCCGTTTTCGTGCTCGTTACAGGGCAGCTCCTGCAGCTCATGCGCATCCTTTTCGCTTCCTCGTGCAGCATCGAAGATATCGCCCAGTTGATCCTTTTCGCCATGCCTAGGCTCATTTTATATGCGGCCCCCATGGCCTCCCTGCTCGGTGTGATGCTCGCTTTCGTTCGCTTGAACAGCGATAACGAACTGATCGCTTTCCGGGCGGCGGGAACCGGTTTCCTCGGCTTTCTGCCGCCGGTTCTGGGCGTGCTGGTGCTTATTACCCTCCTTTCCTTCGTAAACGCCGTCTGGCTCCTGCCCGCATCCAACCGGGCGTTCGAAGGCAAATTAAGAACCCTTGGCCGCACCTCCATCCCGTCTTTGCTCGAAGAGGGGGTGTTCATTTCCGCCATTCCCAAACTCGTTCTTTTCTTCCGATCGGTCGATCACACCGATTACGAGATCAAAGGGATTTTTATCCAGGACCAAAGGGAGCCCAATCAACAGGTCACCATAGCCGCAAAGACTGCAAAAATCGATTTTCCCCCCGATTCGAGCGCCATCATTTTCAAGCTCTCAAACGGCATAATTACCCGCACGGCCCGCAACGTCAAAGATGCCCAGGCGGTGGCATTCAAAAACTATGAATTTACCCTGCCGATGGACGAAATCCTTGGCGCGGCAAAAAAGGTGATTAAAAGCAGAGGCGAGATGAGTCTTGTCCAGATCTACCGTAGGGCAAAAGCTGCGGTGGGCAAGGCCGCCCTGATCTGGTGGAGTCTCGAGTTGGAGCAGCGGCTCGCTTTCCCGGCAGCCTGCCTGTTTCTAGGACTTCTCGGCCCCCCGCTTGGCTCCATGTTTCGCCAGAGGGGCCGAATGACCGGAATTACCATTGGAATTGTCATCTTCCTTGCCTATTACGTCTTGCTCTCGGCGGGCAGAACATTTGGTTTTAATGACCTCATGTCCCCTTTTTGGGCCGTCTGGACGCCCAATCTGCTGTGTATCGCGCTCGCCGTATATCTGTGGACAAAACTGCATAGGGAAACTCCCTTTTGCCCTGCGTCCCTGGGCCGCCTGATCGCCCGCCTGCGCCCGTCTGTTTCCCGAGGCAACAAACAGGGGGCCGTCCAATAGTGAAGATTATCCCGAAATACGTTCTTAAACATTTTCTCCCTGTATTTTTTCTGGCCAATGTAGGCTTTGTCGGGATTTACTTGGTCGTTGATTTTTTCGAGCGCGTCGATCGCATGCTCCAGCATCACCTCGGATTCCGCGAGATCTACCTGTACTTTTTGTTCAAAATCCCGATGATCCTGACACAGGGCATCCCGATGTCGGCAATCATTGCGGCCATCATAGCCCTCGGAATGATGAAGCGAAACCGGGAGCTGATGGCGATGGAGACAGCCGGCATCAATCCGGGCCATTATGTCGCCCCGCTGGCGCTGGCCGGACTCTTGCTCTCGCTATTGCACTTTGGACTGGCCGAATATGTCGTTCGTCCCCTCAATCAAAAACTCTACGATACCTGGGATGTCAAAATCGAGGGCAAAAAACCGCCTCTTTGGATGAATCCGGAAAATATCTGGTACCGCGAAAAGGACACGATTTACCAGATCGGGCTCTACGACAGAAAGCACAGGGTAATGCGCCTTGCCTCGATATTTTTCATGGCCCCCGATTTTAGCCTCGCGCGCAGGATAGATGCGCGAAGCATAACCTGGACCCCTAAGGGGTGGCTCGCAAAAGAGGGGCTCATCGTCAGCTACCATGCAGGAAAGACCGATCAGCAGTGGTTTAACCGGGAAATGCTCGATTTAAAAATCACCCCCGCCGACTTTAAGTCCGGTGAAATCCTCCCGCACAACCTGGGATGGCTCGATCTATACCGGTACACGAAAAATATAGAGCGCGAAGGGTTTAGCGCGACCCCCTACGAAGTTGACCTGAATATGAGGATCGCCTTGCCTCTTGCCACCCTTATCCTCACCCTGCTGGGCATGCTTGTGGCCCTCAGGCAGGGAATCCACGGAGGGATCGCCGCCGGAGTCGGAATGTCGCTCCTTGTGGCATTCGCCTTCATTGCCGTATCCAACATCGGAAGCTCTCTTGCCTCGGCTGGGACCCTTCCTCCCTTTTTGGGGGTATGGGCGGGAAACATTATCTTTGGCTCCCTGGCTTTGTATTTCTGGCTAAGACAAACCGGCCGGTAAAACTACGAAAGAAGCGTGAAGCGTGAAGCGTGAAGCGGGAAGCGGGAAGCAGGAAGCAGGAAGCGTGAAGCGTGAAGCGGGAAGCAGGAAGCAGGAAGCAGGAAGCAGGAAGCAGGAAGCAGGAAGCAGGAAGCAGGAAGCGTGGAGCGTGGAGCGTGGAGCGTGGAGCGTGGAGCGTGGAGCGTGGAGCGTGGAGCAGGAAGAAAGCCGCGTCCCGGGTCTTCTCGTGGTTTCTGGGTATCCCGCAGGGACAAGAAATGCTACGAGAAGAAGCGGGAAGCGGGAAGCGTGGAGCAGGAAGAAAGCCGCGTCCCGGGTCTTCTCGTGGTTTCTGGGTATCCCGCAGGGACAAGAAATGCTACGAGAAGAAGCGGGAAGCGTGGAGCGGGAAGAAAACCGCGTCCCGGGTCTTCTCGTGGTTTCTGGGTGTCCCGCAGGGACAAGACAATGCTGTGGTGGATTTTGGCTCTATCAGGCGCCTGCGGCCCCTGCCAGGATGGTCGTGCCGGGTAGCGGTGTAAAGACCCTCTGTCCCAGTTCCTGGTCCACCATGTACAGACCGCCCCCATCGCTTCCAATCAGCCTCAGTTTTTGCACGATATTGTCCGCGCTGGTCTCTTCTTCGACCTGTTCGTTTACAAACCATTGAAGAAAATTTACCGCCGCGTGATCTCGTAGCTCCATCGCCAGATTTACAAGCTCGTAAATCAGCCCCGTCACCTTCACCTCATGGCCGTAGACGGCTTCAAAGACCGAAAGGGGCGAATCCCACGAGACCGGCGGACCCGCGATTGCCTGGAGTTCGACTTTTGCACCCCGCTCGTTTACAAAATTAAAAAACTTCATCGCATGGCTCAATTCTTCGAGCGCCTGCACCTCCATCCATCTGGCGAACCCTTCCAGATTGAGGCGCTTGCAATAGGAGGCCATCGAAAGATAAAGATAGGACGAGTAGAGTTCGGCGTTAATCTGCTCGTTTAAGGCGCTGCCCATTTTTTCATCCATAACTCTTTCTCCTTTGAGGTTGTGTCAAAAACTGGAATCCTTGCGGGAACTTCCAGTCTTTTGGGTATGAACCGTTACTACGGCGCCCAGTAAAAGAAAAAACATATCGCGCAAAAGATACCACGAAAAGTTGGGAGAGGCCGTTGGCTTTACGCTAAAACAGCCGCAGTCGATATCGATGCCTCGGGCAGCCGCCGAGGCAAGGGCCGCCAGGAAAACGAGCAAGAGTAAATCGGCGAGCGCAACGGCCCCGGGCAGCCAAAAGCCGCACACGAGTAGCACCCCGATTATCATCTCCAGCCCCGGTAGAACGACAGCCGCACTATTTACCAACTGCTCCGGAAGGATCTGATAATTAGAAATTATGCCGGCAAACTCGCCGGGATGGAGGATTTTGCCCGCCCCCGCAGCGATAAAGACCGCCCCGAGCAGCAGGCGCGATACGAAAAACAGGTATTTCAGGGCTCCCGATTCTGCCCGGTTTCCATTCATGGGGTTTTCTCCCTCGGACTGTTACGGCCCGCAAACGCCGCATCTTTTGCAATTTTTTCCGGGACGGCATTCCGGGCTCTGCCTTGCCTCAAGAGCCCGCTCGTATTCCTGCCACAGGTAATTACGATCCACCCCGTGGTCGAGCACCTCCCAGGGGAATTTTTCATCGCGTTCGCGCTCCCTCATCACCCAGAAATCGGGATTTAGGGGAGAACTGCGCATGGCCTGCTTCCAGTTTGAGTCGCCCCGGGCCACTTTGTCGATAAAAAAGGAAACCCTGCGGTCGCCTCTTGCCAGGAGCGCCTGCACGTATGCCCACTTGGGCAGATCGAAATGTAGCCGGATGTTGGGGACCCTTGCCAGGGCCTTCTGGAGCCATTTGGCCTTTTCCCTGAGTTCGACCGTCCCCGCAAACGCAGTCCACTGGAAGGGGGTAAAAGGTTTGGGAACAAAGGAATTAACGCTAAGGGTAACGGTGGCGAGCCGTTTTTTGCCCCGGCTCCCACTCACGACGTGATGGTGAATCCCTTTGGCTAAGGTAACGATCGCCTCCAGGTCTTCTTTTGTCTCTGTCGGAAGGCCGATCATAAAGTAGAGCTTTATATTGAGGATCCCTCTTTGAGCCAGCATTTCGGCTGCCCGGTATATCTGATCTTCGGACAAATTTTTGTTTATAACCCGCCGCAGCCTCTCCGAGCCGGCCTCCGGGGCGATCGCAACGGCGTGGTGCTCGCTTGATTCCAGGGCCGAAAGGAGTTGCGAATCCAGGCTATCGGCTCGAAGCGAAGAAAAGGAAAGCGAGCCGCCCCGATCGAGCAGCGAGGAGCACAGGTCGACAATCTCTGGATGATCGGATACGGCGGCGCTTACCAGGCCGATTCGATTGGTCCCGCAATCGGGGGCCGCGGTTTCGAGCAGTTTCTCCGCGCCGTGATAGCGCACCGGCCGGTAAACAAAACCCGCGCCGCAAAACCGGCACCCGTGCCCGCAGCCCCTCCCGATTTCCAGAAGCATCACATTGCTAAATTCGGTATTGGCCGTAAACACGGTGGTCCGGCACGGCTCGCTCGTCAAAAGATCGGCCCGCCTGACAGTTATCCTTTCCGGAATACCGGGGACAAGGGGGGTAAGGGTATCGAGTGTGCCGTCCTCTCTAAATACAGGCTCGTAAAGAGAGGGAACGTAGATGCCCTGTATCGATTTGGCCATCTCCTCTAGAATTTCGCAGCGGCTGGCCGAGCCGTGTCCCAACCGATGTAAAAAGTCCAAAAACTCGGGGACAAGCGGTTCGGCTTCTCCTGCGAATAGAAAATCGAGGTAATCGGCCAGTGGTTCGGGATTAAGAAATAGGGCCACCCCTCCTGCCGCCACAAGGGGACGGACCTCGGCGCGATCCTTGGCCCGGGGGGGAATTCGGGCAAGCAAAAGCATTTCTATAAGGTTTGTGTAGTCGTTTTCAAAGGGGACGGAAAAGGCGACCAGGTCGAAATCGAGAAGCGGTCTTTGAGATTCGACAGACAAAAGATGCCCGGGAGATTGCCTGATTAACTCAAGTTCTTCTGGTTCGGGATAGAATACCCGCTCGCACACCACGGTTTCATAACGGTTTAGCGCGTAGTAGACATGCTGAAAACCAAGGTTCGACATCCCCACCGCGTAGCGGTTGGGGAAGGCGAGGGCAATGCTGACCTTTCCGCCCCAGTTCTTTACGACGGTCCCGGTTTCGCCTTCCAGCCATTTTTTCTGCCGCTCTTTTATTTTCCAGATCATCTCTTTTTACACTCCGCCGGCAAGTATATCAAAAATCCGACTCGTTTATAAACAGATGAAAAGGGTTGTTAGCCATCGGCAACTCAAGTAGAATTTTAAAATGACGCACAACAGCCAAAAACATGCATTCCTCGTCTGCGGAACTCACAGCGGGTGCGGCAAGACCACGCTCTCGCTTGGGCTTCTTTTAGCCTTAAAAGCCAGGGGGATGAATGTGCAGCCCTTTAAAGTCGGGCCCGACTTCATAGACCCCGGACTTCACACGCAGATTGCGGGCTCACAGAGCCGCAACCTCGACGGGTGGATGCTCTCGCGGGAGTGGAACGAGAAGACTTTCCGGCGATGCATGGCCGGAGCCGACGCGGGTTTAATCGAAGGAGTGATGGGACTTTTCGACGGCTATGACGGCCGTAGCGAATCGGGGAGCAGCGCCGAGATGGCCAAATGGCTCGGGGCGCCCGCCGTACTGGTGGTGGATGCGAAGAGCATGGCCAGAAGTGTTGCGGCCCTGGTCCAAGGATTTGTCCATTTCGACCCGGACTTAAAATTTGCAGGGGTGATTTTCAACCGGGTGGGCGGAGAAAGACACCTCCGGTATCTCAAGGAAGCCCTGTCCTGCTCCTGTCCGGAAACGGTCGTTTTGGGCGGCATCCCCAAAGAGGAGGCGGTGCAAATACCCGAGAGGCACCTGGGGCTTGTAACCGCCGATGAAATGAAACTCGATTCCCGGTGGCGCGATCGCCTCGCGGCCCTTGTGGAAAAACATATAGATATCGACCACCTCTTGGAAAAGACAAGCTACTCCTCGCCGCCCCCGGACTCCTCGGCCGGGCGCCAATCTTACGACGCCAAAAGCCCGGCGATTTTGCAAGGGCAAAACCTGCCTCCGGCGGTACGCCGGCCCCCGGCGGCTCGCCGGCGGGCCGAAATCGCTGTGGCGCGCGATGCCGCCTATTGCTTCTATTATCCCGATAACTTAGAACTCCTCGAGCGGGCCGGAGCAAGACTTACCTTCTTTTCCCCCCTAAGCGGCGAGAGTCTTCCGCCGCAATGCTGCGGCGCCTACCTTGGCGGAGGATACCCCGAGCTCTTTGCAGGCGCCATATCTCGAAATACCGCGTTTTTCGACTCGCTTCGGGCGCGCGCGGCTGCGGGGATGCCGATCTATGCCGAGTGCGGGGGCCTCATGACGCTCGGACGCTTTATCGAAACGATCGAAGGAAAAAAAGAGACCATGGCCGGCATACTGCCGTTCGGGACCCGGATGCTTGGCCGGTTGAAGGCCCTGGGGTACACGGAGGCGGTCCTTCGCCGCGAATGCCTTCTGGGAAAACCGGGCATGGTCATACGGGGCCATGAGTTCCACTACTCCGAAATCGTGGAACAGGGAAACGCCCCCGGCCTTGAGTTCGCCTATGACATCTGCGGGCGCAGATCCGGGGTCTTTCGCCCGGAGGGCTACCAGGTGGGCTCAGTTCTTGCCAGCTATGTTCATCTTCACTGGGGCAGCGCTCCGGAGGCCGCCGAACGGTTCGTCCTCCAATGCGCCGACTGGGATAAGGGGAGGTAATCGATTCGAGATGTCGGGCGCAAAGTCGATAATGTTTCTTGGAACGGGCTCCGATGTCGGCAAAAGTGTTATCGCCGCAGCTTTTTGCCGCATCTTCCACAAACTGGGGTATCGTGTGGCGCCGTTTAAGGCGCAAAACATGGCACTTAACTCATTTATTACGCCCCAGGGCGGCGAGATGGGACGCGCCCAGGTCGTCCAGGCCGAAGCCGCGGGGATCGAGCCCCACGTGGACATGAATCCCATCCTTTTAAAACCTACCTCACAAATGGGCTCGCAGGTCATTGTACTCGGAAAGGCGATAGGAAATTTTTCGGCCGCCGATTATTACGAATACAAAAAAGAGCTTGTTCCCATAGTGCGGGGCGCCTTCGAGAGGCTAAGCGCTCAAAACGACCTGATAGTCATCGAAGGCGCAGGATCGGCTGTCGAACTAAACCTCAAAGAGCACGATCTGGTGAACATGGCCATGGCGGAAATGGCCGACGCCCGATGCATACTGGTCGGAGACATAGACCGCGGGGGCATATTCGCATCCCTTCTTGGCAGCTACTCTTTGCTGACAGACGCGGAAAAAAAGCGGATCGTTGGCTTTATCGTCAATAAATTCCGTGGAGACCCCCGACTTTTCGAAGAGGGAGAAAAGATCTTGCAAAAAAGGTCCGGGGTCCCGGTCCTTGGCGTTGTGCCTTACTTTCAAGACATTTCCCTGCCCGAAGAAGACTCGGTGGCGCTTTTAAAAAAAATGAATGCGGCGCGCTCGGAAGCGCCCCGGGCATCTGTTCGCGTGGGAATCGTCCGCCTTCCTTTTATCTCCAACTACACAGATTTTGATCCCTTCGAAAGCGACCCGAGGGTCGATCTGGTCTATTTTGATAGACCCGCCGAGGTCTTTGGCTTCGACGCGGTGATCATTCCCGGGAGCAAAAACACGATCGAAGACCTGGACGCTTTGCGTAAAACGGGTATGGCTGACGCGCTGTCGGCCTTCTACAAATCGGGGGGGGTCGTCGTCGGCCTTTGCGGAGGCTACCAGATGATGGGCAGCGTGGTGCGCGACCCCCACGGCGTGGAAAGCTCGATTGCGATGATCCCCGGCCTGGGCCTTCTGGATATGGAAACGCAGATGTATACCGAAAAGACGACCTCGCAGGTCGAAGCCGGCGTTATCTGCGAATCGCTGCCGTTTCCCGGGGGCCACGAGATGCTTTCGGGCTATGAAATCCACATGGGCCGTTCCACCTCGAAAGGCTTGGCGAAACCTCTTTTCAGGATCTTCGAGCGCGACGGAAAACCGGTGGATATCGAAGACGGACTCGCACAACCCGACGGGCGGGCGTGGGGCACATACATCCACGGCATTTTCGATAACGACGGCTTCCGCAACAGGTTCATAGAAGATCTCGCAAACCGCTCCGGGAAGATACTCTGCGGGTTTTCCGATTCTTTTTCCTTCCGACTGTGGAAAGAGGAGCAATACGACCGGCTTGCCGAACTCGTGGGAAAGCATGTGGATGTGAGCGGGATTTTGAAGAAGTGATAGTGAAAAATTAGAAAGGCGAAACGGGAGTGGCTTTCCAACCCTGGCAGCTTGTTTTGGCTTACCTTTTAGACCTTGCGATGGGAGATCCCCGGTGGATGCCCCATCCGGTGCGGTGGATCGGCCGGCTCATTTCCCGGGCCGAAAGGGTCCTCTATCCGGTGCAGGCTTCCCCGGCTCGAATGCGATTTTGCGGCTTTGCTCTTTGGAGCGTCGTGATTTTCGTGGTGCTGCTGGCCGCGGAAGCGTTTCTTTATCTATCAAATTTTTTCGGCCCGACCGTAGGAGAGATTGCCGCCATCTGGCTTGCCTACTCAACGCTTGCCACCCGCTGCCTCCATGACGAATCCCGGCTTGTAGCAGATGCTCTTAAAACGGGGGACCTGGCCCTTGCACGCCAACGACTTTCGTTTATCGTAAGCCGGGATACCTCACAGCTTGGTCGCAACGACATCTTGCGAGCCCTTGTGGAAACCGTTTCCGAGAACCTCTCCGATGGGATCGTGGCCCCTCTTTTCTACCTGGCGCTTGGAGGCCCCGTGGGCGCTATTTTGTACAAGGCGGTAAACACGATGGATTCGATGCTGGGGTACAAAAATGAGCGCTACCGCTTCTTTGGCTCTTTTGCCGCCCGGGCAGACGACGTTGTAAACTGGATACCGGCTAGAATCTCCGGATGGCTCCTGGTGGCAGGATCGGCCTGCATGGGGCTCGACTGGCGGGCTGCGGCAAAAATCATGGTTCGGGACGCTCCGAAGATGAAAAGCCCCAACGCCGGGTATCCGGAAGCGGCAGCGGCCGGGGGGCTGGGCGTCCAGTTGGGCGGCGCCAACTGCTATTTTGGCGAAATTATCGAAAAACCGCGGCTGGGAGAGCCCTTGGGCCCGATAACGCTCCAAACTTACCAACGGATGATTACCCTGATGTACCTTTGCTCGGTGCTTTCTTTCGCCATGGCCGCGCTCATCGGGGGGGCGGTGCGGTGAGGTCGGCCCGGCCGCGATTGTCTGCCTTTGATCTCTCAATTTAGCCCGCGTGTGAAAAATCGTTGAAACGGCTTTCATAATCCTTTAAGTTCTTAGGGAAAATGGCGGATTATTTTGCCAAGCCTGCCTCCTGGCTGCGGACCAGGGAGGATTTTTCATTCTTTCGGGGGATAGATATGATCGAAAAAGCAAACATTCTTGTTGAAGCCCTCCCGTATATCCGCCGATTTTATCAGAAGACGATCGTAATAAAATACGGCGGTCACGCGATGGTGGCAGAAGATCTCAAGGAGAGCTTCGCAAAGGACGTGGTCCTTATGAAGTACATCGGGATAAATCCGGTGGTGGTCCACGGCGGGGGGCCGCAGATAGGCAGGATGCTCGACCGGATCGGGAAGAAATCCGAATTTATCGAAGGGATGCGTATAACCGACGCCGATACCATGGACATCGTGGAAATGGTGCTGGCGGGAAAGATAAATAAGGAGATAGCCTCCCTTATAAACATGCACGGCGGCCGCGCGGTGGGGTTGAGCGGTAAAGACGGACGCCTTATCGAGGCAAAAAAGCTAAATATCGTCCGGGAAGCGCTCGTGGACCGGCCGGCCGAGATAATCGACCTGGGGCTGGTGGGCGAAGTGGTAAAGATAAACCTGGAGATACTTCAAATATTTTCGCAAAGCGATATAATCCCTGTCGTCGCACCGGTTGGGGCGGGTCAAAACGGGGAAACCTACAACATAAACGCCGACCTCGTAGCCGGGGCGATTGCCGGGGCGCTAAGGGCCGATAAGCTTGTGCTCATGACCGATGTGCCCGGAGTCCTCGACGCGGAGGGGCGACTGGTGTCGAGCATGACCGCCGACCAGGCCGAAGAGGCCATACGAAGCGGAGTGTTGCGCGGAGGCATGATCCCCAAGGTGCGATGCGCTCTGGATGCCATCGAGGCCGGGGCCGCGAAGGTCCATATCGTCGATGGCAGGAAACCTCATGCAATTTTGCTGGAAATGTTCACGGACGCAGGGATTGGCACCGAAATTCTAAGAGGCGACGGACAGAAGACATGAGCTCACTTGACGCAAACATACAGCAGGCGTGCGCAAAGCATATATTCGGGACTTATTCGAGGTTTCCGGTCGCTTTCGTACGAGGCCAGGGCTGCAGGCTATGGGATGATTCGGGAAAAGAATACCTCGACTTTCTGGCGGGCATAGCCGTGTGCGGCCTCGGCCACTGCCACCCGGAAGTAACCCGGGCAATCGAGGAGGCGGCGCGCAACCTGATCCATGTCTCCAATCTCTTTTATACTTATCCACAGGTTGAGCTGGCCGCAGAATTGACACGGCTTTCATTTGCCGATAAGGTGTTTTTTTCCAATTCCGGCGCAGAGGCCAACGAAGCTGCTATAAAGCTTGCAAGAAAGTATAGCAGCGACCGGTTCGGTCCCGGCAGGTTTCACATCATTTCGATGAAGAATTCGTTTCACGGGCGCACCCTGGCAACGCTTTCGGCAACCGGCCAAAGTAAGGTGCACAAGGGATTCGAACCTCTGGTCGAAGGTTTTGAGTTTGTAGATTTCAACTCGGTTGCCTCCGTCGAAGCGGCCGTAACGGACAAGACCTGCGCGGTATTGATCGAGCCCGCGCAGGGAGAAGGAGGTCTTAATTTCCCGGCGCCGGGCTATGTAAAAGAGCTCAAGGCGCTTTGCCGGGAAAGGAATCTCCTGTTGATTTTTGACGAGATCCAGTCGGGCCTGGGGAGAACGGGTACTCTTTTCGCCTATGAGCAGGAGGGGGTAAGCCCTGACATAATGACCCTGGCCAAGGCGCTGGCAAACGGACTGCCGATGGGGGCGATGGTTGCAACCGATGAAGTAGCTACGGCTTTTACCCCCGGCAGCCACGCCACGACATTCGGGGGGGGGCCGCTGGTGGCTTCGGCGGCTCTTGCGACCCTTAAAGTTATTTCCGGGCCGGGTTTTTTGGAGAAGGTCCAAAAGACCGGCGCCTATTTCCAGGAAAGGCTCGGGGAACTTAAGAGTCGATTCCCGTTTGTCCGCCAAGTCCGCGGGCGTGGCCTTATGGTGGGCATGGAGCTAGATATTCCGGGCGCAAGGTTCGTTTCCAGGTGCCTGGAGAAAGGCGCCATAATCAACTGCACTCACGATACCGTTTTGAGGTTCGTTCCGCCTCTTATCGCCGGCCCCTCCGAGGTCGACAGGATGGTCGCCATTCTGGAAGGGGTTTTTAAAGAGGAAGCCCTATGAAGCGAGATCTTCTCTCTGTCCGGGATCTTTTAGCCGAAGAGATTTCAGCCCTTATTGGCAAAGCTGTAAAGATGAAAGCCGAGCTTGCCGCCGGAACGCTGCCAAAGTCGCTTGCCGGAAAAATCGTGGGCCTGATTTTCCTTAAACCTTCGACCAGGACACGAATTTCCTTTGAGGCCGCCGTTTTCCGGCTGGGGGGACACCCCATTTTCATGACCGGCCAGGATACCCAGATCAGCCGCCATGAACCCTTGGCCGATATGGCGCGGGTCCTCGAACGCTATATCGATGCCGTAGTGGTGAGAACGTTCGCGCACAGCGACGTCGAAGAACTGGCCAAATTCGCCTCCGTGCCGGTGATAAACGCTCTGACCGATCACTCCCATCCGTGCCAGGTGCTTGCCGACCTCATGACCATACGGGAAAAGCGCGGCACTCTTGAAAATCTCACGGTTGCCTGGGTGGGCGATGGAAATAACGTTGCCAATTCGTGGATAAACGCGGCCCTTCGCCTTGGCTTTTCGCTAAATCTCGCCTGTCCTCCCGGATACGAACCCGATAGGGAACTGCTCGACCCGGCCCTACTAAAGAGTAACGGAAAAATACGGCTGATAGCCGATCCCGACGAGGCCGTAGCGGGCGCCGATGTGCTCTATGCCGACGTCTGGGCGAGCATGGGACGAGAAGACGAGGCTAAGGTCCGAATGGAGGCCTTTCAGCCCTACCAGATTAATTCGCGCCTCCTGTCATGCGCGCCGCCTCACGCGATAGTGCTCCACTGCCTGCCCGCCCACCGAGGGGAGGAGATCACGTCCGAGGTGATTGAAAGTGCTCGCGCCCCGGTCTTCGATCAGGCCGAAAACCGACTCCACCTTCAAATGGCGCTGCTCGACTGGCTCATCGGCAGCAGGGAGCTTTGACAGGATTAAAGACAGGATGCAGCAAGAGGTCCTGACGGAGCAAATAATCGGCTGCGCGATGAAGGTGCACCGCACGCTTGGGCCGGGATTTCTCGAATCGGTCTATGCGAAAGCGCTAAACCACGAACTGTGCAAGGCCGGGTTGGATGTGGAGTGTCAGAGGGCCGTCAGGGTGATCTACGATGGCGTTGCGGTAGGCGATTTTTGCGCCGACATGGTGATCGAGAGTTCGGTAATCGTCGAGATCAAGGCAGTAAGGACCCTTGCGCAGGCACACGAAGTTCAGCTCGTGAACTACCTGACGGCAACCGGTTTGGAGATCGGATTGCTCTTAAATTTTGGCGCGGCCAGTCTCCGGATCAAACGCAAGCATCGTTCATACCGCTTGACGTGATTACAGGATTAGGAAAATCGAGGCGGCGCGGCATGCTCCGCAAACAAAGAGGGCTAAAACCCGGGTAAGGTCGAGCGGACAGGAAGAATTTTAAATCCTGTAATCCTGTCTAAGGCTTTTGTTTTTTGGCTCCCGGAGCGGACAGAAAAACTTTTTAGACAGGATTAACAGGATTTACAGGATTAGGAAAATCGAGGCGGCGCGGCATGCTCCGCAAACAAAGAGGGCTAAAACCCGGGTAAGGTCGAGCGGACAGGAAGAATTTTAAATCCTGTTAATCCTGTTAATCCTGTCTAAGGTTTTTGCTTTTTTTGGCTCCCGGAGCGGACAGAAAAGACAGAAAAGCATTTTTAGACAGGATTAACAGGTAAGGTCGAGCGGACGGGAAGAATTTAAAATCCTGTAAATCCTGTCCAAGTCTTTTGCTTTATTCACATTGGGAAGGACTAACAGCTCAAGCTCCTGTTAATCCTGTCATCTATTTTAAACGGAGTTTTTTTGCAATGAGCGTTAAAAAGGTTATTCTGGCTTATTCGGGCGGACTTGACACATCTATCATTCTAAAATGGCTTATCGAGACTTACGGGTGCGAGGTCGTCACCTTTTCCGCAGACCTTGGCCAGGACGAGGAGTTGGACGGCATCGAGGCCAAGGCCCTTGCAACGGGCGCTATCAAAGCCCGCATTGAAGATTTGCGGGAGGAGTTCGCGGGCGAGTTCGTTTTCCCGATGTTTCGCGCCAACGCGATCTACGAGGGCCAGTATCTTCTTGGCACCTCGATTGCCCGCCCGCTTATAGCCAAGCACCAGATAAGGATAGCCGAAGAAGAAGGCGCCGATGCGGTAAGCCACGGGGCTACGGGCAAGGGAAACGACCAGGTGAGATTTGAACTCTCCTATATGGCTCTGCGACCCGATATAAAGGTGGTTGCGCCCTGGCGCGAATGGGACCTGAAGTCTCGAAGCGACCTCATAGCATTTGCGAAAAAGCACGGGATACCGGTCCCGGTCACCCCGGCCAAGCCTTATAGCAGCGACCGAAACATGCTGCACATAAGCTACGAGGGGGGCATCCTCGAAGATCCGTGGTTGGCCCCGGACCCGTCCATGTTCATCCTGACGGTCGATCCCGAAAAGGCCCCGGATAAGGCGGAAATTATCGAAATCGACTACGTCGGGGGCGACCCGGTGGCAGTCGATGGAGAGCCAATGTCTCCCGCCGCTCTTTTGCAGCACTTAAACAAAATCGGCGGCAAGCACGGCATCGGCCGCGTGGATCTCGTTGAAAACCGGCTGGTCGGCATGAAGTCGCGCGGTGTCTATGAAACCCCCGGGGGCACCATCATGCGGATCGCCCACTCGGCGGTTGAATCCATAACCATGGACCGCGAAGTCATGCGGCTTCGCGACAGCCTTGTTCCCGAATACTCGCGGATGGTCTACAACGGCTTCTGGTATTCCCCCGAGATGAATTACCTGCAAAAGATGATGGACCTTGCGCAGGAAAACGTCCGCGGGACCGCCCGCCTCAAACTCTACAAGGGAAGTTGCCAGGTTATCGGGCGCAAATCCGACCGGTCTTACTACCAGCCAAGCTTTGCCACATTCGAAGAAGACGACGTCTTCCGGCAGGATGAGGCCAACGGTTTCATTCGGCTGCTCGGACTGAGGCTGCGGATCGAAGCGCTTGTGAAGAAGGATTTTACTAACCAATAGGGTTTTGCGGAGTTCTAGCAGATGGCCGAAAAGCTGTGGAAGGGGCGCTTCGAACAGCCCACTGACAAGCTGGTGGAGGAATATACCGCCTCCGTTCATTACGACAGCCGGCTCTACCGGCATGATATCGAGGGGAGCATCGCGCATTGCCGCATGCTGGCCGAATGCGGGATCATTTCCCACGATGAGGCATCCCTTATAGTGCAAACGCTTGGCGAGATTCTTCGAGACATCGAGCGGGGAAAAATCGAACTGGATTCCTCCCAGGAGGACATCCACATGGCGATTGAAAACGAGCTTACCGCGCGCATTGGCGAAACCGGGGGCAAGCTCCACACCGCAAGGAGCCGAAACGACCAGATAGCGCTCGACATGCGGCTTTTCATGCGCGAATCGATTGCTACCATTATGGACCTGGTGCGCCTTGTGCAATCGACCCTTGTGGAGATGGCACAAATTCACCTCGGCACGGTCATGCCCGGATTTACTCATCTCCAGCATGCGCAGCCGATCCTTTTTTCCCATCACCTGATGGCCTACTACGAAATGTTTGGCCGAGATTTTGAAAGATTTAAGGACTGTTTGGCCAGAACGGACGTAATGCCCCTGGGGAGCGCGGCTCTAGCCGGTGTGGCTTTCCCGACCGATATGAATTGGACGGCCCGCCGTCTTGGTTTTCCAAGGGTCATCGCCAATTCGATCGATGCGGTAAGCGACCGCGATTACCTGATAGAGTTTTGCTCGAATGCGGCGATCCTAATGATGCACGTAAGCCGCATGGCCGAAGAACTCGTTATCTGGTCAAGCGCCGAATTCGCATTCATAGAGATTAGCGATGCCTTCTGCACCGGGTCGAGCATCATGCCCCAGAAGAAAAACCCGGATGTGCCCGAGTTGATGCGGGGCAAAACGGGGCGAGTCTACGGGAACCTGTTTGCGCTTCTCACCCTCGCCAAGGGACTGCCCCTGGCGTATAACCGCGACCTGCAGGAAGACAAGGAACCGGTCTTTGATTCGGTAGACACGGTCACGGCCACCTTGCGCCTGCTTGGCAAAATGCTTCCCCAAATTCGCATAAGCAGGGACAGAATGGCCGAAATGGCGGTGCAGGGCTTTACTGCCGCAACCGATTTGGCCGACTATCTCGTCGGTCGTGAGGTCCCTTTCCGCAAGGCCCATCACATTGCGGGCCGGATTGTTCAGCACTGCATTCAGACCGGCAGGGAACTGACCCAATGCTCGCTAGACGAACTCAAGACCTTCCATAAAGCCTTCGATGAGGACGTTTTTGCCTTCCTCGACGTTTTCAGCATCATCGACCGAAGACTCTCGGTCGGGGGAACCGCAACGGTCAGGGTAAAGGAAGCCATTGCACGGGCAAAGATGGAGTTGGAGTCCAGCGAACCGAGTTCAAAGAAAAACACTACGACTGAAAAATAGGGGACCTATGCGAATTCTGCCTGACATTCCAAAACACGGGCGGTTTGGGATCATTTTCATTTGCGTATTTAGCGCGGCACTTTCCGGTTGCGGAAGAAAGACCTTCCCGCAGCCTAAAGGGTCGCCTCCGCCTGCCAGAGTAAACGATCTGGAATCAAGGGTAGAGCCCCGGGCCGTTGAGATTTCCTGGAGCCCGCTGCCTGCGGCCGCGGCCAGGAGGGTTCGCTATTCGATCCTGAAAAGCGACATAAGCTGGCAGAAGCGAAATTGTCTCGAATGCCCCCCGACCTCGCAACTGCAGGTGCAGTCCATGGACGCTGCGGCGGTAAAGCCCGGGCCGGACGGCAGGCTTAGGTGGAGAGATCCCGACGTTGCCTTTCACCGGGCATATCGATACCAGATCGCCCTTATAGACTCCAGAGGGGCTACTTTGAGCCTTTCCAACCCGGTCATCGCCAAGGTCTACCCCGGGCCGGTCGCACCCGTTGGCCTCACTGTGGCGACCCAGTCGCGCGGAGTGCTGATTGAGTGGAAACAGGCGCCCAAAGACATTGCGGGAAAACGCATCGAGCCCACGACCCTGTCGTTTCGCGTCCAAAGGCTTACCGGCTCCGACGCATGGAAAGATGCATCGCCGCTCGTAAGGGGAGAGGCCTACTACGATCAGGAGGTCGCCCCGGCTAAGAGCTCCACCTACCGGGTTGTACCGGCCCGCGATATTGACGGTGAAAATGTCTACGGAGAGCCTTCTTCCCGTATCTCCGCCATGGGGCCCCAGTCCGCCCCCCCTCCGCCTCCGGGCAAAGTCTGGACGATCCCTGCGCGCGGGGGACTCGAAGTGCACTGGATCGAAGGCGAGGTGAAAACCGCCGGCTTTTATGTCTATCGAAAGCAGGGCAAAGAAATCGTGCGGCTAACGGCCAGTCCGGTGTTGCACCCGCCATTTATCGATCGCGGAGGCCTCAGCCAAGGGGAGACCTATTTTTACGCAGTCTCGGCGGTAAGCACCCGGCCAAACCATGAAGAAGGCCTGCTGTCCAAGTGGGTCAAGGTGAGAAACCTGCTGACGCATTAGGGGAACATGGAATGGATCACTTCCAATACAAAGCTGAGGAACTCTACTGTGAGGATGTTCCCGTAAGGCTTGTCGCCGAAAAAGTCGGCACACCCTGCTACATCTACAGTCTGGCTACTCTAAGACACCATTTTTTGACTTTCGATTCGGCTTTTGCCAAGGCTCGCCACCTTACCTGTTACTCGGTAAAAGCCAATTCCAATATTGCGATCTTAAAACTTTTCGGCTCGATGGGCGGCGGCGTTGACATCGTTTCGGGGGGAGAGCTCTACCGCGCGCTAAAAGCGAACATACCCTCCGAGCGCATCGTCTATTCGGGAGTCGGCAAAACGGTGGAAGAAATCGATTTTGCTCTTCGGGAAAAAATCCTGATGTTCAACATCGAATCCACCCAGGAACTCGAACAGATAAACCGCCGCGCGGAAGCCATGAACACGACCGCCTCGGTTTCTTTGCGGGTAAATCCCGACATCGACCCCAACACGCACCCCTATATTTCCACGGGGATGAAGAAAAATAAATTCGGAATATCCACAGACAGCGCTTTGCAGGCCTTCGAGGATGCAAAAAACCTGAAGCACATAAACCTGGTCGGCCTGGACTGCCACATAGGCAGCCAACTAACCGAGGTGACCCCGTTTGTTGACGCGCTAAAACGGCTGCGCTCCCTTGTGGAAACGCTTCGCCTGCGGGGGGCCGATATCAGCTATCTCGACCTGGGAGGCGGCCTTGGCATCGTCTACGACCAGGAAGCTCCTCCCCAGCCCCACGAATATGCGCGGGCGCTTCTACAAGAACTCGGAGATATCGACTGCACCCTGATTTTTGAGCCTGGCCGGGTAATTGTTGGAAACGCGGGCATTCTTGTCACCCGGGTGCTCTACACGAAGCGAACCAAGGCTAAAAATTTCGTTATAACCGATGGGGCGATGAACGATCTTATCCGGCCAAGTCTCTACGGCTCCTTTCATGGTGTGCAGCCGGTCGCAAGAAACCTGAAAGAAACCGAAACCGTAGACATCGTGGGCCCGATTTGCGAGTCCGGAGACTTTCTGGCAAGAGACCGCGACCTGCCCCTGTCCACCCAGGGAGACTATCTGGCGGTTATGAGCGCCGGGGCATACGGATTTACCATGTCTTCCAATTACAACTCCCGGCCCCGCGCTCCGGAAGTGCTCGTTAGCGGCGATAAATATTTTGTCATCCGGAAAAGGGAAACCTGGGAAGACCTCGTGCGGCCCGAGAGTATCCCGGATTTTCTCGGGGGGAACTAACGTGAGCGAAAAGCGACATACAATTCGTTTTACGAAAATGACCGGCAGCGGAAACGATTTTGTAATAATAGACAATCGTGAGCTAAAGATCTCCGGGGATAGCGGGCGAGAACTGGCAAGGCTTGCCTGCCGCAGAAAACTCTCCGCCGGCGCCGACGGGTTGATCCTAATCGAAAACGATCCGGAGGCCGATTTCGCTTGGCGCTTTTTTAACGCCGACGGATCCGAAGCCGAAATGTGTGGCAACGGCGCCCGGTGCGCCGCCCGATTTGCGCTGCTAAAAGGGATAACGAAAAAGGAGCGCTTTTCTTTCCGAACGCTCGCAGGCGTTGTCGAAGCAGAAGTTTTGGGCCGGACGGCCAGGGTCGCGATGCCCCGGCCGCGCGATCTGGAAGCAGACATTTCCCTGGACATTGACGGCCGGCGGATAAGTCTTGATTTCCTAAATACCGGCGTCCCGCACGCAGTACATTTTATCGACTCGCCCTCGGGGCTTAAAGAAATGGACATCGATTCGTTCGGGCGGGCCATCCGGCGCCACGAGCGCTTTCAGCCCGCGGGCACAAACGCGGACTTCGTCTTTGTAGCCGGCCCCCACAACATGCAAATCCGGACCTACGAGCGCGGAGTCGAAGGCGAAACCTTGGCCTGCGGCACGGGATGTATAGCCGCAGCCCTTGTGGCCGCCGCCAGAAATTACACCGAAACTCCCGTGGATATGCTGACCCGGAGCGGGGAAACATTGACTATTCACTTTGAAAAAATCTCTCAAGGCAGTGTAACAAGCTTCTCGTCCGTTTTCCTCGAAGGCGATGCCAAGGTTGTCTACGATGCCGAACTTTGGGACGAAACCTTGAAAGCATAGGAAGGAGGCTGCAATGTTTAGCGGCGCAATTGTAGCGATTGTTACGCCCTTTAAGGCAGGCGAGGTCGACGAAGCGGGTTTAAAAAGCCTCATAGAATTTCAGGTAGCCAATGGAACCAACGGCATAGTGCCCTGCGGGACCACCGGCGAATCCCCCACCCTGTCTCATAAAGAGCACGAACGGGTGGTCGAGATCGCTGTCGAACAGACAGCGGGACGCATTCCGGTAATCGCCGGCACAGGCTCCAACAGTACGGAGGAAGCCGTAGCCCTTACCAGGCATGCCAAAAAAGCGGGGGCCGATGGCGCCCTTTTGATAACTCCCTACTATAACAAGCCGACGCAGGAAGGGATCTACCGCCACTTCGAACGAGTGGCAACCTCTGTCGATATCCCGATCATCGTCTACAACATTCCGGGTCGCACGGCCACCAACATCGAGCCCGAGACGATGGAGCGCCTCTCCAAGATCGATAACATCGTGGGCGTAAAGGAATCGGCCGGTTCGATGAAACAGATAACGGACATCATTTCGCTTTGCGGCGAGGACTTCACGGTGGTCTCGGGGGAGGACTACCTGACGTTTCCTCTTCTGTGCGTCGGGGGCCATGGGGTCATATCGGTTGTGTCAAACATCGCCCCGAGGCAAATGGCAGACCTTTGCAATCTCTTTTTCGAAGGCAGGTTCGAGGAATCGCGAAAGCTCTACTACAAGCTCCTGCCGCTTCTCCACATCCTTTTTATCGAAACCAACCCGGCCCCGGTAAAAGCCGCGCTGGCGATGATGAAAAGAATCGATTCAGACGAAGTAAGGCTTCCGCTGGTCACCATGTCGGAGAATAACCGGGAGCGGTTGCGGAAGGTCCTGGAAGCCCAGGGGCTTCTCTAGTAGCCGGCATCGGCGAAAGGGGCAGGAAAATGATACGAGCGGCGGTTGCGGGAATTGCTGGACGGATGGGGTCAAGGGTGGCGCAGGTCCTTTGCGAGTCGGACGGCGTCGAGCTTTCGGGCGGATTTGAGTTCTCAGGGCATCCGATGGTTGGAAAAGACTTGGCCGAAGCTATCGGGGGAAGTCCCACCGGCAAAAAGATCGGCGGGCGAATCGAAGAGGCGCTGGGTTCGGCAGACGTCATTATCGACTTTACAAACGCTGCGTCCTCGCTTGAAAACCTAAGGGCCGCATCGGCTCGCGGGGCGCCTATGGTCATCGGCTCGACCGGGTTTACACCCGAACAGATGGACCTGGCAAAAGAACTCGCCTCGTCGGTCCCGGTCGTCATCTCGCCCAACATGAGCGTGGGCGTAAATATTTTGTTCAAACTGGTTGCCGAAGCGGCCCGGCTGCTCGGAGACGATTGCGATATAGAAATCGTTGAGGCCCACCATCGGTTCAAAAAAGACGCTCCGAGCGGCACAGCTCTAAAACTTGCCCGGATCGTGGCCTCCTCCCTGGATAGAGACTTAGACGAGGTCGGGGTTTATGCCCGGCACGGGATGATCGGGGAACGCACGGGGCCTGAGATCGGAATTCAGACCATTCGCGGAGGCGACATCGTGGGCGAGCACACCGTCATTTTCGCCTCCCTTGGCGAAAGGATAGAACTGGTCCATAAGGCCCACAACCGAGATAATTTCGCGAGAGGTGCGGTGCGCGCGGCCCGCTGGGTGGTCGGCCGCCCCCACGGGGTCTACGACATGAGCGATGTGCTTGGAATAAAATAGCAGAAGCGGGAAGCGGGAAGCGGGAAGCGGGAAGCGGGAAGCGGGAAGCGGGAAGCAGGAAGCGGGAAGCGGGAAGCGGGAAGCGGGAAGCGGGAAGCGGGAAGCGGGAAGCGAGAAGCGAGAAGCGGGAAGCGAGAAGCGGAAAGCGGAAAGCGGGAAGCGGGAAGCGGGAAGCGGGAAGCAGGAAGCAGGAAGCAGGAAGCGGGAAGCGGGAAGCGAGAAGCGGAAAGCGAGAAGCGGGAAGCGAGAAGCAGGAAGCGAGAAGCAGGAAGCGAGAAGCAGGAAGCGAGAAGCAGGAAGCGGGAAGCAGGAAGCGAGAAGCAGGAAGCAGGAAGCGAGAAGCGAGAAGCAGGAAGGAAACCGGTTTTCATCCTCGCTTCCCAATAAAATAATAGAAGCAGGAAGCGAGAAGCAGGGTGCAGGGGTACAAGGAATCCGGTTTTTATTCCCGCTTCCCGCTTCCCGCTTCACGGGAGGATTTGATGTCATTTGTTAAAGCCGAACGGGTGCGCCGGCTCCCGCCCTATCTATTTGCCGAAATCGACCGGCTGAAGGCCGATCTTATCGCCAAGGGGGTAGACGTGATCAACCTCGGGGTCGGGGATCCCGATTTACCCACCCCGCCCCATATCATCGAAAAACTGGCCCAAACCGCCAAGGACCCCGAAAACCACCAGTATCCCTCGTATTCCGGCATGAACGACTTTCGGGTAAGCGTTGCCAAATGGTACGGAAAAAGATTCGGAGTCGATCTGGACCCGATGGCCGAAACGCTAACCCTGATAGGCTCAAAGGAAGGGCTCGCGCACCTGCCGCTTGCCGTAATAAACCCAGGCGACCTTGCCCTGGTCCCCTCTCCCGCATATCCCGTCTATCAGATTGCAACCATGTTCGCGGGCGGGGAGTCATTTTTCATGCCGCTTTTAAAGGAAAACGGGTTTTTGCCCGATCTCGACTCCATTCCCCCCGAAACCGCCCGGCGCGCCAGGCTCATGTTTCTAAACTATCCCAATAACCCCACCGGCGCTACGGCCGACAAGGCCTTCTACGAACGGGTGGTGCGGTTTGCCCGAAAATACGATATCCTCGTCTGCCACGATGCCGCCTATTCGGAGATGGCTTTTGGCGGGTATCGTCCGATGAGCTTTCTTGAGGTCGAGGGGGCAAAGGAGGTGGGCGTCGAATTTCATTCCCTTTCCAAGACCTATAACATGACCGGGTGGAGGCTCGGGTTCGCGGTTGGAAATAGAGACGTCATAGGCGCTCTTGGCCAGATAAAGAGCAACATCGACTCGGGAGCGTTTAACGCTGTCCAGTGGGCAGGGATCGCGGCTCTTGAGGGCGACCAGGCCCCTGTTGAGACCATGCGGGAAATCTATTGCGAAAGGCGTGACATCCTTATTGCGGGCCTCCGGAAAGCAGGACTTCATCCCGACAGCCCCAAGGCCACATTCTATGTCTGGTGCCCCACCCCGCCCGGCTACACCTCACAGGATCTTTGCGCCCTTCTTCTTCGCAAAGCCGGGATCGTGACCACTCCGGGCAGCGGCTTCGGTGAACCCGGGGAGGGATATGTCCGAATGGCGCTAACCGTTCCTGCGGACCGAATTCGTGAGGCGGTCGAGCGAATTTGCAGCCTCGATCTCAAAAATCCGCCGCCCCGGTGAAAAGGGCTGCGATCGGAATTGGAAGCAACCTCGGGGACTCGATCGGGATATGCCGGGATGTTTTTGACCTGTTGCGAAATCCCCCGGCCATAGATATCGTTAAGGCGTCCTCGCTCTACAGAACCAGCCCTGTGGGAAGTGAGGCCGGGGGCTGGTTCATAAATGGCGCCGCCCTGATTGAGACCCTTTTGGAACCCGAAGCGCTGCTCGATTTGCTGCTCGCAATCGAGGCGCGCTTCGGCAGAGTTCGAACGATAAAATGGGGGCCGCGGATCCTGGATTTGGACATTCTTTTTTATGAAGAGGTCCCGATCGACCTGCCACGACTAAAGGCCCCTCATCCGCTGATGAGCGAGCGGCTATTTGTCCTGATGCCGCTGGCCGAAATAGCACCTGACTGGATACATCCGCAGACCGGGCTCTCGGTTCGTGAAATGTTGGATCGGCTTCTCCGAACCGATCACGGACAGCTAATCGAAAAACTGGAAAAGTAACATGGTGCGTTTGCTTGTATTCGCCATACTGGTCTGGGGCGTCTATCATTTTGTCAAAAAGTTGATACGGGCCTATTTCGACTCAATGGGTCCCGGGCAACACCCGCGACAAGGCACGGATTTGGACGCCGAAATGATCCAGGACCCCCAGTGCGGCGCCTACTTCATGAAGCAAAAGGGAGTAAAGAAAGTAGTAGATGGCAAGGTGGTCTACTTTTGTAGCCAACAATGCTATGAGCGCTATCGCCAGAGGCGAAGCGGGAAATAGACAAACCCATTGGAACCGGGAGACTCGTGTGAAATTTTTTATCGATACCGCTAATCTTGACGAGATAAATAATGCTTATAATCTGGGAGTCCTGGACGGAGTAACAACCAACCCCAGCCTGATCGCCAAAGAGAGTATAAGCGGCAGGGACGCCTTTAAGGACCATATCCTCAAGATATGTAAAATCGTACAGGGCCCGGTCAGCGCCGAGAGCGTCTCGGAAGATCTCGACCCCATGCTGGCCGAAGCCAGGGAGCTTGCCGCAATAGACCAGAACGTGGTGGTCAAGGTTCCGATGACCACGGTGGGTCTACGGGCTGTCAAAATCCTGTCGGGGGAGGGGATTCACACCAATGTCACCCTGGTGTTTTCGCCTCTGCAGGCCCTTCTTGCGGCAAAGGCCGGCGCTACCTACGTGAGCCCCTTTGTAGGCAGGCTCGACGATATCTCTCAAAACGGTATGAATCTGGTCGGGGAGATCCTCGAGATATTTTCCAATTACCTTTTTGAAACGGAAGTGATTGTGGCCAGCATCAGAAATCCGGTGCATGTGCTGGAAGCCGCGCGGTTGGGCGCAGATATTGCAACAATCCCGTATAAGGTCATCGAGCAGCTCGCCCGCCATCCGTTGACCGATCGGGGCATAGAGAAATTTTCGCAGGACTGGAAAAAAGTGGAAAAATAGGGGGCGCGGCCCGGGAGGGTGAAGGGTGAAGCCCCCCCCCCGGCCTAAGCCTGTAAGCGCCGGCTAAGCAAAACAGGAGGGGCTATGAAGCAAGCGGCAGGGACTTACCCGTATCTCCTGATCGCCGTGACAATCGTATTTATGACGGTTTTTTCTCCGTTGCTCCTGCGCGCCGAAATCTTCAAGTATGTCGATAAAGACGGGACTATTCATTACACCAACACCCCGACTTATGCGCATTCGGAAACGGTCAGCCTGCCGCCTCTTACCGAGGCGAACTTTCGAAAATATTTCCCTGTCAACGCGATTTTTTACGGCAGGAGCCGCTCCAAAGGGTTGTCCCGCATGGCCAAAGTAAATCAGGCGGCCTACGACTGCAACATCAGGCAGATATGCGGCCAATACGGCCTGGATTGCAATTTGGTAAAGGCGGTCATAAGGGCCGAATCCGGGTTCAATCCCTCCGCGGTATCTCCGAAAGGCGCCATGGGCCTCATGCAGCTCATGCCGGGGACCTCGCGCGACCTGGGCGTTTGCGACCCTCTCAACCCTTCGGAAAATATCGAAGGGGGGGCTCGCTATCTCAAAATGATGCTCGACCTGTTTGGCAACAACATGTCCCTTGCCCTGGCCGCCTACAATGCGGGTCCGCAGGCGGTCATGACATGGGGTGGAATTCCGCCTTTCGATGAAACTCAGCTTTATGTTAAGAGAGTTATGGACTTTTACGATCAATACCGTTACTAATCGGGCGGAGTGGACGTAATCGATGCGGCGGAGCCAAATAACCTGAAAGTTTGACTTTATGCTCGTCTTGAAACGAAGTGACCTGTCCAGGCAGAGCCTTACGACTTTGCCCAACGTCCTGACCTATTTCAGGATGGCCACCATACCGCTGATTGTGGCGCTTATGGCGCCTGCGGCCTCCGCTACGGCCCGAAATATCGCCTTTGCGGTCTACTGCGTCGCCTCGATCACCGACTACCTCG
The DNA here is from genome assembly GCA_031292215.1 of Syntrophobacteraceae bacterium. GTDB lineage: Bacteria > Desulfobacterota > Syntrophobacteria > Syntrophobacterales > Syntrophobacteraceae > SbD1. Next base: position 8,088 of record JARLHO010000058.1, on the reverse strand, counting down.
ACGGACACCTGGCGCGGCGCTCAAACACCGTCACCTCCATTGGCAAACTGCTCGATCCACTGGCCGACAAGCTCCTCACCACCGCTGTTCTGATCATGCTGATCCCGAAGGTGCACGCCGTTTACGCATGGCTGGTCTTTTTGATCGTAGGCCGCGAAATCGCCATAACGGGGCTGCGCTCCATTGCGGCCGGAAACGGGCTCATCATCAATGCCAGCCGCATGGGCAAAAACAAAATGGTTTCCCAGACCCTGGCGCTTCTTTTTCTTTTGCCGGCAGTCCCGAAGCTGCACCCGATACTAATGCCTCTAGGCATCGGCTTTTTGTGGATTTCACTTGTCCTGGGCTATATATCCGCCGTTGACTATTTCGTCGGTTTTTACAGGGAGGCCACCAAACGACAGGAACAGCCCGGCAATTAAGAGGGGAAAATGTTCAAACTGCCGGAATTCAACCCGCCCGACTTCACCCACCCTTTCTTACGTGACGCTCCTCTCGCGCAATTTAAAAACGTAACAAAAGCAGGGACCGCTCCGCAGGGCTATCACGCAACATCGATATACCCCGAGTATTTCCAGCTCCGAAAAGGGGAGTGGGTTCTTGCCAAAGACTCTCGCATGGACTGCGTGGCGACTCTTAAGCCCGACGGCGAGATAGAAGTAAGGGAGTTCCGGGTGTTACAGCCCGGCGAACTTGTCGCCTGCGGCCGGCGGGAAAACGGCGAAGACGGGATATTTGTCCATGCGCAAGGCTTCGAGTGGCTCCGGGGCGAGACGGAAAAATTTGCTTTCCGCACCGGGATATCGCGGGAGACCTCCTTTTCTTACGCTTACGACGAACTCTACAACCTGCTCGAACACGACCGGGAAAAGGGCTTCCTTCTCTGGGTGCTGGGACCCGCTGTAGCCTTCGATAAAGACTCGCGAGAAAGCCTTGCGGCAATTATTGACGCGGGGTTCGTCCATGGAGTCCTGGCCGGAAACGCCCTTGCCACCCACGATATCGAAGCCTCCCTCTTCGGCACAGCTCTTGGACAGGATATCTACACCAAAAAGCACGCCCGCCTGGGCCACTACAACCACCTCGACGCGATTAACCGCATCCGCCTGGCAGGCTCGATCAAAGCGGCGGTCGAATCCGGGGAGCTAAAGAGCGGGATCATGGCCTCCCTTGTCAAAAGGTCCATCCCCTTTGTGCTCGCCGGCTCCATTCGAGACGACGGTCCGTTGCCCGAGGTGTTAGCATCCACAGCAGATGCCCAGGATCGGATGCGCTCGCTTGCCCGAAGGGCCACAACGGTCATAGCCATGGCCACGCAGCTCCACTCGATCGCCACCGGCAATATGACCCCTTCCTACCGGGTGATGGAAAACGGAACGGTTAGACCCGTCTATTTTTTCGTTATCGATATGTCCGAATTCGCAGCCAATAAGCTCGCCGACCGCGGTTCTCTTACCGCGAGGTCGATCCTTACCAATACGCAGGATTTCGTCGTCAATCTGCACAGAAAACTCATTGGAGGACACTGCCGTGAGTGATCTTTCAAAGCGGGCTGATCGATTCGGTCGCGATGACTTTGGACGCATTCTTATGGTCTGTGCCAGTTCCTGATGCCTGTTCAGCATGGTCATCACATTCGCGTTGGGCGCCGTTTTGACCGGCTCGGAGAGCACATTGGTGTCGAGGAGGTATTTTTTCATGCCGGTTCGATTTCCCGACCGCGGGAATCGTCCCGAAGACCCTCGAAATCTGCGTCTGAAATCTGCACTTCTTCTATCTTCATCTGGTTGCGGAAGGCTTCCAATGCCTTCCAGTAGCCTTCGCCTCCCCGGCATAGCTTTTCATACTGCGGGACGGTCAATCACTTGACCGCCGCCAAAGCGAAGCGGATATGTTCCGAGGCGCGATAGCCGTCTGTGCGGCCATCGAAGTAGCGCCTCTGGATATCGGAGGGAGCCAGATCCTCTACAAGGCGCAAACCGGATCGGGCCAGATCGGCGCCGAGCGCTGCCGGATCGAAGCCCGTTTTAAGCGGCTCCCCCAAATCCCTTAGAGAGTCCCCTATCGCCTTGAGGCGCTTGGCAGCAATCCTGCTGCTCGCAACCCTTGGCCCCAGGTAATCGAAGACGACCATGCTTTCGGGCGGAGAAATCCTCGCCACGGCGGCCAGAGTATCTAAAACCGTTTTCCTCGACAGGTAGTAGGTAACTCCCAGCCAGCTAAAAAATGTCAAACCGGCCGGGTTATAAGGTGAATGGGACTTCATTTCGCCAAGACTGCTTTCGGTAAAATCCAGCGGGACAAAATGGAGTCCGGAGGGGATTTTCCAACCCAACTCGGCGATTCGGTTGCGTTTGAAAGTTTGCGTCGCAGGGTGGTCCACCTCGAATACTTCGACCTTTTCCATGGCTTCCGGGCAGCGGAAAGCAAATGTGTCCATACCCGCCCCCAAAATCACGTACTGTCGAATTCCCCGACCGATTCCTTCCCTTAGGGCTTCCTCCGCATACCGCGCTCGGCTTAGAACGACAGAGGCCCCGGTCCAGATTTGAAGCGCTCGCCTGAGGGCGCTCGCCTCGTCGGGACACATTTTCGCCCCCTCGGCGTCAGCCGACTGGAGCCTGTTTAGCCAGTGCCTTGCGATCAGAAAACGTTCTTTCTCCGTGAGAAGCCCGTATGCCAGGGGATCGTGAAATATCTTCGGATCGTCATGGCGGGCGTGATAGCCGCGCATGAACGCGGCGCCCAGGGCGGTGAGGCTGAAACTATTGTTATCCATCGGTTAACCATCTCCCAAGGAAAAGCACGAAGACTGGAATATAAACCGGCTTCTTCCCGCTCCACGCTTCTTGCTCCCTGCTTCATCCCCTCACGATCTCGGTCCCGGCATTCCCGTCGAGAGCTCTTTGGATGGAGTCGATAGAGCATATCAGCGCCCGGCGTCCGCCCGATTCGATGAATTGGAGCGCGGCCTCGACTTTTGGCCCCATCGAGCCGGGCGCAAAGTGTCCTTCGCGCAGGTACCGTTTTCCCTCCTCTGTTCCAATCCGTCGCAGAAACCTCTCGCCCGGTTCTCCGTAAGCAAGCGCCACCCCTTCGACGTCTGTTGCGATTATCAAAATGTCCGCCCCCACTTCCTCTGCAAGTTTTGCGCTCGCGAGATCTTTATCGATCACCGCATCGACCCCATGGAAAGCCCTTCCATGGCGCACGACAGGAATGCCGCCCCCTCCGCAGGCAATTACGATGAAACCCATGGAGATCAGCCGCTTTATCTCCCGCTTTTCGATAATCGTAACGGGCCGGGGAGAGGCGACCACCCGCCTTACGCCGCGAGCCGTTTTCACTGCGGGATAGGCAAGATTTGCGACGACGCAGTCTTCACCCAAAACCGGTCCTATGGGCTTTGTGGGCGTAGAAAACCCCGGGTCGTTTTCATCTACCAGCACATAGGTCAGAACCGTCACGATGAGCTGCTGGTGCTCTTCTTCAAGCCTTGTCAGTTCGTTATCGAGCGTAGATTCGATCATGTAGCCGATCTGCCCCTGGGTCTGCGCGACAAGAATTTCGAGAGGAAGCCTCGGGATCTCACCGCAGCATTCCTGCTGGAGGAGAAGATGGCCCACCTGCGGACCGTTTCCGTGAGTGATGATGATGCGAAACTCCTTTGACAGGCGCGCTATCCGGGAGATCGGGACAGCGAGGTTTTCAAACTGCTCTTCCACCGTTCCGCTTTGGCCTTTGCGGATAAGAGCGTTGCCCCCGAGCGCCACCAGGAGGATTGGCCTGGTCCTACCCTTTGGGTTCGGACGGTTCATTGCCGTTTCCTTTCGCCCTGGCTATCATTTTCTCGACGATTGAATCGGCGTTCAACCCAGTCAGGCGAATGCGTGGATGCGCATTGGCAAAGACCCTGAAAATCTCGTCGGCAAAAGCCGGGCCGATGCTCCTGACATCCTTGAAGTCCAAAATGACCTCACTAAATCGGTCCACTCTCGACAACAGCCGCTTTGCCTGAGACCGGGATAGAAGAGTCTCGCCTTCGTAGAGCGCCGGATTTACTGGGACGTGAGTCTTTGTGAACCCATAGTCGCCGGCCTCTGTTGCATACTTCTCAAATACCTCCACAGCCGTTCTGTTCGTATTATGGTGTAATTCCATAGCCACGTAGGTGCCGTTCCATTCTGTTCTGTTTCACGGTCTTCAACAAGCCAATCTGTGTCGCGATGTCTGATATAAACCAGGAAGTGAGAGCACAGAAAAAAGCGATCGAACATCCTGGACGCAAAAAAGATCCCTTCCCCCGTATGCCTTTCCGGATCGGAAGTCACTTTGCCCTTTGCCAATTCCAGGAGAGCATGCCTGGGAGCGTCCAGACCGAAATGGTCCTGCAACGCCGTTTTCAACCAATGTTCGCAAATGACGGCTGGCCGCTTGCCTGGATATGCCAAACTCCCTGGCTGCAACAGCGGCTATGTCTAAAGGGTGAGACTGAACATTTTCAAGAATAAATTCGCGGACCTCGTCGCTTCTTTTCCGCTGCATCAAAAATCACCCAGTTTCGTCGTCAAGGTAAACCTTTCAGCCAAAAATGGTAAACTTTTGGAGACTGCAACGTAAACATTAGTCAGGATGCATAAAGGAGGATGGGCCGCATTACAGGATCCCCTTTTGCTTGAGTTTCAAAACGATTATGTCTTCCAGAAACGGAGCGCAGTGGTCCTTGTACTCGTAGCGCACCCGTATCGCCGGCTTATTTACCTGCAGCAGGCAGCCAAGATCGGCCGGGGTCGCATAAACCACCAGGTCGCAGTCGGTCCTGTTTATCGTTTCTTCAAGGTCTTTTATCTGCTGCTCCGAATAGCCCATGGAAGGCAGTTGGTTTCCAATGTGCGGGTAGTCCTCGAAGGCCTGCCGGATCGACCCCACCGCAAACTGCCGGACAGACACGATTTCAGCCGCCCCGAACTTTTGCGCGGCGATTGTCGCCGCGCCAAAAGGCATCCCCCCGTGGGTGATCGAGGGGCCGTCTTCAATTACCAGCACGCGTTGCCCCCGGATACGTTCGGGGTCCTCGGCCGTTATCGGAGACTCCGCCAAGACCACGGCCGCTTCGGGATTGCTGCGGGAGATGTTTTTTGCAACCTCTTCCACCTTGGCCCGGGGGGCCGTATCGACCTTGTTTATGATCGCCACGTCGGCCATGATCATGTTGGTTTCCCCCGGATAATAGAGCAGCTCGTGGCCCGCCCGGTGAGGGTCGAACACCACGATGTGCAGATCTGGAAAGTAAAACGGTGTGTCGTTATTTCCCCCGTCCCAGATGATGAAGTCGGCTTCCGGTTCGGCCCGCTCCAAAATGAGGCCGTAGTCTATCCCCGCAAATACCGTTATCCCCCTTTCAATGAGGGGTTCATATTCCTCGCGCTCTTCCATGGTGCATTCGTTCGACTCGAAATCCTCATAGGTCGAAAGGCGCTGGACCGCCTGTTTTTGCAGATCTCCGTAGGGCATCGGGTGACGGACGACCACGACCCTTTTGCCCAACTTGTCTTTTAGAAGTCCCGCGATCTTGCGGGTGGTCTGGGACTTTCCGGCCCCCGTGCGCACCGCGCAGACCGCAATGACCGGTTTGCGCGATTTGAGCATCGTATACGTCGCGCCAAGGAGTAGAAAATCGGCCCCCTCGGCCATCGCTATGGCCGCCATGTGCATAACATGCTGGTAGGAAACGTCGCTGTAGGAAAAAGCCACAAGGTCGACTCGGTGTTGACGGATGAGCCTGGCCATGTCGCGTTCGGGGTAAATGGGAACGCCTTCGGGATAGAGTTCTCCGGCAAGCCCGGGGGGATAAGTCCGGCCTTCGATATTGGGTATCTGGGCGGCGGTAAAGGCAATTACCCTGTAGCGCGGATTTCCCCTGAAATAGACATTGAAATTGTGGAAGTCACGTCCGGCCGCCCCAACGATTATCACTTTTTCAACCATCGGTAACTCCGGCACGGCTAAACGCCGCAGGCCAGGTTCCAAGCCGTTTCAGCCACTCTGCGAAGTGGGGACATTCCCATCGAATGGGCGCAAGACCGATCTCAAGAACGGCCAAAACACCCATTAACGGCTTGGTGTAGTTTGGGACCAGTTGCTCAATGCGCTTCGAGGGATGCGTAGCCGTCGAGTCGTTGATTTCTTCAGGAGAAGAAAACCGGCTGCGGATCGACTGAAATTCGCCGGCAAGCTCCGGCCGCTCGATCCCACGGGCGAAGCCTTCGCAATCGCTAAAGAGCAACCCCTCGAACTCGTGCATGATCACGAACGGGATAAAGCGACCAAATCCTGGGCCCATTTCCTGCCGGATGTCTTCCATGAGAGCCATCTCGATCGAAGCAGCCTTTTGAACCCCGGGAGAACCGCTCGCCTTTTCCCTTCCCGGCCAGGCTTTTGCGCCCGTTGCCGGCAAGCCGTAGTAATCCACCATCGTGGTTGCCAGGCAGCCTGTGTCCTCTTTGAGGTGTCTCAAAATGTCGTGGCGTGCAGCATTCCATGGCCGGATTCCGCCTCGCCGGGACCGTTGGCGGGCATTACCGAGGAGTCTTGCGCCGATATGAGCATAGCCGAAAGCGTAGAGGTGCGGCCTAAGGATTTCATTGACAAAGGTCTCCTCTGTCTGCCCCTCGACATGAATCAGCAGCCTGGCCGTCAATGTACTGCTCCTCCCGGCCTTCCGCCCAACTCATTTTTCTCCCAGAGTTGACCCGGGCTGTATTCCTCCAGCCATGATTCCAATTTTCCGGGATCGAGCCTCCTGAATTGAGTGCTTTCATCAACACGGTCGGCCACAAGCACGTCATTCGGGCTGAAATTATCAAGGAGCAATGAAGACTGTGTGGATAGAATGACCTGGGCCTTCGAAGAAACGTCCTCAACCATTGAGGCCAGCAGAGTGATCGCATGGGGATGGAGGCCCAGTTCGGGTTCGTCAACCAGGATGACGGAGGGCAGAAAAAGTTCCGGCTGCAGGAACAGCGTTGCAAGGGCAATAAAGCGAAGGGTCCCGTCCGATAAATTCGAGGCGTCGAAATACTGGTCCGAACCTTTGTGTTTCCACGCCAGCCGGATCGTCTCTTCATTCAGGGGGTCCGGTTCGAGATGAAAATCCTCGAAAAATGGAGCGGTCATACGGACGGTGCGGCGAATGCTACGGTAATGATCAGGGTATTTCTCCTGCAAAAGGTAAAGAAAAGCAGGCAGGTTGGCCCCCTCAGGCCTTAGGAATCGGTTGTCGTGAATCCTCGCAGTCTTTCTCATCAGGGAAGAAGAGCTGGTGTCGTGAAGATGATAGAGCCGCCATCCCCCCAAACGGTGGCGCACCCAGTCGGCTCCTCCCTTGAGGTCGGCGCCGCTGATCCCGGCTTCGCGGCCTCCGGAACGACTTGACAACGAGCTTTCATAAGGTAGCGTGTATCGCTTATTCCAATAGCAAGCGGCTTCGCCAGCGGGATACAAGCCGTCCTCCGCCGTAGGCGTCAGGGTAAGTTTGTACTGATTTACCTCGTCAGAAAACGATATGTGTATCTCGATTCGATCCGTGACCTTCGACCCAAAATGAAGCAGCTTCTCTGCACCGCCGGCCCTGCGCACATAGTCGTCTAAATGGCCCTCGCGAATTGCGTGCAGGAACGAAAAAACCTCAATCAAATTTGATTTCCCCGCTCCATTCGGACCAATCACCACGTTTATGGGTGTAAGCCTGAGTTTTTCAACGGAAGCTATGCTCTTGAATCCCTTCACGGTGATATAATCGAGTTCAGGAGTCATGCGAGAGCCTCCCGGATCATAAGTGATAAAGTTTCATCGTCTCACCTGCTGTCAGCGCCGGAAAATCGCAGGGACTATTCTGAGTTATTCACTTAGCACAGCGGCTCGAATTTTTCCACTTATCGTCGAGCGCCGGGTGTAATTCGAACTGATACGCTAAGCGGCTTCTTCGCCGCACTGACGCCAGTAGTTGCCCCAATCGGAGTTCGCCCTTGTGGTTCGCAGGGCTAACATATTGTCAGCGTTTTCCTTTAGCCACCAGGCTCCCGAGAT
>JARLHO010000057.1 GCA_031292215.1 Syntrophobacteraceae bacterium | reverse complement strand
GCTCCCGGCTGCTCAACGCACACGCTTGCCATGTTGTCGCCATCTAGGCCTGCCCACATCAAAAAATGTGCAAAAATCAAAAATTTATCCACTTACTCTGGCTTGCCGGAAACTCACAAAAGAACCTGCCCCCGCGTGACGGAGAAGGAAGCAATAAGAGGCTTGGCCAATCGGGCGTCCGAAGGCGCAGCCCCTTTCGACCGGCCGTCGTCTCCCGGCCGGTCGAAAAAAGAGTTTCCTCTGTGTTCCTCTGTGCCTCCGTGTCTCTGTGGTTTGCTTTGGTTTTGTCGCGGCTAACCAGCGCTGATTTGGATTAATAGTTGAAAGGAGGGGTGCAAAAAACCACGCCCTAAATAGCGATCTCTATCTCACGGACTTCAGCATCCGCGTATAGGTCGCTTATGGCCATCAAGGACTCGTTAATCGCATCTCGAATATTCTCAATGGCTTCTTCCTCTGTGACTCCCTGAGACCAACAACCCGGAAGACCCGGTACGGAAACACTGTACCCCTCGTCGGTATGCCTCAGCGCTATCTTGTACTTCATATCCAAGAACCTCTCTGCTTATTTCAGATTATGGTCTGTTTTGAGGAAGTGCAACCCGCCGGCTTCGAACCCGAGAAAAGCATCGCCCGTTGAAGTCTCGATGCGTATGGACCCGGAGCACGACTACCTCGATTATACTCCACACCGATCGCGAAAACCATGCGGTACACATTGAGAAGCTCAATATCTCGCTCTGTTTGCCAACCGCGGCATGCCCCGAGTGAGCACAACCTATCGGCTGCCTGCTCCTGCTCCCGCTCCCTTCCGCTAAAGGGCGCCTGCCATCGGAAAAATTGCCCCCCTACCGTGGCCTATCCTTTTTTTATCGCCGCTGCGACCTCGCTCGCCATAATGGGTTTCCGGCAAACACTCCATTTGTCCCCCCGGTCCGATTATAGACACGATATTATTATCTAAACCGTTTCAATAAATTGTGGCTTGGTTCTCTTTACAAGTGAAGGCCCGATAAGCATATTGAAAAAAGGTTTTCACTTTGGCTATTCTCCGCATGTTTTCCGCCACCAAGAAAAGGATCAACCCACATGGGTAAGAAGTTGCTTGAGTTAGCGGTTGAAATCGTCCAAGCCCAGGCTTCCATATCTAAGATGACGGCGGAAGAGATCGAGCAGGCATTGGTCAGGGCCTACAATGCTCTTCAAAAGATGAGCGGCGCCGAGGAGCAGGGGCAAACCATCGCGCCCGCGGGACAGGGGTCCACTGCCTCCGCGGCCTCCCCCGCCGATCCCCTTTCTTCCATCCAGCAGGACAAAGTGACCTGTATGGAATGCAAAGCCGAGTTGCGCCAACTTACCGCCAATCATCTGCGCATCCATCACCTGACCCCCAGAGAGTACAAAAAAAAGTGGGGGTTTCCACTAAAACAGCCCCTGTCGGCCAAAGTCCTGACCGATCTTCGCAGCCGCTCGGCAAAAAAACGGGGGTTGCCCGAAAACCTGAGGATCTATCTCGACCACAAGCGAGAAAATAAAATGACCTCGGAGCGCGCAATGAAACCGGCCTCGAGGTCGACTCGCGGGAAAAAATCCCTCCTTACCACCTATTGACAAACGGCCTAACGCTTTCCTCCCGGGGAAATACACTGTTGTCCCTATTGAAGATTGAGCGGCCGGATATATCATTTGCCCAGTCGTTTGGTTATCCGGGGCGGATAAATCGCCGTCAACCGGCGCTTTGTTGTCTCCACCCCAAGAGGTGGACCCTGCTCGATTAACAGGATTAAACAGTTCTCACAATCGGAAAACGTGACTCATTGCAATGAAGAATGCCGAAATTTTCGCCACGGGCAGCTATTTGCCGGAAACAACGGTTTCCAATGAACAGTTGACCCGTTTCCCGCCTTCCTCATTGGAGCTGCTTGAGAAAAAAACAGGCATTTTGTCTAGAAGAATAGCTCCCGAAGAAGCCTGCACATCGGATCTAGCCCTCAAGGCGGCCCGCAAATGTCTGCAAAGGGTCGATTTTCCGCTCGAAAAACTCCAGGGGATAGTGCTTTCCACATCTTCTCCGGACCGCATGCAGCCGGCAACGGCCACCAGGGTGCAACACGAACTCGGGGCCACCAATGCGTTTGCCTTCGACATCAATTCGGTGTGCTCCGGAAGCACGTTTGGCATCTGCATGGCCGACGCCCTGATAAAATCGAGTAAATTTGACAACATCCTCTTTATTGCCGCAGAGATGTATTCAAAGATACTCCACAAACAGGACTTTTCCACCTTCCCCCTCTTTGGCGACGGCGCCGGCGCCATTCTATTTCGCGCCACCGACTCGGATCGCGGCGTGCGCCATTCCTGCCTGAGGACCGACGGCAGCAAAAGCGAGGTCGTGTGTGTGCCCGCGGGCGGCACGATGTTGCCCTTCCAAAGACTAAAGACCCCGCGTATGGCCTGTTTCAAGATGAACGGACCCGCCGTTTTCGAGTTTGCAACCTCCAAGGGGACCGAAATAATTGTTGAGTTGCTACAGGAATCTCAGGTGGCTTTGGAGGATGTCGACTGGTTTATCACTCACCAGGCCAATATCCATATCATCAAAACTATTGCCGCCCGTTTGGGGGTTTCTCGACAAAAGTTTTTGGTAAACCTCGACAAATATGCAAATACCGCCAGCGCCTCGGTTCTGGTGGCCCTCGATGAAGCAATTACCGCTCAAGTTATCCGTGCAGGAGATCTCGTCGTCACCTGCGCATTCGGCGGCGGCTTGTCCTGGGGGGCCAATCTCATCGCGATTTGATGCCCCCTTGCGCACGACCGCAAGATTTTTGTAATAGAAGGAGTTACCTATGCTGGAAGCACTTACGACTATTAGAGAAGTCATCCCCGAACTATTCCCCGGCGCATCGGGTTTCCAAGTCCAAAAGGACACCCTTCTAAGCGACATTCCGGAATGGGATTCGATGACATCGGTTAATTTCAAGGTCTTCCTTGAAGAAACCTTCGGGGTGACCATACCCGACGACCTGCTCGAAGGAGGATCGACCATAGGCGAGGTGATTACTTTCATTGGAAGGGCGGACTAATGAACCAATCGAATTTGCCAACAGATCCGCTGGGGATCGCCAGATCGCTTTTCCTGGTCCACCAGTCCTGGATGTATAACAACGCGGGGTTGCCGGCCATGACTTCGAAGCTCAGTTCGAGCGTCCAGGCAGTGGCCGCCGAACAACTGTCCGCAGTATCTGAAGAAAAAAAAGCCCCCAAGGCCCAAACAAACGATCCGGAGGCCGCCCTGATGGAGGCGGTAAAAACCTGCTCAAAGCTTGCCAACAGGCTCCACAACATCTACGCCAACTGGCTACGGGCCTATGTCGGCATGGCCCCCGGCATCCCCGACAAGGAAAAACAGCGCTCGATATTCTGGACAAACCAACTTATCAGCGCCCTCTCTCCGGCCAACTTCTTCTGGACAAACCCTTCGGTCGTGCAAAAGTTCCTCAATACCAAGGGCGAGAGCCTACGGAAAGGCTATGAAAACTGGGTCGAAGACATCCATCGTGGCGACAACCTGATACAGATAGCCGACACCTCGGCATTCAAAGTGGGCCAGAATATAGCCGTTACCCCCGGGGCCGTGGTCTTTAGAAACAGGCTCATGGAACTTATCGAGTACTGCCCCAGGACCGAGACGACCTTTGAAATCCCGGTCGTCTTCATCCAGCCGTGGATAAATAAGTACTACATACTGGATATGACCGAAGAAAAGAGTCTTATAGCTCATCTGCTCAACCAGGGCTTTACGGTTTTTGTGGTAAGCTGGAAGAACCCGTCTGCGGACATGCGCAACGTGACCTTTGAGGACTACATGCTGCGGGGCGCCCTCAAAGCGGTCGAAGCGGCCAGGGAGATTTGCGGGGCGCATCAGGTCCACGCCGTGGGCTATTGCATCGGCGGAACGGTTCTTAGCGCCCTTTTGGCTTACCTCAACAAGGGCCCCAAAGACCGCCCCGTTCCGATCCGCGACTTGACTCTTTTTGCCACGCTGGTCGATTTCTCCTCGCCCGGCGAACTCGAAGTCCTTGTCACCGAAGAGTTCGTGGAGATGATAGAGGAACTGATCCGCAAGGAAGGCTACCTCGATAAGAAGTACATGGCGGCAGCCTTTCGCGCGCTGCGCTCCAATAATCTCATTTGGCGCTACTACGTCCACAACTACCTGCGGGGCGAGGCGCCGCCCAAATCCGATTTCCTGTTCTGGAACAGCGATTCGACCCGCCTGCCCGCTGCCATGTGCTCCTACTATCTGCGCGAGTTCTATTTGAACAACAACCTGGTAAAAGAGGACAAATTGCAGTTGGGCAATCGTCCCATTAGCCTTCGGCGCATCAGGCAGCCTCTCTACCTGGTGGGGACCGAACAGGACCACATCTGCCCGTGGAAACAAGCGTTCAAGATATTCGACCTGGTCAGTGGTTCCAAAAGGTTTGCACTCTCCGACGAAGGCCATATCACAGGGATTGTCAATCCGCCCTCGGCTCGGTCCAGGAGAAAATACTGGATAAGCGACATAAATGGAACATCGGACCCCGATAAATGGCTGTCCGAACAGCAGGAACATCAGGGCTCCTGGTGGCCCGACTGGGTCGCCTGGCTGAGCGAAAAATCGGGCGAAAGGACCCCGCCTCCCGCCATGGGAAACGATAAATACATCGTGCTTCAAAAGGCCCCGGGCAGTTACGTGTTGGAGCAGTAGGGCTTTGACCACGCAGATGCGTCAATGTGATTCGGTTAATCATGAACGTAAACTTGGTGTAAAATGGGTAAAACGCCGGCGGGGCCGCCCTGTAACCCGTCGATTTCAAGGAGGGGGAAAGATGCTCGAAATAAGGGATGCAACGGCGGTCATCACTGGAGGCGGCGGAGGCATTGGCCTGGCCCTGGCGCAATACTGGGCCGGCAATGGGGGGAAGGTGGTGATTGCCGATGTCTCCGAAAATCTTCTTGAAGCGGCCAAAATCGGGTTGCAGGAATGGAGTGGAAACGTTCGCACGATCCTTTGTGACGTAACCAGTGAAACCGATTGCGCCAAGATGGCCGATTTCGCCATCGAAGAGTTTGGAGCGATCAACCTCCTCGCCCCGTTTGCCGGAATAATCAAAGACGCCCTGATGGTTTCCCCTGACCCGGCCACGGGAAAAGTCTCAAGGAAAATGACCCTTGACCAGTTTCAGTCGGTGATAAACATTAATCTTACCGGGGTTTTCCTCACCGTTCGCGAATGCGCCGAAAGGATGATAAATAACGGCTGCAGGGGGCTCATCTGCCTTATCTCATCGACCGGGTCGCTCGGCACGGCCGGCCAGCTCAATTACTCCTCCTCGAAAGCCGCCATGTCGGTATTCCCCAAAGTCATTACGGCGGAATTTTTCCGCCGGGGCCTCGCCGATAAGCTCCGCTGCGTCACTGTCGCCCCCGGTTATGTGGGTACGGCGATGGTAAAAAAAATACCCACTGCCGCGCTTGCCGCCATCCTCGAACAGGTCCCCATCGGCAGGCTGATCGAACCCGCTGAGGTCGCCTCCCTTATCGGAGAGCTCTACCGCAACGAATCCCTTGCCGGAGACGTCTTTTACATTCACGGAGGCCTGCGCTTGGGCGCCAAAGGATAGTTTGATAGTGAGTGGTGAGTGGAAAAATTCCCGCCACCACTCACTATTTACTATTCATGCAACGGTTTTCTGAAACTGCTTTTCCTCCGTCGACCCTTCCATGGCGCCGGTGGAAAACCCTTCGCCCACAACCGTTTGCGCCACCGCGTCGAAATAGCCCGCGCCAACGAAGGACTGGTGTTTCACTGCGTTGTAGCCGAGCTTTTCCAACTCGAATTCGTTGTCCTGAAATTCAGAGTAGGCAACCATGCCTTTGTCGTTAAATTCCCGGGCAAGAGTGTACATGCCGAAATTCAGGGAATGAAAACCGGCAAGGGTCACAAATTGGAACTTGTAGCCAAAAGAACCCAGCCGGCTTTGAAATCCGGCGATGGCGGCTTTGTCGAGTTTTGCGCTCCAGTTAAACGAGGGCGAGAGGTTGTAAGCCAGGAGCTTGCCCGGATAGGCCCCATGGATCGCTTCGGCAAACACCCGGGCCTCCTCGATATCGGGCGCCGATGTTTCAAACCAGAGGAGATCCGCATAGGGCGCGTAAGCCAATGCGCGAGCGATTGCGGACTTCACCCCGTTTCGAACCATAAAAAATCCCTCAACCGTCCTCTTGCCGGTTATGAAAACCCGGTCCCGTTCGTCGATATCGTTTGCGAGAAGCGTCGCCGAATTGGCGTCCGTCCTGCCGATAAGCACCGTCGGAACGCCGCAGATATCGGCGGCAAGTCTTGCGGCAACGAGCTTCTTTATTGCCTCCGAGGTGGGTATGATCACTTTTCCACCCAGGTGGCCGCACTTTTTGGCCGATGCCAGTTGGTCCTCGAAATGAACCGCGGCCGCCCCGGCCTCGATCATCGCCTTCATCAGCTCGAAACCGTTTAAAATTCCCCCAAAGCCCGCCTCGGCGTCGGCGATCACCGGAGCAAACCAGTCCGGCCCATCCCTGCCGCTCATATGGGATATCTGATCGGCTCGAACGAGCGCGTTATTGATTCTTCGAACCAGGCTCGGAACGCTGTCGACCGGGTACAGGCTCTGATCGGGATACGTGTGGCCGATGGTGTTGTTGTCGGCTGCCACCTGCCACCCGCTGACATAGACGGACTTTAGTCCCGCCTGGACCTGCTCGACGGCCTGGGCGCCGGTAAGAGCCCCCAGCGCCGAAGTGTAGGACTCGGTGCGCAGCAACTCCCATAGCCGGCGCGCCCCCCGGTCGGCAAGCGTGTACTCGATTTTTATCGACCCCCTCAGCCTGCCTACATCGGCTGCCGTAAAGGGACGCTCAATCCCTTTCCAGCGCTCTTCGTCCCATTGGGGGACGGGTTTTCGATTGCGATCATCTGTATTCATTGGCAATCATCTCCTCGCTTATCCGCCGGGCCTGCCGAAGTTTTTCCGCTTCGCCCGGCTCGCTTCCCGGCGCCAGTTCGCAGAGCAGCCGGTCGAGTTGCTCATCGAAAATGTCTCCGACCAGCTCCGGCGTCTGCTCGACGGGATTGCCCCCGGCCACGTCCAGCTTCACCCCGTGGATGGTTCGTTGAGCAATCATCAAGCGGTAGATGCGGTCGGTGGCCAGATCCTCCATATATCCGTCGAGAAGGCTCGCGCCTTTTCCGTGCAACACCCCGTTTCGGTACCGCACCACGGTGCGCGCCGCGGCTCGGGAGCCCTCAAGTGTTATCCTTCCAATTCCCCAAGGCGTTGGTCTAAGGTCTGGATAGCGCTCAACCGAAGCCCTGCGGGCAAAACCCTGGTTGGGATAGGGAAACCGACTCACAGCGATTTCGTTTTGATCCGGGTGTCCCGTCCAGGCGCCGTCCATGAGGCAACTCGCCTCGTTTTTCTTGTCTTCGGCCAATACCTTAAGGGCGCGCTCGTTTAGCTCGCCATCGGTCCTACTGGGATAGAGGGCGGTCATGCCGCCGATGGCAAGCATGCCGCGCCGGTGGCAAATTTCGACCATGAGATCGCGAAGTCTTTGAAAGAAAGAAACATCATGGGGGATCGTATTGCGGTCGGGCAAAACCCATTTCGGATCGCGCAGAGTAAAGTGGATAAGGCTTGCCATGTAATCCCAGCGGCCAAGATTTAACCCCAGCAGATGGTCTTTCAGGATAAACGCGAACTCCTCCATCTGGTAAGCCAGGGGATGAGATTCCACAAGGGCCATGCACTTGATGTAGTCTTCCGGCAACCCCTTGGCCCTGGCGAGCGCGCGGAAAACGTCCCGCCACCACAGAGCCTCCTCGGCGGATTCGCTTTTCGGAATGTAGATCAAAAGCGGATGCCGTAATTCATCGGGGTCGATGGAGTAAACGATCGCCGCCATATCCAAAAGAGGCGCTGCTACCTTTTCCTTTTCATCGGGCAGTATCCCCTCCTGGCTCAAATGAAGCCCCCTTGGGCGAACCCACAGAAGCGTTTTGCCGGGCTTTATTCCCACTCGTGTCCGCCGTTTTTGGTCAAAATAGGAAAGCTCCCCTCTTAGGGCTTCGAGGATGTTTAAAATCCCCACCATTACATGCGACCACTCGTTCACCATCGAATCTTCCAGGTCGAGCATCACGCCCGGAGCCCCCGAATTGATCATCTTTACCGCCAGCTCCGCATCGTCTGAGGGACCCGTCATCTGGTTTCTTTGGTCCCCGCACCACTCCGGAAGACTTATTCGCCACTCCCCGGTCGTTGCCTCCGAGGGGGGAAGGTGGTTTGGAAAAACGCCCTTATGGGCATCCGCGAGCACCCGATCCCGCTTAACAGCCAAAGCCGTTTGCCGCAGCGTGAATTCTTTGTGTAAAGGGAGCAAAAATTCGAGAAAACCGCGGGAAATAACCGTTGAGGGGTCAAAAATCACCGGCCGGTACTTATCGAATTTAAGGTTTCTCGCCTCGGAACCCCCGCCTTGTGTTCCCATTGCCTCTCTCCTGCTTTCCGCAAATGGATTAAGATATCTGGCAAACCAATTGCAAATATTGAAAATACATAAATAAAAACTATGTTCGCGGGCAATCTTTGGCAAGTGCGCTTTTGCACGGCCGGGGGGGGCGGGAAACGAGTATTTTTCGCACGCGAAGCCGCGAAGGGAGCAACAAGGATTTTCCAAAGCAGTTTGCGGCCAATCTCTGCGCACGGCGGTCAATGACCTGGTTGAACGCTATAACGAGGTTTAAGACTTTCCTTATGCACAAATCAAAATTTTTGACACAAAGGGGCTTTACAAATAGGGTGGATTACTATGGTCCAATGTACTATAGTATGTAATGTGAGGGGAAAGGGTGAAAATCTTCAAAACGAAGTGGTTTGTACGCTATGCGCGGCGCGAACGAATTGACGATAAAAGTTTGTGCGAAGCCATCGAACGGGCCGAGCGCGGAATTATAGACGTTGATTGGGGTGGTGGCGTCATCAAGCAAAGGAACGCGACAATATTGAAGATGACGAACTGGAATCCATTCGAAACGTCGCGGCCGACTTGTTCGATTCCACGGCGGAATGTCTTGAAAAACAAGTCGGAGAGGGAAGATTGCAAGAGGTGAAGCTATGACCACAGAGAAAAAGAAGATGAGTCGGTTAACGAAGGCGTTATTGGAAACCGCCGAGGATTTGCATGCTGGCGGCTTGCTAAAAGAAAACACCTACAAGAAAATTACCAAACGCCATCTTGGCGAAGAAGAGAAACCAGACCTTGCGCCGCTAAGCGGTGAAGATATCCGCACGATCCGCGAACAAGCACACATGAGCCAATCGGTTTTTGCGGACTACCTCAACGTAACGGTCGGCTATGTTTCAAAATTGGAAAGAGGTGCAAAACGGCCATCAGGCGCAGCGCTCGTACTGCTGAACGTGATCCGGCGCAAGGGAATTGAAGCTATTCTGTAGCACGAGAAAGCGCAAACTCGTGGACGCACTCTCGTTTCCCGAAAAGGACGCCGCCCAGGTAAAAAAAATCCTGGAGGGCTGCGATGACGCAACGGGTGTAATTCGAACTGATACGCTAAGCGGCTTCTTCGCCGCACTGACGCCAGTAGTTGCCCCAATCGGAGTTCGCCCTTGTGGTTCGCAGGGCTAACATATTGTCAGCGTTTTCCTTTAGCCACCAGGCTCCCGAGATT
>JARLHO010000056.1 GCA_031292215.1 Syntrophobacteraceae bacterium | reverse complement strand
GCGGCTTCTCCATCACCGCATGGGTGTCGCCCTTTTGATCCTTCTCTACGGTCGCAAAACCTACGATAAGGTAAGGACCGGCCTGTCGCCGTCAGAATCATAAAGACATGGCATTATAGCCAAAAGTCATATTGGAGACTGTCCGGGACTGGGGCAATGACGCGCGCCAACTCCTCGGGAAAGAATGTTAACCATGGACAAATCTCGGATAGGGTGCAAATGCGCTCTGTGGATAGGGGAGGGGTATGCTGGAACTTATCGAGTTGCTCGGATTCTGTTTGCTGGGAATCGGGGCCGGAGTGAGTTTCGTAACACAGCAGGCGCTAAACTCCGACCTGTCTCGCTGTCTTGGATCGGCGCCATGGGCGGCATGTATCAGCTATTTTGGCGGACTTATCACCATGGCGGCCGTCCTGCTGGTAATGAGGGCGCCGTGGATGAGCGCTTTTTCCATGGCCAAAAGCTCCTGGTGGATGTGGACCGGGGGATTTTTCGGAGCCGTCTATATTGTGACGGCCATAGTGCTCTTGCCAAGACTTGGCGCGGCGACAGTGATTGCGCTTATCGTCGCCGGACAAATGCTGGCTTCTCTTGCCTTCGACCAGTGGGGAGGCCTGGGGCTTGTCCCTCATCCCGTCAGCCTGCCGCGTCTTGCCGGGGCCGTGCTGCTCATAGCAGGCGTAGTCCTTATTCGACTCTGAGGATCACGCAACGGATTTATAGCGAAGAAATCGGCTTCTTTTCTCCCGGATATCCTTCGAGTGAAAATTTATCCAGTTTATATCTAAGCGTCCCCCTTGGGATTCCCAGAAGTTTTGCGGCCTTTGAAATATTTCCCTCGGCTCTCTGCATGACCTCGACTACCAGATGAAGAGTAAAGCGCTCGATCATCTCATCGAGTTTGAATCCTCCCGGCGGGAGAGGGAAATGCATGGGGTCGGCGGCAAGGGTTGTGTCACACACCTGCGGAGTGAGTTCCTTGGGCAGATGTTCGGGACCCAGGACTTTGGCGTCGTGCATAATGCAGATTCTTTCCACCACGTGGCGCAACTCGCGGACATTGCCCGGCCAGCAGTAAGACTGCAAAAGAACTTCCGCCTCCCTGGAGAGGCCTTCGAAGTTTCGGGAAAATTTCTTTGCGTACTCGGAGAGGAAATGGTTCGAGAGGGCGAGGATGTCTTGCGGTCTAGCTCTTAGGGGCGGCATATGTATCGGCACGATATGGAGCCTGTAGAAGAGATCTTCACGAAAACGGCCGGCCTTTATGGCCTCGCGCAGATCCTGGTTTGAGGCGGCAATGATGCGTACATCGATTTCATGCAGTTGCGTTCCTCCAAGTCTTCGGATCTTTTTGTCTTCGAGCACTCGAAGCAGTTTTGCCTGCAGCCCCAATTCCATTTCCCCGATTTCATCGAGAAAAATAGTCCCGGTGCTCGCGGCTTCGAAGAGTCCGATCTTCCTGCCCCTGGCGCCGGTAAACGCTCCGGTCTCATGACCGAACAGCTCGCTTTCGAGCAGGTTTGCCGGAAGGGTTGCGCAATTGACCTCGATAAACGGCCGGTTGGCCCTGGAGCTAAGATCGTGAATGGCGCGCGCGGCAAGATCTTTTCCCGTTCCCGTCTCTCCGGTAATCAAAACGGTGGTCTCGGCATGCTTGGCAACCTCGCGGACCTGGATCAAAACCTCCTTCATCGCAAGACTTTTCGAAATGATGACGGGCCGGTTGCCCCGAGCACCTTCTCGCTGTTTTTTGAGCGAGAGGATTTCCCGTTTGAGGCTCTGCGCCTCCAGGGCAAGCCTTACAATAAGCTTTATCACATCGGCTTTGAAGGGCTTCTTTATGTAGTCGTAGGCCCCCGACTTCAATGCCTCGACAGCGGATTCCACCGAAGCGTATCCGGTCATAACGATCACCAGCAGATCGGGATCGGATTCCTTGATTTTTTTTAGGATCTCGATGCCGGAGATGTCCGGCAGCCTCAAATCGAGAAATACCAGGTCGAAGGAGGCTTCTTTGAGAAACGAAAGGGCTTCTTCCCCGTTTTTGGCGATTGCGGTGCGGTAGCGCTCTTCCTTGAGGATCCTCTCCAGGTTTTCTCGGATGAAGTCTTCATCGTCTACAATAAGTATCTTTTCCATAATCTTTGCCATCTCTTGCGCGCGCAATACCGGCGGCATAACTGCGCCGCCGGTTGGCACGATTTGGAAGGGCTCATTCGGGCAGCTAAGCGCCGGCCGATTCCACTACGGGCAGATCGACCCGGACAGTGGTTCCGCTGCCGGGCTTACTGGAGAGGCTAATCCGCCCCCCATGTTCTCTTATGATACCGTATACGATAGCCAGCCCCAGGCCGCAACCCGATTTGCCGCGAGTAAAGAAAGGATCGAATACATACGGGATATCCTCGGCGGCAATGCCCCGTCCGGTGTCCTCCACCGTTATTCGCACCGAAGAACGGGACTCGCCGAGCTCTTCCGGCGAAATGGTTTTTACCTCGATCCTCAGTGCGCCGCCCTTGTCCATGGCCTGAATGGCGTTCATCAAAAGATTTAAAAGGGCCTGTTGCATTTTCTCGGAATCCAGGCGCAGCCGGGGAAGAGATTCCTCGGTCTTTACCGAGAGTGAAATATTATTGTCTTTGCACAATTTTTTCGTAAGAAACAGGGTATTTTCCAATACCCCGCCCAGGGGACGCAACTCGAACTTCATCCGGCTCGAGGGGACGGCGAAATCCACCAGGCCGTTTACAAGGTTTTCGAGCCTGTCGATTTGCTGGAGCGATCTCCAGATGAGTTCCCGTTCTTCGGGCATCTCATGGAGGTGGTCGTGCAGGTCGTCTAATAACAGCGAAATTCCGGTCAAAGGATTGCGTATTTCGTGGGCAATCCCGGCGGCCACCACCCCGAGGCTGATCAGCCGATCCGATCTGCGAAGGTGCTCTTCCATGAGCTTTCGCTGAGTGATATCCTGGATAATTAAAAGAAAAGCATCTTCCCGGATGGTCGAAAAATGGACGTCCAGGACCTTTTCTTTGCCGTCCGGGAAAACGGTCCGCACTTCGATGGGATTTCCATCCGGGGAGGCAAAATTCTTGTCAATAGTATCGACCCAGGACGGCAGCAAGGCGAAAGCCTCGCTGTAATGCAGCGCCAGGACTTCCTCGCGCCTGCAGCCAAATACCCTTTCGCTGTAGGGATTAAACCAGCTGATTTTTCCCCCGGCGTCGAGGGTTATAATCCCATTGGTTATATGGGTAACGATGGATTCAATGAAATTGCGCTCCGAGACCAGGCGGCTGTAGAGTTCGGAGTGTTCCATCGCACGGGCGGCATCATTTGCTAGAATCTCAAGGGATTCGACATCGATTTGTTTAATCTCGCGCCGGCAGAGCTTGGTGTCTGCGCCGAGAACCCCTTTGACCGACCCTTGGCTTTTTATGGGCGTAAAAACAAAAAAGTCGCTCCCTCCCTTGCTGAAGATCTGTAGATCGAGCGGCGTGGCTTGCTTTTCCGAACGGATGTCCCTTACGAAAATTGTCTTCGAGTCGCGAAACGCCCTGGTAGGGATGCAATCGTGAAGATCGATATCGTAGGAGGCCTCTACGGCAAGTTTTTCCTCCTCGGCCAAAAACCCGTACGTATTGTGACAGACCAATCGGTTAGACCGGTTGTCGAACAGATAGAGAATTGCCCGGTCAAAGCCCAGGCCTTCCACGCAGCTCTTTAGGACTGTGCGCAGCACCTGATCGTGGTCATAGACTGTGCTAAGATATTGGCTGAGGTAATGAATGTTATTTAGGACCCGCAGTTGCTTTTCGAGTTGCTCCGTGTGGCGCTCGACGGCCATTTTGGACTGGGCCAGCTCGCGGAGCGACTCCTCCAGGCTTTTGCGGTGATCGAGGATCTGGCTTGCCATGTGGGCGAAATTAACGGCGAGCACCTCCAACTCGTCCCCCGTTCGAACGGCCACCTCGCCCACAATGCGTCCCGACGCAATTTCCCTGGCCTTGGCGGCAAGATAGAGGATCGGCCGGGTAAATGTCCTCGAAAGGACGAGGGCAAGACCGATGGCAAGAAGCGTTGAGCCGGCGAGGACAAAAATGCTGTTGCGCTTGGTTTTGGCGACCATCTCGTCTATCTTCAGGCTGGCCAGCAGCGCCGGCTCCTTGAACTTCTCCGTTTCGAGCCCGACAGTGATTCCTCCGAATATGCCATGGCGGTTGTAAGGGGGGCGGTCGCAGAGTATCGGCGCATAGGCCATTATCCTCGGAGTCCCCGCCACGTTGAAGGTGCTCGTTACTCCCGAGCGCAGCGCGCGCACCTCTTTGGCAATCAACTGATAATTGGGGTTTATAAACTTTACGTGGTCGAGATTGAAAGGCTCCAGGCCCGCAAGAAGCTTGTCTCGGGTGTAGGACTCAGGCGATGTGCTAAAACTCTTTCCATCCGGAAGAACGCCTCGAATGTCCGAGGGCTTGGGGTGTGAAATGATCCAGCCTTCATCATCAAAGAGAAAGACGTAGTTACCGCTCGAATACGTTGGGAATCCCGACTTTTTCGCGGAGGGCAGCACATGCGAGGTGAGCTCCATTAAATGCCGTGAGTCCAGGGAAAGCACCAGTACCCCTTCCAGGCGTCCCCGGCTGTCCCTGCAAGGGGTTGCAAAACGGATGACCCCTTCATATCGCCTGCCGCGCAGGGCTTGCTCACGGCTGACATACCACCCGCGCAGGTGGGAAATCCATATCTCGCCCGATGCAAGCTTTGAAGCCTCCCCGAAATACCTCTCCGACTTGTAGGTGGTGTTTTCGGGTTTGCCGACATTTCGCAGTTTGGATGAGTCAACGATTTGCCCGTCCGCGATGAGCACCCGTTCCATGCCGCCGGCATCAATAAAGGCGATTTCCTTATAGAGCGGGATTATCTTGTGAATTCCCGTCGGATTGCCGCTTGCCAGATCGCGGACCCAAATGTCTCTTTGGTGGTTGAAAGAGAACCTGCGATAAACCTCGGGGTTTTGCGGCAGCATCTTGAGTGTCAGCAGATCGGCTTCGCACGACTGGAGAAGTTGACTGACTCGGTTGGCAAGATCTACGGCGCGCAGTTCCAGGGCTTGGCCGGCCCGGCTCTCCAGAAGAGCTGTGGAGCTCTCTATTGCGCCTTGCCCCACCTGCCTCATACTTCGCAAAGTCCAGAAGCCAAGCACCACCATGGGCGCCAAGGCTAACAGGAGAAACGCGAATACGAATTTTTTGGCGATGGAGAACCGCAAATTCATGGCAAGCCTCTCAAGGGGCGAAAACGTAGGCCGCGGACTGGCGCAGCTGCGGCGATCGGCCCCCTGGTTCAGGAGGCCGATTTTTGAAAACCACTAAATAGAAAACCCCCTCAAAATGTGGCGGATTTTCGCCAGACGGTGTCGGCTTTTCGCCATTTCCGACACATTGGCGCCACGCAAGAGTTTCAAAGTAATTCACAACCTCTTCGGGGTCTTTAGCGAAGACGAAAATTCGCCGCCCGTTGGTGGCCGGCAATCCCGGCGAATCGATGTTTGCCTGGTGGCCGGAAGAGCCCAAAACTTAATTGGAACGGTCATCGGAGGTGCGGCAAACCTGCCGCGGGCGCCGCGCGCGCTTTCCTGGCATTTTCCTTGCTCATTATGCCTGCCGTCCGGGCCCCGATCAAGGGGCAAAGAGAACGTATTATCCTAAAATAACTTTTTGCCCTCATTAGGAAAATTCCAAAACGGCCACTAACAGAGGAGAGCTATTGTCATGTCGGCGCAAATCGAGACGAAACTAGGAAAAGATACCAGGATGGCGATGATGTCACAGTTTTTGGGCTTCATGCTCGACGCCTATGATATGGCCCTTGTGCTTATCATGGCCCCGATTCTGGTAAAAGTTTTCACATCGCCGCACGGTTCCGCGGCCTGGCAGTATATTACGATCATCTTTACCTATTCCATAACGATGGCGGCACGGCCCGTAGGCTCGGCCATCTTCGGCCATTACGCCGATAAGATCGGCCGTCGGGCTTTGCTGGTGTTCACCATAGGAGGCGTCGGCCTTATCTCGCTGCTCTCGGCTTTTATGCCGACGCAGGCAATGTGCGGGGTTTGGGCTTATGTGATCTTTTGCGTGCTCCGATTTGTCATGGGAGTTTTTTTCGGTGGAGAATACGCGGTTGGCCATACATTTGCCATCGAACATTCTCCTTCGAAACGTCGCGGCCTGGTGGGAGGCTTCATTCAATCGGGCTTTCCCCTGGGGTATGTGTTTGCCTCCGTGGTGTTCGCGTTGATTTCGCACTTCGTGAGCAACGGGGCAATGGTCCAATACGGTTGGCGGTTGGCGTTTATGAGCGGTATCATGCCGGTTATCCTTGCGCTCTATATCAGAAAGTCTTTGCCTGAGTCGCCTGAATACAAAAAAAATAAAGCGATGGGAAAAATCGAAAAAGCCCCGTTTTTTAGCATGTTCAAACCTCCTGCGCTCTGGGATTTTCTGCAGGTCTTCGCCTTTATGACCGGGCTTTTCCTAACCGATTATTCCGTGTATGGATTTCTTCCCAATATCCTGACCCTTGGGGGACGTGGGTTTGATACTACGACCTACAGCCTCATTTACGGCTTCGCCCTCTTTATGGCTTTCCTGGGATATATCTTCTACGGGTGGCTTTCGGATTTTTGGGGCAGAAAACGTCTCACCATGAACTACTGCGTCTTTTTGGTTCTTTTCGGCGTTCCCTCCTTTTATGTTCTCTACCATGCGGCTATCAGCCGCAATGTCGGGCTTGCGGTTGTTGGAGCGATAATGGCCGCAATGCTAAAGCTTGCCTGGGGGGTAGTGCCGGCCTACCTTGCAGAGCGGTTTCCAACCAGGAGGCGAGCGGTGGGAGTAGGTTTTGGCTACTCTTCGGGGGCGCTTCTGGGCGCCTGGTTTAGCGTTTACGTGTGGTGGGCTCACCGAATACCCGCGATCGCAGCTATTGAAAAACAGGACATGTGGCTCTCCCCTGCGGTTGTCCTGACAATAGGGGCAGCGATTACTTTCGCCAGTCTGTTGTTTAGTCCCGAGACCCGAAAAATTGAGCTCTCCTCCGTGGGAGTAGCCACAGAAGGCTCCCCTGTGGTTGAAGTGGCCATCAGCAGGTGAGCATGGGCTTTCCCAATGTATAAACTCTCCGGCGCAACGCGCTTACGCGCCCTGCGCCGGGGCGCAGCACATCCTTTTTGTATCTCCCGCCTCTGCGCTCCCCGGCGCAAGTTCCAATCGCCTTGCCTCTCTTTTTCCCTTGCGTCTCAATCCATGCATCGGTAGGATTCAATCTTTGCGTGCTGTTTTTTTCCGTGACCATACCCCTTATAATAACGCCCGGGACTCTGGACCTTTCCCAGTCTCCTGACCGAGAGGCGGGAGGGTTCTCCCACGTTTCGGCGGAGGTTGTGGGGCCGAGGAGAATCCAGGATGCAGAAAGTTAAGGACACGGCGTGGGTCCACAAGATTTGCGCCATATTTCTTGCCGCCCTCTGGATGGTTGCCGTCCTCCCCGCATCCTGGGCCTCCGCCGATTCGCGGACAATAAAAGTAGGGGTCTACGAAAATCCGCCGAAGGTCTTTTCGGAAAAATCGGGTCGGCCTGCGGGCATCTTCATCGATATCATCGAGCAAATCGCAAAGGCCGAGGGGTGGAAGATCGCCTATGTGAAGGGGACATGGCAGCAGGGGCTCGATCGGCTGGCGCGGGGCCGAATCGATCTCATGCCCGATGTCGCCTACACTGCCCAACGGGAGGCGCTCTACTCCTTTAACAAGGTCCCGGTGCTCTCTGTCTGGTCCCAGGTCTACGCACGCAAAGGGAGTCACATCCGCACAATCCTCGATCTTAAGGGGAAACGGGTAGCCGTTCTCGCCCAGTCCATCCAGCTCCAAACCTTAAAAACCCTCGCCGGCGGCTTCGATATGCATCTCACCCTGATTCCGGTCGCCGACTACCAAACCGAATTCGAGATGGTCGCTGACGGCCGTGCCGACGCCGGAGTCACAAACCGGTTCTATGGGTTGATGAAAGCTCGCGCGTACGGGCTTGTTGGCACCCCCGTCATCTTCGACCCCGCCCCCTTTTTTTTCGCTGCCCCTCGGAATGCGCCCCGCGACGTCCTGGACGCAATCGATCGCCACCTGGCCGGGATGAAGGCCGATCCGCAATCTGCCTATTATGCGAGCTTGCGGCGTTGGACCTCGGAAAAGGTTCGGTTCGACATTCCCGAATGGCTTAAGCTGACGGGGCTTTTGATGAGCTTTTCGCTGCTGGCCAGCCTGGGGGCGGTCGCGGTCTTTAGCCGCAGGGTGAGACAACGCACGGGGGAGTTGGATCGAATCAATGAAAGTTTGCGGGAAGAGGAGCGCAGGTACCGCCTGCTCTTCGAGCACAATCCTGTCCCGATGCTGATCTACCAGCGCGAGACCTTCAAGATGCTGGCGGTAAACGAGGCTTTCGTCCACCACTACGGCTACAGTCGTGAAGAGGCCCTGGCTCTGGTTTTAATGGATCTCTACCCGGAAGAGGATAAAGAGCGGATCGCGAAGGTGGCAAGCGGCCTCAAGGGGCGCGCCTACGTAGGGGAGTGGCGCCACCGCAAAGCCGACGGGACAATGATAACCATCGTGGCGCAATCGGACGACATAACCTTTTGGAGCACCGCGGCCCGCATAGCCGTCCTAACGGACGTAACCGACAGGAAGCGGTTGGAAAGTGAGCAAAAGCTTATCGAGAAGGCTCTGCGCAAAAGCGAGCTGAGGCACCGTATACTCTTCGAGACAGCCAACGATGGAATACTTCTTATTAGCGGGGAACGCTTCATCGACTGCAACGCCCGGGCGTTGACCATGTTTGGCCGTGACCGCGACCGGGTGGTTGGCGCTCCGCTCCATCGATTCTCGCCGCTTGTCCAGCCCGACGGACAGAATTCGGAGCAGAAGGCGAGGGAAAAGATCGCGCAGGCCCTGTCCGAGGGGCCGCAGTTTTTCGAATGGGAGCACACCAAGGCCGACGGGGGGCGGTTTCTGGCCGAGGTGAGCCTTAACCGGCTCGAACTGGGAGAGGAAACTCTTGTCCAGGTTGTCGTGCGCGATGTTACGGAGCGAAAACTTGCCGAAGCCGAGTTGCGCGAATCGAGCGAGCGATTCGAGGCCATCTTCGACATGCTCCCCCTGGGCGTGTGCATCAGCAGGCCCGAAGACGGCGCCTTACTCCATGTCAATCACTCGTTTGGCGCGGTCCTCGGTTACGTGAGCGAGGAGATGGTCGGTCAAACCTCCCCGGGCCTGGGTCTTTGGTGCAACTATGAAGAGCGAGACCAGATGATCGAGGCTCTTCGCGAGAAGGGGCAATATTGCGGCGAGGTGATGCTCCGGGGCAAGGACGGCGCATCCATTGCAGTAAATCTTTGCAGCAAGCTCATACCCCTGGATGGATTCAAGCGGATGCTTGTCGTTATCGAGGATATCAGCGACCGCAAAAGGTCGGAGCTGGCCATCCGGGAGCTAAACGCCGGACTGGAGCGGAGGGTGGCCGAGCGCACTGCCCAGTTGGCTGTTGCAAGGGACCGCGCGGAGGCTGCCGACCGCCTCAAGTCCGCCTTTCTGGCAACGATGTCGCACGAGTTGCGTACCCCCCTTAATTCCATCATTGGTTTTACCGGCGTCATTCTCATGGGGCTGGCGGGCCCATTGAGCGAAGAGCAGCGCAAGCAGTTGGAAATGGTGGAGAAAAGTTCCAGCCATCTGCTCAGCTTGATTAACGACGTGCTCGATATTTCCAAGATTGAAGCCGGACAGTTGGAGGTCGGCATCAAGCCGTTCGCTGTGCGGACCTCCATCGAAAACGTCCTTGGGATCGCCCGGCCCCTTGCGGAAAAGAAGGGGCTGAGCCTGCGCGCGCAAATCTCCCCCGAAGTCGACATGCTTTCGAGCGATTCGCGCCGGTTCGAACAGGTGCTGCTGAACCTGCTAAACAACGCCGTCAAATTCACCGACCGGGGCGGGGTAAGGCTCGATGCGCGGCTCGATCACGCCCCGCCGGGTAGTTCACGCCCGGAAATCCGCATAGCGATAGCCGACACCGGCATCGGCATAAGACCCGAGGATTTCGATGCCTTGTTTCTGCCCTTCCGGCAAATCGACACGGGGCTGTCGCGTCAGCACGAAGGCACCGGCCTGGGGCTGGCGATTTGCCGCAGGATCGCCGAACTGCTCGGCGGTACAATCGAGGCCGAGAGCAAATGGGGAGAGGGAAGCGTTTTCACGTTTTCCCTGCCGGCCTGAGAAAAGGGGAAATCATGAAGGGAAAAGTCCTTCTCATCGAGGACAACGAGCAAAACCGCTACCTCATGAACTTTCTGCTCGAAAAACACGGATACTTGGTCATTGAGGCATTCGATGGCCCGCAGGGCGTAAAGCTTGCCGCAGACGAGCTTCCCCGGTTGATCCTGCTCGATATCCAGCTCCCCACCATGGATGGGTACGCCGTGGCCCGGGAACTCCGCAAAAATCCGGCGCTCGACCATGTCCCGATCGTCGCCGTTACCTCCTACGCCATGGCCGGAGACCGGGAGAAAGCGCTGGAGGCGGGATGCACCGGCTACATAGAAAAACCGATAAAGCCTGCGACTTTCATTGACCAGATCGAACAATATGTAGATAACGCCCCGAGGGAGCGCCGTCCATGAAAACCGAGAAAATCCTGGTTGTAGACGATAAGGAGGAGGCGCGCTACCTTCTTTTGACCCTGTTTCGAGGATTTGGCTACGAGGTCGCAACGGCGACCAACGGGGTCGAGGCGATCGAGCTGGCGCGAAAATCCCCTCCGGACCTGATAGTCTCCGACATCCTGATGCCGGTGATGGACGGCTTCACCCTGTGTCGCGAATGGAAAAAGGACGAGCGGTTGCGGCCGATTCCGTTCATTTTCTATACGGCGACCTACACCGACCAACGGGACAGGGAGTTCGCCATGGGCCTTGGCGCAGCGAGGTTTCTCGTAAAGCCGCAACCGCCCGCCGCCCTCCTTGCGATTGTTCGAGAGACGCTCGAAGAGGCCAGGAGCGCGCCGACCTCCCCTACCGTAGCCCGGTCGGGGGATTTATCGCTGCCTTCCGCAGGCGGGCAGGAAGAGCAAGAGGTCGGTTGCCTGAAACAATACAACGAAGTGCTCATCCGCAAGCTCGAAGCCAAGATGGAGCAACTGGAGCAGGCCCGGTCCGCGTTGGAGCAAGACATTGCGGCGCGAGAGCGCGTCGAGGCGGAGCGCGCGCGCCTTTCTACGGCCATCGAGCAGGTTGCCGAAGGGATCGTCATAGACGATGCGAACTGGATTGTTCAATATGTGAACGCCGGTTTCGAGCGCATAACCGGTTATGACAGGAGCGAAATACTCGGCAGCCACAGGGAGGACTTGGTCGATTCCCCGGGCGAGACAGTCATGCAAACTATCGGCCGCGACGGAGCGTGGTCGGGGCGCGTGTTGAACAGGAGCAAAAGCGGGGCGCCGTTTCATGCCGAGGTCACGATTTCTCCCGTTCGGGACGCATCGGGTACAATCGTTAACTATGTGAGCGTGATACGGGACGTCACCCACGAGGTGAACCTCGAAAAGAGCCTGCGGCAGGCAGAAAAGATGGAGTGCATTGGCACGCTGGCAGGGGGCATCGCTCATGATTTCAACAACATTCTCATGGCCATCACCGGCTATGCCGAGATCTCGCTGGCCCATGCCCGTGAGAATCGGGAGCTGAAGAAAAGTCTGGGGCAAATTCTTGCCGCAGGCCTGCGGGCGAAGGAGTTGGTGCGCCAGATCCTCACTTTCAGCCGACAGAGGGAACAGGAGCAGAGGCCTGTGCAACTCGCGCTGATTGTAAAAGAGGCCATGAAGCTGCTGCGCGCCACGCTGCCCTCGACAATCGAGATCCGCCAGGATATCGCCGGGGACGCCGCCCATTGCGTGATTCTCTCCGACCCTACGCAAATTCACCAACTGGTGATGAATCTTGTTATAAACGCCGCTCACGCGATGGGGGACAAAGGCGGGGTTCTGACCATCGGGTTGCGCAAAGTGGAGGTGGCGCCAAAGGCTGTTGCCGGCCGGCCCGTGAGGGAGGGGCCCTATATTTGCCTTGACGTAAGAGATACCGGCTGCGGCATGGCGCCCGAGACGCTGGAGCGGATATTCGATCCCTACTTTACTACGAAAAAAGTCGGGGAAGGTACGGGGCTTGGCCTCTCCGTGGCCCGAAATATCGTCGAGGCCGGTGGCGGGGCGATCGAGGTCGAAAGCGGGCCCGGTCAGGGAACCCTGTTCCACATCTGGTTCCCACGGCTCAAGGAAGCCCGGGCGCCGGCGCTCGAAGGGATCGACACGCTCCCCACGGGCAAGGAGAGGATTCTCTTTGTAGACGATGAGAAGCCCTTAACCGAATTGGGCAAGGCGATCCTCGAATCGCTTGGCTATACGGTGAGAACCGAGCTGAGCAGTCCCGACGCCCTCCGGACTTTCAACAGGGAGCCCCTGGCCTTCGACCTGATTATCACCGACATTACCATGCCCCATATCACCGGGATGGAGCTCGCCGGCAAAATCCTCGACGTTCGGCCCGACATTCCGATCATCGTGTGCACCGGATTTAGCGAAAATATGGTCGCAAAGAGGGACGGCGAGAAGGTCAATTGCCAGGTCATCACAAAACCATATTCGATCGCCGCGCTTGCAAAAGCCGTTCGCAAGGCGCTGGACCAAAAGTGATCCGGGGCGGCCCCGCTTGCCTGTGAAATTAGCCCCCTGCCGCTTTTTACCGCTTATCCACTTCGCGGCTCTAAGCGCTTCATCCTCTCGGTCGAGAAACGGGTAGAGACTTCCCGACGCCAGCCTCCAGCCTCGGATTGTCCTGATCTTGCCTCACCCGGATTCCGTTCTCACCAGAGATCGAGCTCAGTCCTATGGAGGATTTGAAGAGTAGTGCGAGCGAACATAGATCCAAGGCTCGTTTTTCGGCATCGTTCAATTTGAATCGGTCCGGATCATCCGGATCATGCTCCTGCCCAAAATTTGCGATCAATTCCCAACATCACATTGTGAATCTCCATCGGAAGAGGTGCTACAGAGTCTAGTGTGACTATGAATGACTCGTTGCGCCTGCTTGTCTTTTATCTTCCGGATCGTGTTGGGGAGAGGGGCGTTTTCCCCCCGGTATTTGGCGTTTGGGCGGCCAGGTCTAAGGCAGGCAGGCGTGAGACGACTCTAAAGCGCAGGGCCGGATTGGGTAAGTATGCAGCTTGTAAATGGCCCCCCCCCCAGCCTGTGCCGGGTCTTGCCCGGGCTAACCATCCGGCAGAATATGCAATTTATGCTCAAGTAGTAACCAGTAAATGCCGATAATTCAAAATAATCGTCCGGATACGATTTGCAGACCAGGCTCCCGGTAGTATTCAAGTTCTTTTCACCTGTCCCTCCAGGCCTGACAAATCGAGGCAAAGCCAAGTTGCTTAAAAGGTACAAAGTTCAAGGTCGATCCGGAAGCCTTGAACGGGGCGCAGAGGTTTAATCCTTAGCGCAATGCACTGATTTTCTACGCTCTTATGGGCAAGATCCTGGACCCCGGTGCGAAAAAAAACGGCTGTGTGCCCCAGTATCATCGCCCTGCCCGGGTCCCCCGGCTTGGGGAATTGAGGGAAAACTCAAGTGAATCTTACTATAAATCGAAAAATCGCAACGTTGGCTTTTATTCCCATCGCCGTTTTTATCGTCTCTGCATCCTTTATGATTGTAAAGGAATGGAGGGTTTTGCAGGCAACCAACAGGATGGCGTCGAATGTGGGGCTAATCAACTCCGCTTCAGCCCTTGTTTCGGCTCTTCAGGAAGAGCGCGGAAATTCTTCTTTGTTTCTCACAGGAGTCGGCGATCAGTCGAAAATGACCCAACAACGGAGTAAAACCGACTCCGCTCGGGCAACCTTTCTAAAAAGTCTTGACCGGGCGAAAATATCGGCCAAGTCAAGCGAGGGGGCGCGTCGGGCGTTGTCCCGACTGGACCGGCTGCGTGAGGGTGTCGACGGCAAGGTTGTCCCGGCGCAATGCTTCCAGGACTATACCCATCTTATCGGGGCTGTTCTGGCCACCGAAACTGCGGGCGTAAATGCGAAAACCACGGGGGGAATAGGCAAATTAATGGCGGACGTGGCCCTTTTTGAAAACGTTTGCGAAAATTTGGCTAAACTAAGAGGCACGTTGAGCGGTATTCTCGCAACCAACGGTCCCATCTCCTTTCGGGAGGTGCAAAGCGTTTTGGATTTCAAATCGCGCGCCTGCTCAAGTATCGAATCTCCGGCCCTTAGTGTTGGCCGGGACATGAAGGAAAAAATCCGCTCTTTTCCGAAAAGTCCAGGATGTGTTGCTGTTTTCAACGCTCTTGACATTGTCCTGAAAAATTCGGCCAAAGGCAGCTACGGGATCGATCCCAAGGTCTTCTTCCGCAATGGCACGGAGCAAATCGACGTAGTGCGGGCGCTGAAGCAAAAGGAACTTGCAATCATAAACGGGGCTACCGCGCGTATCAAATCCGGCGTCGTGCGCCAAATATCGACGGAATTCGTGCTGCTGTTGATCCTCACCCTGGGTATAACCGGGGTGTCGATAGCAATAGGGCGAAGTATTTCGAGGCCTGTGACCCGTTTGACAAAAAAACTCTCCAATGCTTCGGAGGGCGTATCTTGCGTCGCTTTGGAACTGGCATCCTCTAGTCGGCTCTTGGCGGAGGGCGCATCCGAGCAGGCGGCCGCCATTGAAGAGACCTCCGCATCCCTTGAGCAGATATCTTCGATGATCAAACAGAACGCCAATAATGCCGGTGAGGCCAATCAGTTGATGAAAAAGACCAAAGAGACGGTTGCTCGCTCCGGTCAGTCCATGGATGAGCTTACCCTCTCGATGAAAGAGATATCTTCGGCTAGCGAAAAGACTTCCAAAATCATAAAGACCATTGATGAAATAGCGTTTCAGACCAATCTGCTGGCATTGAACGCAGCGGTCGAGGCGGCGCGCGCAGGAGAAGTCGGCGCCGGCTTTGCCGTGGTTGCCGATGAAGTCAGAACCCTCGCGATGCGGGCGGCGGAGGCGTCGAAAAATACAGCCTCGCTTATCGAAGGCGCCGTTCATAAAATCAGGAAGGGATCGGGCCTGGTGGAACAAGTCGGAAGGGAATTCCACGAGGTTACCGAAGGGGTGGGGAAAACCGGCGAACTGATAGGCGAGATCTCGGCGGCCTCCCTTGAGCAGGCGCAGGGCATAGAGCAGATCAGCCAGGCTGTGAGCGAAATGGACGAGGTTGTGCAGCATAATTCGGCGGGCGCCGAAGAAACTGCATCGGCCTCGGCGGAAATGGACGTCCAGGCCGCCCGGGTGGTGGGAATTGTGGACGCTCTAAGAGCCCTGGTGGGCGCTTCGGGCAATTCCGGAACAGAAAAAAGCAATAACGATACGGACACGCCACAAAAAAAAGCTGCCGTTTGTCGGCCAACGCGCCACGTGCAAAAAGGCGTTAGCCCAAAGCTTACCGGAAACGGCAGAAACGTAGGTGGGACGGACGCGGAAAAGCGCCGGGAGAAGGTGATGGCGCTAGATGCCGATGAACTCCAGAATTTTTAAATCCGTAAGGGTTACGCGTGAGGTTATCGTTAGCTACGGATGGGCGAAGGCTTCTGCTTTCGCCCATCCGTAGCGCCAGGCTCGCTCCCCTTGCCCCTCACCGGTTGGCCAATTCGACTCTAAGCGCCTCATCCTCTCCGTCCAGCAGCGGGTAGACACAGGACTCCCCCGTATAGTTTTGGACAATCATCTCCTTGTCGTTTATCTCCCGGACCGTGTTGGGCAGGAGGGGCACTTTTCCCCGCCCTCCGGGCAGATCGATCACGAAATGGGGCATCGCGGGCCCGGAAATCCGATTTCGAAGCATGCGAAGGAGCTTTAGCCCGGTGCTAACAGGGGTGCGAAAGTGGGCGGTGCCTGCCGTAAGGTCCATTTGCATCAGGTAATAGGGCCGTACGCGGATAGAGAGCAGCTTGTGAAAGAGTTGCGCAAGGAGGGTTTCCGAATCGTTTACGCCGCGCAGGAGAACGGTCTGGCTCCCGAGGGGTATGCCTGCGTTTGCGAGGATCGAACAGGCCTGTGCGGATTGGGCGGTAACCTCGGCGGGATGGTTGAAATGAATATTTATGAAGAGCGGGTGAAACTTTGCGAGCATCGTCGCCAGGCGAGGAGTAATTGCGCCGGGCAGGGCGCATGGAACACGGCTTCCGATCCTTATTATTTGCACATGTTCTATTTCCCGGAGCTTTCTTAAGATTTCATGGAGACGCTCCTCGGGGAGTAGAAGAGGGTCGCCGCCCGAAAGGAGCACATCCACGATTTGCTCATGCCGGGCGATGTAGTCCAGGGCCGGTTTTAGGTCCACAGGATTTTCGGGCGACCCGTCCCCGGCCCATCTTCTTTTGCGGGTGCAAAACCTGCAATGCAGGGCGCACCGGTTGCTCACAAGCCACAAGACGCGGTTGGGGTACCTGTGGACAAGGTCGGGTACGGGCGAGAGGCCTTCTTCGGAAAGCGGGTCCTCAAAGCCCGAAAGATCGGATATCTCCCGGGCATCGGGGATCGCCTGTTTCCATAGGGCATCGTCTTTATTCCGAATAAGCCCTTCGAAGTAGGGATTTAGCTTGAACGGGTAGCGGCCGGCAACGGTCTTAAGAGGAGCGGGGTCGATTTTCCATTTTTTTGCGAACTCGTCTAGCGAAAGCATGCATTCTCCAGTAGAAAAAGGCGTCGAAGAGCTACATTAAACATGACTTCTCGCCGAGGTAAACCGATATTTAGGAGGGAGCGGGGAGCGGGAAGCGGGAAGCGGGAAGCGGGAAGCGGGAAGCAGGGAGCGGGGAGCGGGAGCAGGGAGCGGGAGCAGGAGCGGGAGCGGGAGCGGGAGCAGGAGCGGGGAGCATGTCCTGCCCCCTTCCCTCTGCATTTCCTCCTAAAGGACCTCGGGATAAAACCTCTTTTTGCTTCACACTCCCTGCTCCCGGCTTCTTCCTCGATTTTGATTGTTCCGTGCGCTCATATCAGATAAATTGCCAAGATTCGGAATCGAAAAAGGCCACGGAATTGAAAACAGGCGACTTGATCGGAAATTACGGCAACAGACGGGTCTTGTGCCTGGTAGGTCTGGGGTTTTCATCCGGGCTTCCCCTGGCGCTGACAGCTTCGACGCTTCAGGCCTGGCTCGTGACGGAAAAAGTCAACCTGGGCGTAATAGGCATGTTTTCCCTGGTGGGCTTGCCCTATGCGCTCAAGGTTTTCTGGTCGCCTTTCCTGGATAGGTTCACGCCGCCATGGCTTGGAAGGAGGCGAGGGTGGATCGTCTCCATTCAAGTGCTGCTCGCGCTTTCCATCTTTTTGCTCGGCCGGTGCCACCCGGTTTCGCTGCCTTTCCTGGTGGCTTTTGCGGCCATGGTCACGGCCTTTCTTAGCGCCAGCCAGGATATAGTTATCGATGCCTACCGAACCGATGTCCTTCGAAAAAACGAATTGGGACCGGGGGCTGCGGCCGGGGCTGTGGGCTACCGGTTGGCCATGCTCGTTTCCGGAGCGGCTGCGCTCATTTTGTCCGATCACATGCCGTGGCGTTCCGTTTATTGCGTAATGGCCGCTGTAATGCTTATGAGCACCTGCTTTACGTTCCTGGCCCCGGAGCCCGAGGTAAGGGTCGAGCCCCCCAAAAGCTTAAAAGAAGCTGTATGGGGGCCGCTTTTGAGCTACTTTAAGCGCTCGGGGGCAGTCGAGATGCTCTTTTTCATACTGATTTACAAACTGGGAAACGTCATGGCCGGCGCCATGACGATGCCCTTTTTATTAAACATCGGTTTCAGTCGCTCAGACGTTGGCATGGTGAACAAGGTCTTCGGCCTTATCAGTACGATTGTCGGAACATTGGTTGGAGGAACCATCATATCGGAAATCGGCATAAACCGCTCGCTTTGGGTATTTGGCTGCGCGCAGGGGCTGTCTAATTTTTCGCTGGCTGCGCTCTCGATTATCGGGAAAAGCTTCCCGGCCCTTATGGTGGCGATAGGGATCGAAAACATATGCGGCGGGATGGGGGATGCGGCGTTTACCGCCTTTCTTATGAGTCTTTGCGACAAGCGTTTTACGGCCACCCAATATGCGCTTTTGACAAGCTTTATGGCCGTTGGCAGGGTCGTTGCGGGAGCTCCCATGGGGGCCGCCGCGCAGGCGCTGGGGTGGACCGGTTTTTTCTCGCTTTCCGTTTTTGCCGCCATCCCGGGCCTTGTGCTCCTTACCCGGTTTGCCCCATGGAACGGCGGCGGAAGGGCGGTTGCAACCGACGGCGTATAAGCACCCCCGCGCTAGAAATAACTTGGTTTTTAAACCCTATTTTTGATACTCTCCATAGTTTATATCCTTCCACATGGAGGAAGATTACCATATCGTGATTGCATGGCTAAAACATAGAGGAACCAAAGGTTCCGAGTCGTTTCGCAGGGACTCCTACGGGTTTTCAATAAATGTAAAACCTCGGTTTCCCCTGCAGAAATGGTTCGAGCGGATGGTGCGCCACGTGACTATCCCCGAGGACCGCCAGGAGTCGCTGCGGCAACTCTACGGCAAGGGGAGCATTGTCTATACCATCAAAGAGCCCTCGCAGATCGACTTTGTCTATATCAGTATGAGACTTAATCAATTGGGTCTGCCCTCGCCGGTATTCATGTTCGACCAGCGTCCCTATCCCTGGCAGCCTCGGTGGTATGCGCTAAAAACCATTATTCGCAACTTCGTGCACCTCCTGCGGCAGGGCTGTTTCCCCGACCCGTACACCGGGGGCTACTATGCCGAGAAGATAAAGGAAGGCTGCTCGGGTCTTTTTTCCCTCGTCGGCAAGCGGGGCTATTATCGCAGTACGGTCCACGTGGGAAACGATCCGCTCGAGCACCTGATAGAGATCCAGAAAACTTGCGAGAGGCCCATTTTTATCGTTCCTGTCGTTTTGCTCTACAACAGGCGTCCCGAGGGACGCCATCGTTGGGCGCCCTTTGAGATGTTTCTGGGGCAGAGGAAACATTTCGGATTTGTGCGCAAGTTGATTTCTTTTATCAGGGGAAATCCCTATGCGGTGATCGAAACCGGGGAGCCCCTAAACGTTACCGAAATTCTGCCAGAGCTCTCCGAGGAACTCTGGCCGAGGCGAAAGCAGATTTTTGAACTGCGGCGCAGCCTCATCGATTCGGTAGACGAGATCAAACGGGCCGTGGTCGGCCCGATTATCAAGAGTAAACTCGAGATGAAGGAGATAATCCTTCACCATCCAAAGATCGTGGCCATGATGGAGAGGCGCGCCCGGTCCGGTTCCCATGAAATATGGAAGGTGCGCATGGAGGCCGACGGCTACCTCGAAGAAATTGCCGCC
This sequence comes from Syntrophobacteraceae bacterium, assembly GCA_031292215.1. Classification (GTDB taxonomy): domain Bacteria; phylum Desulfobacterota; class Syntrophobacteria; order Syntrophobacterales; family Syntrophobacteraceae; genus SbD1. Next base: position 17,049 of record JARLHO010000056.1, on the reverse strand, counting down.
AACTACAATGTGACTTTTATTCAGATAGCCTCAAAGATTTTCAACTGGGTCTGGAACAACCTCTTTGATGGAGTCGAACTCGATTCCGAAAGCCTCCAGAAGGTCAAAAAGGCTGCCCGCAACAACACGCTCGTCTATATCCCCAGTCATAAGAGCCACATGGATTACCTTCTGCTCTCCCAGTTGCTCTATTCCAACAATCTCTACGCCCCATTCATCGCGGCGGGAAAAAACCTTGCCTTCTGGCCGCTGGGTTCGATCTTTCGAATGGGAGGCGCCTTTTTTATACGGCGCACCTTCAATGTGAAGTTCTACGCGGAGATCTTCGCGCTCTACGTAAAAACTATGGTGCAACTGGGCCACAACATAGAGTTTTTTATAGAAGGTGGGCGGAGCCGGACGGGCAAGCTCGTTTTGCCCAAGCTCGGACTCCTGGCCATCCTCATTCAGGCGGTCGAGGAGGGGTATTGCAGCGATCTGGTTTTTGTGCCCACCTCCATCTGCTATGACCGCATCCCGGAGGCCGAATCCTATCTCAAGGAAATTACCGGGAGTCCCAAACAGGAGGAAAACCTCGGCCAACTCGTAAATGTTCGCCGATTCCTGCGAAAGCGATACGGAAGGGCCTACATCAAGTTTGCCGAACCGATTTCTCTTCGCCAATACCTTGAGCGCTGCAACTACGGCCTTGGCAAAATGGCGCCCAAGGACCGCCATGCGATGTACCGTAATTTTGCTTACCGGATCATAAACTGCATAAACCAGGAATCGGTGGTGACTCCTTTCGCCCTGGCTTCGGCCGCAATGCTGGCGCTGCCCCACCACGGCATCTCCAAGGCCGAGTTTCTGGAAATCTCGCAGACATTTCACGATTTCATCGCCGCCCGTGATGTTGGCCTTTCCAAGACTATGCAAAACCTTGGCCCCGGCCTTCAGGACTCGCTTCGCAATATGGAGCGCAACAAGCTCATCGGCAAGCTAAAGGACGAAGACGACGATCTGGAGGAAGAAGTCTTCACGATTGACGACAGCAAAAGACTGGCCCTTGAGTATTACAAGAACAACATAATCCACTTCTTGCTCCCCGCGGCCTACGTGGCGACATCGGTTCTTGCCCAGCAGACCTTCCGCTTCAGTGTGAGCCAGACGCTCGAAGATGTGGTTTTTATGAAAAACTTCTTTAAATTCGAGTTCGTCTACGACAACGAGCTAAGTGATGAGAAGCTCGTGGACGGAGTGCTCCATATCTTTGAGGAACTCGACTTCCTGCACCGGGTGGGGGAAGGCGATCAGCCGTTTATCCTGGCCCACAGGGGGCTTCGGGCTCTCCATGCCTTCCACGGGCTGCTAAGGAATTATTTCGAAGGCTATTGGCTGGTGTTGCGCGGCGTGCGCTATCTTCAGAAAAACAGCTTCTCGGAAAAAGATTTCATTAAAAAGATCCTTAGCCTGGGCCAGAAGGCGCTCAAATTGGGACTTGTCGAAAGACCCGAATGCGTTTCGAAGATTACCTTCGATAACGCTCTCAGGCTTTATGTGGAAAAAAATATAATCATAAAGACAGCCGGCGCGGATAAGGAAAAAGAACAACAGTTGCTCCCGGGACCTGATAGCCGTGCTTCTTTGCAGCTCTACAGCAAACAGATAAGCCGATTCCTGCGCTCACCCCATTTCGCCCTGCAATGAGGGGCGAGGGCGCGCCGGTAAGCGGTTACAAGCCGGCGGGACTTTAGTTGGGCGCCTGCGGCAGACTAATGAGGAGGAAAATAGAGATGGAGATTTGCGTTCGCCAGCTTGATCCGTCAAAGAGGCGCTCAAAGCCCGACGAAAAGCACCTGGTTTTCGGCCGGGTTTTCAGCGACCACATGTTCATGGCCGATTTTACGGAGCAGAGCGGCTGGCGGGATGCCAGGATTGTCCCTTACGGCCCCCTGGCCATGGACCCCGCGGCGATGGTGCTCCATTACGGACAGGGGATATTCGAGGGGCTTAAAGGGTACCGGTGGGCAAACGGTCAAATATGGCTCTTCAGGCCCGAACAGAACTGCGAGAGGCTCAATCGTTCGGCCGAAAAGATGTGCATGCCCCGAATCGACCCCGCCCTCCAGATGCGGGCCATCGAAAAGCTGATAGGGGTGGACAAAGACTGGGTGCCTCACAGCGTGGGCTCTTCGCTCTACATCCGGCCGACCATGATAGCTGTCGAACCACATCTTGGCGTGCGTCCGGCCCACGAGTATCTCTACTACATCATCACCGGCCCGGTGGCCGCCTACTACGCCGAGGGGTTTAATCCCGTAAAGATTTATGTGTCCGAAGAATACGTCCGGACGGTCCGGGGCGGGGTGGGCGAGGCGAAGACGATGGCAAACTATGCATCGAGCCTCTACGCGGCCGAGCTTGCCAAGAAGAAAGGCTATACTCAGGTGCTTTGGCTAGACGGCGTAGAAAGGCGCTATGTCGATGAGGTGGGTACGAGCAACATATTTTTCAGGATTGGCGAGGAACTTATCACTCCGCCGCTATCCGGCTCGGTCCTGCCGGGGGTTACACGCGACTCGGTGATGCAACTCGCCACACATTGGGGTATAAAGGTCACCGAGCGGCCCATCGCAATCGAGGAAGTGATTGAAACCGCAGGGTCGGGCGAGCTAAAGGAGATTTTCGCCTCGGGGACGGCAGCTGTTATTTCGCCGGTGGGCGAGATTTGCTACCGTGACCGAAACTACCGGGTATCCGATGGAAAAGTGGGGTCGTGGGCTCTAAAGCTCTACGATGAAATCATCGGCATACAGTACGGGGAGAGGGAAGATCTCTTCGGGTGGATGCGTCGCCTTGACGTCTAAGGGGCCGGGAGGAACACAGTGCTCTTGCTTGCAATATACGGATCGCCAAGAAAAAACGGCAACACCGATCTCATGACCGAGGCCTTTATCGAGGGTGCCCTTTCTGTGGCCAATGTCGACCTGGAGAGGATTTATGTAAGGGATCTCGATATCTCCGGCTGTATGGCCTGCGGCTATTGCGACAAACATGGAGTTTGCGTCCAAAAAGACGCCATGGCGAAGTCCTACCCGCTTTTGGAAAAGGCCGAGAGGATCGTCTTCGCCAGTCCGATTTACTTCTATGGGGTGAGCGGCCAGGCGAAGCTTTTCGTGGACCGGAGCCAGGCCCTTTTCATGCGGAAAAATCTAAACAAGTCACAGGGCCGGCTGATCGCCCCTGCCGTTCCCAGGAAGGGATTTTTCCTGTGTGCCGGCGCAACGAGAGGAAAGCGACTCTTCGATTGTCCGATTTTGACCGCCAGGTACTTCTTCGATGCCATCGACGTCGATTATGAGGGGGAACTGTGTTTTAGAGAGCTCGACGAAAAGGGGGCTGTGCGCAGCCACCCTTCGGCCCTCGATGAGTGCAGACGGCAAGGGACTCAATTTGTGGCGTAAAAAGCAAAAGGGCCGGCTATGCCGGCCCTTGAATTTATCAATCGATTTGGAGCCTTCCCTTAGAGCTTTCTAACGTTTACCGCCTGCGGACCCTTTTGCCCCTTTTCAATCTCAAACATCACTTCCTGGCCTTCGCTAAGGGTTTTGAACCCTTTTTCTTCAATGGCGCTAAAATGGACAAAAATGTCCGGTCCCCCGGTAACTTCTATAAAGCCATAGCCCTTTTGCTCATTGAACCACTTTACACGACCTTCCGCCATCCCCGTTTCCTTTCACGTAATTCGTCCCAGCCAGGCGCGCTATTGGAGAACTTGCGCAAAGGTCCCGTAAGGCCGGAAACCCAAATCGCCCTTAACGCAAAACCGCAGCATTGTACGTGACCTGTAAACGAAAATCAACAGATAACTATTGTTTTTCAATGTATCCAGGTGGCTGCGGGGCTACTTTTTCGATACCGCGTTCTTTCTATACTGCATGTAGCCGTCGCGCATGGCTACGTACGGGTCGAGGGCGGCTTTTTTCATTGTTTCGTAGTCATCGATATGGTCGGCGGCTTTGCCCATATATTTTACGAAATCAGGTGGATAGGTGATCCAAAAAGGCCCCGGCACCCAGAAGAGCGGGTCCATTACGGAATCGACGGCAAAACCTAACAGATCTCTTGTGTCCGAGGGGCCAAGAGCCGGGACCACCAAATACGGTCCGGAATCCACTCCATACACGCCCAGCGTCTGGCCGAAATCAGCGTTGTGGCGCTCGACTCCAAGCGCGTTTTTAGCGACATCGAACATGCCACCTACGCCTACCGTCGAATTTATGACAAATCGTGTCATCGTGTTGCCCGCCATTCGAGGCCTTTGTTGAAGCACGAAATTTACGAACCGCGAGGGGTCCTCGAGGTTTTCGAATCCGTTGTGGAACACATTGCGAATAGTTATCGGCAACTGCGAATAGACATTGGTTACGGGCCTTACGTATTTGGAATAGAGCCGGTCGTTAAAGTTAAAAATCTTCCTGTTCGAACGCTCAAAAGGGTCCTGGACTCGAACCTGACCCTCGGAGGCGCTTTCGGTCCGCTGCTGATTGGTAAAGATCTGAGCCCCGGCAAGAATGGGAAAAGCAAGAACGGCAAAAATCAAAAGAAAAGTAAACTTCACTTCAAAACAGGCGATCTTTCGCATCGAGATTTCCTCCTCAATTTTATACCCGGCAACTATTGTGTATACTAATATAAAGTTCCGCGAGCGCAAGCAAATAATGTTCCGGGGTATTTCCGCTCGGCGCTCGAAAAGAGCTCTTTATTTGTCTTACTGGATTGCACGGTTGCCGGGGTGTAATATATTGTAGAGATTCCGACTGTTTCATCCTTGTGCCATGGGGGGGCGACGGTGGAAATCCCGAGATTGCGGCAGGCTGCGGCCTTAAATGATGACTGTTGGGGGGAATGAGGGAAAATGGCCGGAAACGAAAATAAAGACCCTTTCAAAAGATTTATGAATCATTTCAAGGGACCTTCAGGCGACAGGGATCGCGGACCGGACCAGCGAAAGGTCCATTTTTCCATCTGGTATTTCATCCTGGCCGTTCTTGCGATCTTCTGGTTTCAAACCATTTTGTCCCAACAGGAAACCAGCCGGGTCACCTACTCGCAATTTAAACAGTTGATAAAGAGCGGGAAAGTGGGCTCCGTGGTTATTAGTCCCGATCTGGTTACGGCTAATCTGAAAGAGAAAGACGACAAACAACCGGCCAAAACCGTCAGCGCCATTCGGGTGGACGATCCCGACCTTGTGCGGGATCTTGAAGCGCAGGGAATCAAGTTCAGCGGCTCAACGGGCGACAGGTGGATCGCAACGTTGCTTACCTGGGTGGTGCCGCTGGCGATTTTTTTCTTTTTTTGGAGTTTTCTGATGCGGCGAATGGGTGGCGGGCCCCAGGGAGTGCTCTCTGTGGGCAAGGCAAAGGTGAAGATTTACGCTGAAAAAGAGATCGGCGTTACTTTCGCGGATGTGGCGGGGATAGACGAAGCAAAGGCGGAGCTCGAAGAGGTCGTCGAATTTCTAAAGGCCCCGGGAAAGTTTGAAAAGCTCGGGGGGAAAATTCCCAAGGGGGTTTTGCTCCTGGGCGCCCCGGGCACGGGCAAGACCCTGCTCGCCCGCGCGGTCGCCGGAGAAGCGGGAGTGCCTTTTTTTAGCATGAGCGGCTCGGAGTTTGTCGAGATGTTTGTAGGAGTTGGCGCGGCGCGCGTGCGCGACCTTTTCGGGCAGGCCAAAGATCATGCTCCCTGCATTATTTTCATCGACGAACTCGACGCTTTGGGCAAGGCCCGCGGCCTTAACCCGATTGGCGGCCATGATGAGAGGGAGCAGACATTAAACCAGCTCCTGGTGGAGATGGATGGTTTCGACCCACGGTCTGGAGTAATCATAATGGCGGCCACGAACCGCCCGGAGATTTTAGACCCCGCGCTGCTGCGCCCGGGCAGATTCGATCGGCACGTAGCCATCGACAAGCCGGACATAAGAGGCAGGCAAGCCATCTTGCACGTGCATGCGCAACAGGTGAAACTGGGTCCGGACGTCGATTTAAAAAAGATCGCCGCCATGACCCCGGGATTTGTCGGGGCCGACCTGGCCAATCTCATAAACGAGGCGGCTCTCATTGCCGCAAGACGAAATCGGGAAGAGGTTACGATGGCCGACTTTCAGGAGGCGGCCGACAGGATCATCGGAGGACTCGAAAAGCGAAACCGGGCGATGAACCCCAAGGAAAAGGAAATAGTGGCCTACCACGAATCCGGCCACGCCCTGGTTGCGATGTCCCTTCCCAATACCGACCCGGTCAGTAAAATATCCATCATCCCGCGCGGCATCGCAGCCCTTGGGTATACGCAGCAGCTTCCGACCGAAGACAGATATCTCATGACGCGCGCCGAACTCCTTGCCAGGCTCAAGGTGCTGCTCGGCGGAAGGGTCTCCGAGGAGATCATTTTCGGAGACATTTCCACCGGCGCTCAAAACGACCTCATGCGCGCAACCGATATCGCGCGGCGAATGATAATGGAATACGGAATGAGCCAAAAGCTGGGGCCTTTGACCTACGTGCGGGAGGGGCGTTCGGCCCACCTCGACCTTGGCTTTGGTTCCCGCGAAAGAGAGTATAGCGAGAAGACCGCCCAGCAGATCGATGAGGAGATGGGCGCCATGATCGAGGAAACCCACCGGGCGGTGGTAGAGATGCTAACCGAGCAGCGGGAGATGCTCGAAAAGCTGGCCAGGATACTTCTTGAGAAAGAATCCATAGACGGTGCGGAGTTGAAAATATTCCAAGACGAGGTCAGGGCCAGGTTATTCGAAGATGGAGCAGGGAGTGGTGTCCCCCGGGTCAAGGACGCCCGTCCAATCTCGTCTTGACATCTATGCTTGCTGGGGTATATACATATTCTCTTTGTGTGATTGAGTAGGAAAAGAATATTATTTCAGACCGTTAATTTCAAGGAGATTTGGGTTGGCAAACCATAAGTCAGCGATCAAAAGGGCAAGGCAAAGCGAGGAGCGTCGGGTAAGAAACCGCTCCTGCAAGACGAGAATGAAAAACGTTATACGGGGTCTCGATGAAGCCTTGGCCGCCAAGGGCTCCGAAAATGTCGCCGAAGAGTTAAAGAAGGCCGTTTCGGTGATCGACGTTGCGGCGTCAAGAGGGGTCATCCATAAGAATGCGGCTTCTCGCAAAATCTCGCGCCTCACTCGCAGGGTCAACGCGGTTTAGCTGCCCGGGCCACCTCGGGCCGGGTCAGGGTAAGCACCAGGTCTTCCAGCAACAGCTCGGGGGAGGTCCCCGTGCTTTTTATCGCTATATCGGTCTGGCCGACAGCTTCTATAACCTTGTAGAGGTAAGCGTCCGTGAAGCGGCCGGCCTGCTCGCTCGCCTTTTTGACCACGAAAGGGTGCGCTCCGATCCGTTTTGCCAGTTGGGATTCGGGTATGCCCTGTCGCAGACCGTCTTTGACCTGCCAAATTATACGAATCTGCCATGCAAGAGTGGAAAGAATCTTGAGGGGGAGTTCGCCGGAAAGGATCAGGCTTCGAAGCGATAAAAGAGCCTTGTCGGCCTGCCCTCCCTTGATCTGATCGAGCAGCTCGAAGGCCGAAAAAGTCCGGTTCGACCCTGAAACCTCCAGGACATCTTCGGCTTCGATCCGCTCCCTGTCTCCCACAAACGTGCAGAGCTTCTCCAGTTCCGAGGCCAGGGATTGGAAATCGGCCCCTGTAGTTTCGACCAAAAGAAACGCCGCCTTGAGGGAGAGGGTTTTCCCCAGTTGTTTTGCTCTCTCGGTCAACCAGCGCGGGGCTTCCCTTTCGCCGGGAGATCGAAACTGGACCACTTTGCCAATGGATTCGACCGCTTTGGCGAGTCCTTCGACGCTTTTCCTGTTCGAAGCGGTCATAACCAGGCAGGAAGAGGAAGGGATTCGCCGCACAAAGTTTTCGATAGCCGAAAGCGCTGTTTTTCCCCATATTTCTACGTTTTCAACCAGGATCACCCTGCGCCCGCCAAACATGGGAACCACGGCAAGCCGTCCGATAAGATCCGATGGGTCCGTTTCCTTCGCCTGTAGCCGCTCGCCGTTGAAGTGTCCACCCCCTTTTGGCAGAAGAGCCGAAAGCAGCTTGTTCCAGGCCTCCCCCATAAGGAAGGCGCCGGGGCCGGTGAAAAGATAGACCGGGTCGATTTTCCCGGAGCGCACCGTTTTGAGAAAGTCTTCGGTGTCCATCAGAAGTTGCTCAAAAATCGGTCATGAACTCGCCTGGCTGTTTCCCCGGCGATATATTGAAGCGCGCTCTGCCGGTTTTCAAAGCCGGCTATGGGCTGGGGCTGCAAAGGATTATCGTTTACCTCGTAGACTTTCCAGTACGTGAAGTTGGGGTCCTGCCAGATCACCTTGTGTGTCTTCTTGTCCACGCAACGGATGCTGACCGACATATAGAGCCTGTTTTCAACCGTGATTCTCTGGGAGACGGTGGAAACGGGGCTATGGGCGACCGGGATGCTCCAGATGCGCTTGACGGTCCCTTCGAAAACGGCTTGCGCCTGCTCGTCGGGGGTCACTTTCATATCGCCTTTTTTCATGAACTCCTGTCGTAGCGCTCCGGCAAATATCGCCCCGGCATCGGGCTCCGAGGAGTCGTTTTTAAAGACAGGGATGGAAATGCAGGTAAGTCCCGGTTCCGGCCCCTGGCCCTCGCCGGAAAACTGGTAGCCGCAGGAAGAAAGGATGAGCAGCGCGACACCTGCTGCAAGGAGAAGCTGGAAGCGGGGAGCTGGAAGCAGGAAGGGGCGCAGCCAGGACCTTTTTACGGCTTTTTTGTGCCCCGAGGAGGGGCCAGGGAAAGCCGCTTTCGATGTAGTTTCAAAATTAGGAACAGCCATTGCGATCTCCGCAGAAATTAAAGAGCTGAAATAGTGGAAACTATCTGGCTAAGGACATTATAAGCCTGTCCGGGCGCAACATTGGCGGCCGGAGTTCTACGCTTGTGAAACTTCATTAGCGGCGTGTCGCAGCAGACGGGAGCGGCGTGTCGCAGCAGACGGGAGCGGCGTGTCGCCGCAGACGGGTTGCCAAGCCCCGACCTGCCCGACTGGCTGCGCCGGCGGCAGCTCGGACGGCAGTCCGCACCGCCTGCCGGGTGAGGTAATCGCCGAAGTTTCATATAAGCGGGGCCGCCCCGTCCTCGGACGCGGTTTGAACGGGAATGAAACTTCGAGTTTCATAAGAGAGCGGCGGGAGAGTAAATCCCCCCGGCCCCCCTTTGCAAAAAAAGGGGGGGGATTGAGCCTTGCCCCTCCATGCGCGTCATTACCAGCGGCGCGTCATTGCAAAAGGAAATGGGCCTTAAACTTTCGCGGTATTGGCTTATCCTGTCGTTTTCATTCATTGGTTTAATTCCTCAAGAGGTGAGGCCGGGCTTGTCATTTGCTAAACGACTATATTTACAAGTTTCTTCGGCACCACGACCACTTTGCGGGGTTCTTTGCCCTCTAGGAAATCCCTGACCCTTGAGTCCGCGAGGGCGAGTTTTTCGATTTCGTTTTCGGCGGCATCCGCCGGAACGGATATCCTGCTACGCAGCTTCCCGTTAACCTGGACCACGATTACCATTTCCTCGGCTTTTAGCGCCCGCTCGTCCCATTTGGGCCAAGGGGTGTCGATCAGAAGCTCTTTGTGGCCAAGCACCTGCCAGAGTTCTTCGCAAATATGGGGCACCATGGGAGAGGAGACAACTATTACTGCTTCGGCGGCTTCCCTTACGACCGGCCAAAACATCGGGTCCTTGGTACGGTTTTCCAGGCTCTGGTATATCAGGTTCACCAGTTCCATAACTGCGGCAATGGCGGTGTTAAAATGAAACCTCTCGCGAATATCTTCGGTTACTTTTTTTATTGTCTGATGGGTCTTGCGGCGAAGGCCCGCCAGGTCTGCGGAAAGACTCCCCCCATCGGAGCAGGGGGCAGAGGATTTCATCGCCTCGATGTTTTCAGAGACAAGCCTCCAGATCCTGGAAAGAAACCGGAAAGAGCCCTCCACGCCCTGGTCGCTCCAGTCGAGATCCTTTTCGGGCGGGGCGGCAAACAGGCAGAAAAGGCGCACGGTATCCGCGCCGTAAGCCTTGATCAACCGATCGGGGTCTACGACGTTGCCCTTGGATTTGCTCATCTTGAAGCCGTCTTTTATGACCATTCCCTGCGTTAGCAGGTTTTTAAACGGCTCATCGGCTTCGAGGTATCCCATGTCCCGCAGGACTTTCACAAAAAACCGCGAGTAGAGCAGATGAAGCACGGCATGCTCGATTCCGCCAATGTACTGGTCAACGGGCATCCAATACTTCACCCGGTCTTTATCGAGAGCGCCCTTGTCGAAGTCCGGGCAGGCGTAGCGGGCGTAGTACCAGGAGGATTCAACGAAGGTATCCATGGTGTCGGTCTCACGCCTGGCCTCGCCGCCGCACTGGGGGCATGTGGCGCAATAGAAAGGTTTGTGGACCGGGAGGGGGGAGCCGCCGTTTTGTAAAAGTTCGACATCGAGCGGGAGCACGACGGGAAGATCCTTTTCGGAAACCGGCACGGCGCCGCACTTTTCGCAGTAGACGATCGGAATGGGGGCCCCCCAGTATCGCTGCCGCGATATTCCCCAGTCGCGAAGCCTGTGCTGAACGGTTAACTTGGCAAGTCCCTTTTTTTCCAGAAACTCGGTTATCGAAATCCTTGCGGCTTCGGACTCCGCTCCAGTGAACTCGCCCGAATCAACCAGAATCCCGTCCTCTTCAAATGCCCGGGTGAGTTCTTCGGACAGCGGGGCGCGGGCCGCCCCGGCGGGCTTAATTACCACATCGATTGGAAGGTCGTATTTTTTAGCAAACTCGAAGTCGCGCTGGTCGTGGGCGGGGACGGCCATGACCGCCCCTGTGCCGTAGGCCATGAGGACAAAATTTGCCACATAGATGGGCATCTTCTTACCCGTTAGCGGGTTTATGCAGAAGCTGCCCGTGAAAACGCCCTCTTTTTCGAGCGACCCCGCTTCGCGCTCATTTCGTTTGGCCTGCTTTGCCTTGTAAACGAAATCGAGAACGGCGGGCTCCTCGGGTTTCCCTCGGCAAAGGCCCTCGACCAGCGGGTGCTCAGCGGCAAGGCTAAGAAACGTGGCGCCAAAAAGCGTATCGGACCGGGTAGTAAAAACCTCGATATTTCCCTCCCCCGATTCGAGAGGAAAGAAAAGCTTGCTGCCTGTGCTTTTGCCAATCCAGTTTTGCTGCATGACCAGCACACGCTCCGGCCATCCGGGCATCTTGAGAGTATTTTCGAGCAGTTCGTCGACATAGTGGGTAATTCTAAAGAACCACTGCTCCATCTCTTTTTGCACGACCTCGGTGTCGCAGCGCCAGCACGCTCCGGCTTCCACCTGTTCGTTGGCAAGAACTGTCTGGCACTTCGAGCACCAGTTTACGTAGGAACTCTTCCTGTAGGCCAGCCCCAGGTCAAACATCTTGAGGAAAAACAGCTGCTCCCACCTATAGTAGCTCGGATCGCATGTCGCGATTTCGCGCGACCAGTCGTAGGAAAAACCGAGCTCTTTCAACTGATTTCTCATGTAGTCGATATTTTCGTAGGTCCACTTCGCCGGATGGGTCCCGGCCTTTATCGCCGCGTTTTCTGCAGGCATTCCAAAGGCGTCCCACCCCATCGGGTGAAGCACGTTATATCCCCGCATCCGCATGAACCGGGCGACCACGTCCCCTATCGAATAGTTTCTGACGTGTCCCATGTGAATGCGCCCGGAAGGATACGGGAACATCTCGAGCAGGTAGTATTTTTCCCGGTTCGGCTCTTCGCGAACTTCGAAAACGCGGGAGCTCTCCCAGTACTGCTGCCATTTATTTTCAATTGCTTTGGGCGAATATTTTTGTTCCATAACTCCTCACGAAATCCTGCCCCCGGGCGCAGTTTCCGCCTCCGGAACGATCAGTTTCAGGTCATTTCCGTCGCGCACGGCAAGGACCATTCCGTGCGATTCGATTCCCATGAGCTTGGCCGGTTTGAGGTTGGCGACGATCACCACCTGCTTTCCGACAAGGTCTGCTGGCGAGTGCGTTTTGGCAATTCCCGCAACTATTTGTCTTTTTTCCCCGATATCGACGAGAAGCTTTACCAGCTTTTCGGACTTGGGGACCTTTTCGGCCTGCTCTATTTGGCCGATCCGCAGATCCACCTGGCGGAAAAGGTCTATATCGATCAGGGGGGAGCCGGTTTGTTCAACCCTTTGGGCAACCGCTGCTTTATTTGCGCCCTGCGCCGGTTTCTCCTGCTTTTTACCCTCCGTTTCAACCCGCGGGAAAAGAGATTCCCCCTTAAAGACCGGTGTCCCCTCAACGAGCGCGCCCCAGGACGCGTCTTGGTCAAGCCGTAACTCGGTCCCCCGTTTTTCAACTCCCAGCCGTTCCAGCATCTTCGAGGAGGTCTCGGGCATGAAGGGGTAAATCAGGACAGCGACGATCCTGTTTACTTCAAGAAGTGTCCTCATAACGGTCTGGAGCCGGGGCAAAGAGTCCGGATTCTTTGCCAGGCTCCAGGGGGCCACATAATCGATGTATCTATTGGCGGCAGCGATAAGTTCCCAAATGGCGCTAAGCGCCCGATGGAAGCCGAGCGCCGGAATCTGCTCCCGGAATTGGCGGATTGCATTGTCGACTTTTCCCAGCAACTCGCCGTCCATGGCCTCGTCTGGCGGCAAGGCCAAAGGGGGTGTTTTTCCCTCAAAATAGCGATCGGTCATTGCGAGCGTGCGGCTGAAAAGATTTCCCAGGTCGTTTGCAAGATCTGCGTTTATGCGGGCTACGAGCGCCTCCTTGCTGAAACTGGCATCCAGGCCAAAGACCATCTCGCGCATAAGAAAGTAGCGGAAGGCATCGAGCCCGTAGACGGGCGCAAGATCCAGGGGGCGCACCACCGTTCCGTGGGACTTGCTCATCTTGGCCTCGCCCGTTTTCCAGTAGCCGTGGACGTTTAGGTTGCGATACATCGGAACGCCCGCAGCCTTTAGCATCGCCGGCCAGTAGATCCCGTGAGGCTTTAGGATGTCTTTGGCTATGACGTGCTGGGCGACCGGCCAAAACTGCCCGTAGAGCTCTCCTTCCGGATACCCTATGGCCGATATATAGTTGATCAGGGCGTCGAACCAGACATAAGTCACGTATTTTGAGTCAAACGGCAGAGGAATGCCCCAGTCGAGCCGCTCGGCAGGCCTGGATATGCACAGATCTTCCAGGGGTTCTTTTAAAAACGAGAGGACCTCGTTTCGGTACCTTTCGGGGCGGATGCACTCGGGGTTTTTTTCCAGGTGGTCGATCAGCCAATCCTGGTATTTGCTCATCCGGAAAAAGTAATTGGACTCCTCGCGCTCAACGGGCGCAGTGTCATGATCGGGGCATTTTCCGTCGACCAGCTCCCGCTCCATGTAGAACCGCTCACATCCTACGCAGTAGAGCCCCTTATAGGTGGAAAAATAGATTTCCCCGGCGTCAAAGACCTTTTGCAACACGTACTGGACGGCCTGGATATGTTCGGGGTCCGTTGTGCGGATGAACTTGTCGTAGTCGATACCGAGCTTTGGCCAAATATTTTGGAAAAGTCCGCTGATCCTGTCGGCGTAGGCCTTGGGGGGGATCCCTTCAGCCCTTGCGGCCTGAGCGATCTTATCTCCGTGCTCGTCTGTCCCCGTTAGAAAAAAGGTCTTCGATCCCATCATCTTTTGGAAACGATTGATAACGTCTGCGACGATAGTGGTGTAGGCATGGCCTATGTGAGGTTCGGCATTAACATAATAGATTGGCGTTGTTATGTAGAATCGATTCATTTGCCCTCTTTCCAAAGAGTCACTACTCCGCAGGTCGGCCTTCGGTCTTTCGCTCGCTTTCCTTGAGATCGATTTCTATCTCCTTGCCGTCATCCAGCAAAACCGTGTACGAGCGACCGATGACGTTTTGCCGTACGACTTTTCCCTTGCCTTCAGGCAGTTCCACCTTCTTGCCCATCTTGGGCATGTCTTTTCGAAGTTCCTTGTAGGTCTCGTGTTCATACTGAAGGCAGCACATGAGCCTGCCGCAGGCCCCAGATATCTTGGCGGGATTGAGGCTTAAGTTTTGCTCCTTGGCCATCTTTATGGAGACCGCATGAAAATTTTTTAAAAATGTTGCGCAGCAAAGCGGTCTGCCGCAGCCTCCAAGGCCCCCCACCATTTTAGCCTGGTTTCTTATCCCTATCTGGCGCAGTTCGACGCGGGTGCGTAGCCGCCGTACGAGATCCTTTAAGAGTTCTCGAAAATCGACCCTGCCCTCGGCGGTAAAGTAAAATATGATCTTACTGCCGTCGAAAAAATATTCCACGTCCACAAGGTTCATGGGAAGCACGTGGACGGCGATTTTTTCCAGGCAAAACGCCTTTGCGTCGGCCTCGATCTCCGCGTTTTCGACCAACTGGCGGATTTCGTCTTCCGAGGCCATCCGCTCGATTTTTTTTATTTCCCTGGGATGCATTGTGGGATTTCTCGGGCAGGGCGCTTCCACCACCAGTCCCAGCCCGACCCCCTGCTCGGTCTTAACGATCACATAATCATCTTTTGCGGGAGAGAATTCGCCGGGGTCAAAATGATAGAGCCTGCCCCCTTTTCGAAAACGAATTCCAATTACCTTTTCCATAGAGATAGTCCTTTATGGCCAGGCAGACCCCTTCGAGGGTCATCTGCAGGTTAGCATTGACTTTCAACCCCTGCATCGCCAGTTCCACCCTTTGATATAGAACGAAAAGATGCTCCACGGGGACCGATGCGGCAGCTTGCCTCGTCCTCGCGTTCAATTCGAATGTCAGAGCGGCGATGGTCCCCTCTGCTCGCTTTTCGTCATTTCGCGCCCCGGCGACCCGCAACAAAATAAGATCCCGGACCCAAAGCTTTACGAACTCAAGATCTCGCTCCACGGTTTCGCGCCCCTTGGCCCAGTCGGAAACCATCGGGAAAAAATCGAGGATGGAAATTCGATCGAGGCCTTCGAGTCTTTCTACGACCTTTTTCCACCCCTCTATCAATTCCTGCCGGGAAAACCATCTCGCCTTTTCGATGCTGCCTTCGGCCAGGCGGGCAATACCCGCGGCGCTGTCCGCGGAAAGTCCCTCTTCACGCATGAGCCATTCGGCCACGATCCGGTCTTCAAGCGGCTGCAACCGCACCTGGCAGCACCGGGAGACAATGGTGGGCAAGAGCATCTGTGACTCGACAGCCAGCAAGATGAATAGATTTGCCTCGGGAGGCTCCTCCAAAATCTTTAGCAAACCGTTTGCCGCGATCTCCATCAGCTTTTGCGCGTCATGAATTATAACAACGCGAAATTTCCCCTCAAACGGTCGAAAGCGGAAACGCTTCACCAGTTCGCGTATCTGGTCGAGTTTTATGAACGCTCCATCGCTTGCGACATGGATAACATCGGGATGCACCCCCTCATCCAATTTGCGGCACGACTCGCAAACGCCGCACGCATCATGATCGCGGGGCGACAGGCAATTGATCGCCCTGGCAAACTCCATGGCCGTGGCAAGCTTGCCCGAACCGGTCATGCCGGAAAAAAGAAACGCGTGCGGAACGGTCTCCTTTTTTAGAACCCGCTTAAGAAAGCTAACGGCTCTATGCTGACCGACAATACTGGATAGCGCCATATTGTTCTAGTGTCTTTCCCATCCGTCAAGAGATTTCCGCCCCCCCCACACACAGGCAGCAGCCGTTGGGGCAGGTAGATGCGGATCAGCTCCGGGCAGGCGCCTGTTCCTCGGATGTCTCTTCGGCGCCGCTTGGAAAACCGCGGAAAAAATGTCTGCCGTAAATAGTCTCGTAGCCGGTCCAGGCGCCGTTATGGTCGTTTGAGTTAGCGATGATCCGGTCTATGGAGTTCATCTTGGCATCCAAATCGTCTGCCAGATGGAGGGCAAAAGCTTCCCGGCTAGCCGGCAGCCTGACTGCGCCAAACTGCGTCTCGCCGTGATGGCTCAAGATGAGATGTTTTAAAAGCAGCGCGGACTCGGCGGGAAAGGAGTCCATCCGGCGAATCAGCTCATCGACGATCTGCGTTCCGAGCACCATGTGGCCCACGAGGCGTCCCACGTCAGAATAGTCGATATGCGTATCATATACGAATTCTTCAATTTTCCCAATGTCATGGAAAAAAGCGCCGGCTATCAGTTGATTGCGGTCAAGGCCCGGATAATGGTTACACACCCTGTAGGCAAGCGTCATGACGGACACGGTGTGTTCCAGAAGGCCTCCGATGTAGGCATGGTGCATGGCCTTTGCCGCAGGCGCAATTTTTAACCGCGCCATGATCGAGGAGTCGGCCAAAACCGCTTCACTAAGACGGCGAAAGGGGCCCTCGCCCATCCCTGCCACAAGTTTTATCAGTCTTTCCAAAAGCAGGTCCCGGTCAAGCGGGCACACGGGCAGAAAATCGGACGGATCGTATTTGCCTGCGGGAACGGGCACGATTTCAAAGATGTTTAACTGGATTTTGTCCCGGTAGAGTTCGGTTTTTGCGCGAAGGGAAACGATATCTCCCGCCTTAAAAACTGCGGAGGCCTCACCGCCTTTTTCCCATATCTTGCCTGAGACCTCCCCCGTTTTATCCGCAAGCTTTACGTCGAGGTAAGTCGTTCCGTTTCGGGCGGTCTTCAGTTGCTTTTCCGAGGCGACAAACAGGGACGCTATTTCGATATTGGGCTTTAATTCCGAGATGAACAACTTGGGCACCGGCCACCTGCCTTATTTTTTTTTTTTCGAAAATGAGCGCAGACCGCGTCCGCGCACAAAACTAATGGAATTTAAAACTACTATGTTAGTGTATTCCGGGTTTTCAGTCAAATGTGCAAAAGGAGGAGGGTGTAATTCGAACTGATACGCTAAGCGGCTTCTTCGCCGCACTGACGCCAGTAGTTGCCCCAATCGGAGTTCGCCCTTGTGGTTCGCAGGGCTAACATATTGTCAGCGTTTTCCTTTAGCCACCAGGCTCCCGAGATT
>JARLHO010000055.1 GCA_031292215.1 Syntrophobacteraceae bacterium | reverse complement strand
GGCGCGTTTTTAACTGAATCCGGGGATCGTCGATTGTCGAAAAATAACTGGTAATCGTATAGTTAGACTCGTTTTCCATGTGGTGTCTCCCTTTGGGCATAATAGTCCAAGGTAGCTTGCCACAGTTGGATGCCAATGTCCGGCCTATTACATGCGATTGCCCTGTTTGTGGCTAGCGTTTCCCTTGCAGATTTTGGAGACCGTGTAGTATTGTTTTGGCATTGCTCGTAATGCCGGAGTGTAAGGAGCCAATCGATGGAGGATTTTGAGGCGCGCTATGAAGGCTATGACTCCAGGGTGCGGGAGAGCTTCTCCAAACAGAACCTGATGAAAACCATTGGCGCGAGTTTAACGAAGGTAATGGCTGGGGAAGTGGACATCTCGCTGGAATTTAGAGACGATTTGACGCAACAGCATGGCTTTATCCACGCCGGGGTGGTCGCCGCTCTAGCCGATACCGCTTGTGGCTACGCCGCGCTGACCCTGATGGCGCCCGATGCGGCGGTGCTCACCGTGGAGTATAAAATTAACCTGCTCTCACCGGCTGTCGGGGATTTTTTTATTGCCTGCGCAAAGGTTGCCAAACCGGGACGAACCCTCACCGTATGCTCGGCGGATGTATTCGCGCTAAAAGATGGAGCAAAAAAGAGGGTAGCCACCTTGACCGCCACGATGATGACCATTCGTGACAGGGACGGGTTGGTCGGATGACGGGTAATCTGAAAACAGGCGTATTTTTCAGCGACGGTTGCGGGAAACGTAGTTCCTCAGGCTATTGGGGCACGTGTCTTTTTGCCTCGTTGGCTACCAGATTTGAAACCGACTTGCTTCGAGACAGGTTTCGTAAATCCTGACGGTTGAGAGTGGGGACAAGCTTTCGTGAAATGGCGACAGGGGTCTTGGGGTTTATCGTAAGCGAGAGGCGAATCGAGTAATTTTTGATCCATTCCCTGTCGGCGGCAATCCTTCGCAGAACCTCCACGTCGACCTGCCTGGAGCAAGCTATGGCGGCCACTTCGCCATCGGTTATCTTGGGATTTGCAATTACGGCGAGCTGGATCATCCGGTTACTTTCCCGTATCAGGATGGCTCGCGCCTCCTTTTCCCCCAACAGGGCAAGTCGGATTTTTTCAGAGATATTCTTTTTCTGCACTTTTTGAAGCAGGCTTTCGGCCCGGCTTTCGGCCTGCTTTGGGTCGGCCTCCTCCGAGGTTTCGTCAATAAATCGCATGGCCTCGATCAAGAGGTACTCCCAGGGAACATTGATGGTAGGCTCGCACTCCTCGCGGACGGGGAGTGTTGCAAAGCTTCCCTGGCGGACACGAAGCATCTTGAAGAAGGCTTCCTGGCCGACGAGGTTCTCGGTTGCCGCATGACAAACCTGGCCGCCCCGGACATGAATTGTTCCGACAAGCGTATCGGAGCGGACCGAAACAATGCGGTTCATGTTGTCCAGGCAGATCAATTGCACCAGGTCGGTCAAAGCGATGTCATTTATATTGCCAAAAAATCCATGGGATGGCTCCGCCCGAGGGAGCACATTTTCACCGTCCACTGTTTTTGTAAGCAACTGAACCGCTTGTATGAGAAGATACTCCCAGGCGCGGTTGATGGAGACGGTAACGTTTTCAGGAAGCGGTTCCGTTTCAAAATGGCCTCCCGCCCACCCAAGCAGTTCAAAAAAACCTTCCTCCCCGGTGACATCGCCGGATTGCGCATGGACCACCTTACCCCCATTCAGATAGAACCTGCCGGTCTTATCCGTGGAATCGACCTTGATCGCGTGGCTCATTTTTGCCAGGCAGGAAACCTGGATAAGATCGATCAGCCGAATGTATTCTATCGTTCCATTGAACCGATTGGTGTCTTCTTGACTGGGGGTCATATACCATCCCGTTGTAATGACAATTATCAGTTTGCCGGCAAGTGAAGCCGGATACGAAACCCATGGAAAAGGTCCGTCAGATAATAAGCACATATCATGCCAGAGAAAAGGCGCCTTTAGAAACGGCCAGTCGCCTCCCTTGGAGGCGCGGGGAGACTGTGTTGTAACTGGCCGCCCGGGTAGAGGCAAAGGACATAATCGCGGGGAGCTATCCGTGCTGTACGAAAGGACTTGAAATCCCCTCAACCCCCCTTTGCCAAAAAGGGGGGCGATCGGGCCCAGCCCTTTGCGAAAAGGGGGGGGATCGGGTAAGATATCATGGAACCCGAAGATGGCGTAACGTACTTGACATTCAAAACAGTTGCTCACGGGGTCGTCTCCGGGGGTATCGGCCTTACGGCCTCAACCACCCCGGCTAATGGCTTTGATCCCTTCGGGATCACGATCGTCGCTCTAGTCGGGTTAACTCAATAAGATTGCCGCACCCCCAAGGGTTCCGGAGCGCTGTCGCCGGGACGCGGCCTTGGCGCCAGATTTTTATGCACATCCCGGCTCCCGCCAGCTTGGCAGTACCGCCGGAATAATTTCGGGCGCCATCTTGAATTCCTCTTTGCGGTAACTAAAGTAAAATCAGGAGAACCTCTCTAGACTCAAGGCTTCTGATTGAAGTTTGAGGCTGAAGGAGTTTCATAGATTGCTTCGCTTCAGATAAACGCAAACATTATGTTAGTGAGGTATACGACAATGATGAAGAGTAACATTATACTTCCATTGCTGGTGGTTGCCGGCTTTTTGGTGGCTTCGCCATTATTTGCCGCGCAGAACCGGATGAATAACCCCAATCAATCGTCGGGCCAGAATCTAAATCAAGCGTCGATGAACTTTAACGATATCCACGTAAAAGATCTGATCGGTAAGAAGCTTAAAGGTCAGAATGGAGCATCTATTGGTACGGTATCGGATGTGGTAATTGGAAAAAGCGGCAGGGTCGATTTTATAGTTTTGTCGCATGGCGGTGTTTTCTCCGATAAATATACTCCTGTTCCGTACCATATGTTTATCTCCAACGCGACGAATTTGAACAAGCTGCGAAAAGACACAAGTATCGCCACCAGACTCAGTAAGGCCCAGATTGACAAGGCCCCAACCTTTTCAACGAGGCATTTTAACATGAGTAATTCACAAGCCAGAGTCTGCAGCTACTTCGGTCCCCAGCAGTGTTCCCAGATGTGAAGGTAGGCTCGAATCGAAAAGGAGAAGCGCCTTAATCGCGGAGCGTGATTGGGCGCTTCCATCGCGCCTTTGGACGGTTTTAGGATAAGCGTGGACATTCTCTTGCGGGCCGATTATCGGTGGTAGCGAAAATCGAGAAAAAAAGGAGAAGCGCAAAATGGTAGTCATCGGCCTTGGCACTATTCTTCTTATCGTATTGATTCTGCTGCTTGTCGGGGCTCTTCCCCGTTGGCCCTACAGCGCAGGGTGGGGATACGGCCCGAGCGGGGGAGTGGGACTCTTGCTGCTCTTTCTTATCTTGCTGCTGGTGTTTCGCGTGATTTGAAGCCCCGGCCGTATGCGATGGAACCGGACAACCGGGAACCGATCTCTCGTTGTCCGGTTTTTGGCAACCCCATAAACGGGGACATGGGCGAGAGAGCCGGGGGGATTATTGGTTTAAATGGACTGCCGATCGTGGTCTATATCCCGCCGATATAGCGCGCATAAAACGCTTTGGCCCAGGCGGAGTCGGTAGTATCGGCAACTATTGCCCTTCCATCCGGAAAGATCGCCATTTCACCCTCCTCAGCCTTAAAGTGGATCACAAGGCCGCCGGAACTGACGTTGCCCGCTCGTTTGAGCCGATTTCGAAGCGCTTCGAAGTCGAGTCGGGCCGACCGGGCCGGGGTGACCTGCACGGAATTTCGACCGCAAAGCGCACTGGATCCGAATAACTCGCGGGAATCTAGAAATTCAAACGTTTGGAGAGCGCAGCATGGACATCGCTCGTCTCTTTTAACCTTCATGAGATTAAAGGACATGTTCCAGATGTCGGCATGAAGCAGGCCGATTTCGGCAGGGGGCGCCCCGAGCAGTATCCGAACGGCAAGGGTAGCCGAAAGCGAGGCTATTACCGCGACAGCGGAGTTGAGCACTCCGGCGGTGTCGCAGGTAGCCATGGTTCCCGGTTCCGGTGGAACGGGAATGACGCACCGAAGGCAGGGGCCGCCCGAACCGGGAAGGACGGGCATCACCATGCCCACCGTCCCTACGACTCCGGCGTAGACCCATGGTTTTGCGAGCTTGACGCAGACGTCGTTTATCAGGTAGCGGGTTTCGAAGTTATCGGTTGCATCAAGAACGATATCGGCATCGGCAAGAAGGGCTAGAGCGTTTCGGGCAGTCACATCGACAGCGAGCACTTCCACTTCGATGGTGGAATTTATCTCGCGCAGACGCCTTGCGGCAGCCTCGGCCTTGGAGACATTTGCCTCGGCGTCGGATTCCTGGAAAAGCACCTGCCGATGAAGATTGTGCCATTCGACGAGATCTCTGTCCGCCATGCGCAGCCTGCCCAGGCCGGCCCGGGCCAGCAGCTCGGCCTGATACCCGCCAAGCCCCCCGCCCCCTACAATAAAGGCTGTGGCCGAAGCCAGTTTGCGCTGTCCATCCACGCCGATTTGGGGCAGGATTTCCTGCCTGGCATAACGACCCGGAGAGGTCTTTCTCATTATATTATCTCCTTGGCTGTTTCGCCGATCGAAACCGGCTCGCCCAGAGCGCGCTCGATCCATCCTCCGCCGAGCAAACGGGCGCCGGAGTAAAAGACCGCGGCCTGCCCCGGACAGATAGCATTTACCGGTCGATCGAAGATAACCCGCACGGTACCCGGTCTTTCCACTTCGACAATTGCTGGAACCGGGGCCTGGTTGTAGCGAACCTGGACCGAGCAGCGAAGGCGCCTAAAGCCCGGGTCCAATGCGTGCCAGCCAACGCCGGTTGCAATCAGCCCCCCTGCGGCCAGCCCTTCTTTTTTGTTGGTAAGAACCACTGCGCACCTCTTGGCGTCGATAGATTTCACCCAGGCAGCAGAGCCTAAAGCTACTCCGATCCCACGCCTCTGGCCAATGGTAAACCGGTGAATTCCTTCGTGCATGCCCAGCAGGCGGCCCGTTTCGTCTACAATAGGGCCCGGGACGGCGCCTGCCTGGAACCGGCGCCGCAGGATTTCCCCATAACCGGTATTCTTGGACGAAAAACAGGCGTCCTGGCTTTCGGTTCGGTCCGCGTTGCTCAGGCCGATGCGCCTCGCAAGGGCTCGAACCGTTTGCTTTGAATAGCCGCCAAGCGGAAACAATGCCTTGGAAATCTTGGCGCAATCCAGCGCAAAAAGAAAGTAGGACTGGTCCTTACAAGGGTCATGGCCCCGCAAGACGTACGGACGACTCTCTTTTCGACCGCCGATTCGCACGTAGTGACCGGTTGCAATTTTTTTCGCGCCAACCGTTTTCGCATAATCGAGAAGAACGCCAAACTTTATTTGCTCGTTGCACAGTACGCAGGGGTTGGGTGTGCGGCCTCGCCGGTACTCCTGCCAACTTGGCAGAAGGACCCTTTGTTCAAAAACCTCACGACAGTCCAGCACGTGGTGAGGTATACCGAGGTGGACCGCCGCGGCCCTGGCCTGCGCCACGCCATCTGTGCCGCTGCAGGCGCCGCTTTCGTCGCCGGCCTGCATTTGCAGGGTTATAGCTATCACTTCATAGCCTTGCTCCACAAGCAGCGCCGCCGCCACACTCGAGTCCACTCCGCCGCTCATGGCGATAGCTATGCGTTCCTTGGGCGAAATCAATTCCGCTCCTCCACCAGGTAAGGAGAAATTTATCCCCCGCGCCTTCTTTGCGCCTCAATTATAACCGCGATCCGCGGGTTTGCGGAGAGTGTTTTTGCGCTCAGGCGCACAGCGGGCAAACGGCCTACATATCCAGGGTGGACACCACTTCGATACCATGTTTTTCGAGGTCTGTAATGATTGGCTTGGGATCGGTCTTCTTTAGCCGGAGGGAATAGAAAAAATCAGCTCCGTCCTCGGCTGCCGGCAGTTGGCAAAGGCTGATGATTTCAGCCCCATGCGTTCTGGCGATCCGTGTAATTTCCGGGAGAGGGTTGGGGGCGCCGGACACCTTTATGTCCAGCCGGGTGGATTGAGTGAAAAGCCCCAGGATGTTTATGAAAGCCGAAAGGATGTCGGCAACGGTGATTATGCCGGCAAGGACGCCGTTTTCGATAATGGGCAGGCCCCCGATGCGCTTTTCGAGCAAAATGTGGGCGGCCTCCTCAAGCGGCATTTCCGGGCCGACAGTCAAAGGCTTTCTGATCATAACGTCTTCAAGGGTCAGCTCCTCGATCATCGACGCAATGAGCACGCCTCGCATGTCCGCGTCCGTAATCCACCCCAGCAGGCGCATCCGCGAATCGACCACCGGCAGATGCCTGATCGATTCACGTTTCATAAGAGCCAGGGCTTCCTGGATGGAAGCCTCTTTGCTAATCGTTACCAGGTCGGTTGACATCCAGTGGCGAACTATCACAGGGGCTCCCCCGGGCCAGACTGCCGGCCAAACCTGCGCCGCTCGGGCTTTGTGGCGAGCGCGCGGCAGGTCAAACTCGACAAAGGACCGCCTCGAAAGGTCATTATTACCGGAAAATCCGTATCAAATCAAACACGTTCGATGTCGCAGGGGAAAAACCTTGCCTTGTGAAAAATGAGGCGCGAAAACCCTGCTTCAACCACACTATACGGTCTATTTTCTCGGTTGACCAGTTCTTTTGCGCCTGCTAAGCCATTAGTTCCTAACGGTCACCGGGGCGTAATCGCGCTCCATCAGTTTGGCGATGCTAACCGTACGGTCTCCCAACATGTTTGTATAACTTCCCAGTTCATTATCGTACCAGCCGTAAATTACGGCTTGGGTTACGGGGACCTCGATAAACTTTTGCGGCCGCAGGCCATCCTTGGCGCTCTGCGATACGCTCCCCAGATCCAAGGAAGCCGAACCGCCTTCGCCTGTGGCCTCCAACTGCTTTACAGCGCTCGCCAGGTGATCGAGGTCGATTCGTACCGCAGATGTTCGCGTGTGGTTTTCATGGCCTTCGATAACCGCGGCGGCCCTGGGCAGCCCGACGATATCCGAGGAGACGTTCTGTTCCCTGGAAAACTGGAGATAGCCCTCCGGGTAATGGGAAACCGCACTTTGGTAAATGGAGTTAATGAGTTCACGGTTTATTGGAAAAGTCAGACTCTTATCCTGAATCATCAATGCCAGGATTATCAAGGAGCCGGTGGTGACGGGCACGCGCACCGACTCGGCGATAAAGCCTATCCCTTTCATCTCGGGGATGACAAGGCCAAGCGCCTTGGCAGCCCCGGTGCTGGTCAGGATGATATTGTTAAAGGCCGAGCGGGATTTTCGCAGATCGGTAGCCCCGGCGCTCGGCGCATGGTCAAGAACCGATTGCGAGCTGGTTGCGGCGTGAACGGTAGTCATGGCCGCCGACAGCACCCGTTCGGCCCCGAAATAATCCAGAAGCGGTTTGACCAGGTAGGCCAGGCACGTGGTCGTGCAGGACGCGTTCGATACGAGCAGATGCTTTTTCGGGTCGTAGTCGGAATCGTTTATGCCCATAACCGTGGTGACGGCATCGGCGGGCATTGCCCGCGCCTTGTCCTTTATCTTGAAAGGCGCCGAGACGATGACTTTTTTTGCCCCGGCGGCAAAATGGCCGCGCACCGAACCTCTGGGGTCATCGGGGGCGGTCGTGGGGTCGAGAAATTTGCCGGTTGCGTCGACTACCAGCTCAACCCCGTATTTTCGCCACTCTATGTGGGCCGGGTTTCTGGCGCTGCGCAGAAAGGTCGTCTTTACACCGTTTACAAAGAAGCTGCTCGACTTTTCGTCGATATTTTCGATTACTCTCGCCGCCCGTGAGCCGTGGAGATAGTTGTGCAGCGCCCCGTAGCTCGAATCCCTTTCCAGGAAATGGGCTATGTCCGAAAGTCTTGTGCCGACCTCCCGGCCAATATTGACCACGATTTCGGTGAAATATTGACGTTCCACATGGCTCCAGACGGAGAGCTTTGCGATTCTCCCGAGGCCATTGATTCCGAGTGTCCGTGATGCGGTGTCTTCGCCCATCAAGTTGTCTCCATCCGATAAAAAGGCCAACGCTCATTACCCCCCCCTGGAATACCACCGCGGAAGTCGACCGCCCGAGGCGGGGAAAAATAGCTTTCTATACTATCACCAGTGGATACTGAGAATCTAATCTTAATAGAAAAATGGTCGGCATCGCCCGGATGCCGCTATTTCTTCGGTATCATTCAGAGCATCTCCATGCCTTGAGAGCTCTTGAAGCAATGCTCGGAATCGGGTGGAACAAACACGACGTCTCCCGGGTTTAGCATCTCGGTCTTGCCGGCCACATCGACGCTGCCGGCGCCCTTGAGGATAAATACTTCGTGCTCCCACGGGTGGCTGTGCCGCGGAGTGGCGCCACCCGCTTCAAAGCTTATGACGCGCATGTGGAAGTTTGGCGCATTGTCGGAGTCTCCGATAACAGTGCGAAGCACGACACCGTGCGCGCCTGCTTCCTCGACCCTGCACCCTTCAACTTCGAGGTAATTTACGTGTTTCATGGCTCTTTTCTCCCTGTTTCCTCTACTCATAGTCGTCTGGGTCCGCCGCAAGGTCGACTTGCACGATCTCGGCCGTTCCGGAGTAGACGGCCCCACTTCTGCCGTCCAGGCTTATCCAGTCGCCGGTCTTAATGGTAAAGCCGTCGATGTGGCAGGTCTTTTCCGAGTCGCGGACCTTCATTCGGCTTAGACCCACCACGCAAGTTTTTCCGAGCCGGTGGGCGACGATTGCGGCATGCGAGGTCGCCCCGCCTTTAGCGGTGAGCACGCCGTCTGCGATCGAGATTTCGTGTATGTCATCGGGCACCGTGTCGGAGCGAATCAAAATGACGGCTTTTTCGGGCTGCTCTTTTTTTATTCGCCCAAGGGATTCCAAATCGAAGGCCGCAAGACCCGAGATGGCGCCACCGCTCACCCCGATGCCGGAGCCAAGATAGCGCGTCTTGAGATCTTCGGACTTTTTAAATACCGGGTAGGACCTCTTTATGCGGGGCGTCATGTTGCGGGATTGCAAAACGTAGACGCCCGCCTCGCTTTCCCCCTGGAAGGTGAACTCGAGTTCCTGGGGCGCCCAGTGGTTTTCGTAGACAAGCTGTCTCGATATCTCCTGCAGTCTTTTGTAGACGCGGGGGAAAAGGGCTTCGAGCGAAGTCTCCTTGTCCTCTCGTATCCTTTGGCGCTCGGAGATCGGGAGCGTTTTCACCAGCCCCCCCACTACGTCTTCTCCCTGGTTTCCCCAGGTGAAGTCGCCTACCGGTTCCACCTTATCCTCCGAGGTGCGGGGGTCGTGGGTGAACAAAACGCCTGCCCCGGAGTGGGTGTCGAGGTTTCCAAACACCATCGCCTGGACGGAGACAGCTGTGCCCCAATTGTCCGAGAGCATCATGATTTCCCGGTAGGTCCGGGCTTTGTCGGATTCCCACGATTCCACGACCAGCCGAATGGCGGTGAAGAGCTGATCCCGGGGAGATTCGGAAAACTCTATGGATTGAGCCCTTAGCACTTCGCGGTATGATCGGCTGAGTTCCCTGATCTCGTCGGGGGAGAATTCACGCTTTACGGCTCTTCTATATTTGCGTTTATACCGGTTCATGACGATCGTAAATTCGTCTCGCGGAATGCCAAAAGACATTCCCCAGGACTGGATGAACCGTCTGTAGTTGTCCCAGGCAAACCACACTTCCCCGGTTTGCGAAATCAACCCTTCCACGATTTGCTCGTTTATCCCCACGTTTAGAAACGTGTTCATCATGCCGGGCATGGAAACGGCCGAGCCGCTTCTAACCGAGAAAAGAAGAGGGTTGCCGGGATGGCCGAATTTGCGGCCCGTTTCCACCTCGATCCGGGTAACCATTTGCAGCACCCGCTCCTCGAAATCCTCGCGGGGCTGGCAGAAACATTCTATGACCGGCCTGCACCGGAAATACTCCGTGGTGATCACAAAGCCCGGCGGAATCCTGATCCCCATCGTGTGCAAATTGGTGAGCGTATGGCCTTTACCCCCCATGTAGATGGGGTCATGGGTTTCCAGGTTGGGGTAGTAGAGGTGGGTGACCGTCCTTCCGGGATCGTAGCTTAGGAGAAGATCGAGGTCTTTTACGGATAGCCCCTGGCGCTGAGTCGAAAGCGTTGTGAGGATGCTGGCTATAAAATGGTCGAAATACTGCAGTCCGAAGGTCCTGGCGATCAGGTCGCGAAGAAAACTCTCCGAGACTCGCTGTGTCCTTTCCGCCGGGCTATCGTTGTCTCTTTGAAGCCGTGGAATCAGTTTGTCGCTGCCGAGTTGCTTGATTATAAGTTCGAGGTTTTCGTCATGCACCGAATCGTAATGGGTCTGGATGATCTGCTTTATGGTTTCGGAAAATCCCCTGAAAATATCTATGTACTGGGAATGCGAGAACCGGGGAATCTCCAGAGCCTTGATGAACAGTTCATTTTGGTTCTGGAGCCGGCTGGAGGAAATTCCATCGATCTCCAGGGCTTTTATGAAAAGCGGCATGAAACGCGCGATCCGATAGAAGGTCGCCTTGGTGATGAAACCAAGATTTATCGAAAGTATGATTTCTTCAAAAATAACATTTGCGAGGTTTTCGAGCCTGAAGGTCAGCCCCAGCGCGTCGAAGCGCGGCTCGTTATAGGAGCCGTACATGGAGGGAATGTCAACGGCGATATGGCGCTTGTAGTAAATGTTTTCCATCGTTTTGAGTTCGCCGGGGGTGAGAATGACTTCCTTTAGCTCGCCCAGGTAATCGAGGATCGAGTCGAGCAAAAGGTATTTATCCTCGCCGCTCTTTTCCAGGGCGCCCAGCAGTTTTACGGGGTCGGGCAAGCCGATGGTTTGGGCGCGCTGGAGCAACACATTGATGTCTTTGAAGCTCAAAGCGTATTTTTCGTGAAGAAGCTGATAGAACTGAATCATGAGAAAAGCGCGCGAACGCTCATTTTCGGAGACGCCGGGAAGCTGTCCTATAAGGGTGGAAGCCTTCGCCTCGCTTAAATCGAGCAGGTCTTGGACGTGGTTGATCGTTCTTTCTCGGAAAATGTATTCGAATACCCGGTGAATATCATCGATCAGGGGGCCGCCTTCGGGAATCGCGGTGTAGACCTCTTCGGGAATCAACCCCTCCAGTCCTTTTTTATCCTTTGTCCGCCAGTAGTCGATTATCGCCTGGATGAAGGTGACTATCCGGTTATTGCTTTCTACGTGGCTTTGCTTGCGAAGGAAGTGGACCAGCTTGTCGGACCTGGCAGTGAGTTCGTCGATGTCTGTGGAGACCTTGCGCAGGAGGCCCTCGGCCCCGATCTGGCTAAAATAGACGGGGAATAGTTTGGCGAGTTGCTTTACCAGGTTGTAGACCGGACGAATGGAGGAGTTCAGGAGCAAAGAGACGTCCTTTTGGAACAAATCGGTGTCGCGGACAAAAATTCCGCCAATAGACAGGTTTACGATGAGCGCCGAGAGCAGATGGCGGGCTCTCAAGGGATTGGATTTTATGATGTCCAGCCAGACCCTGACATTTAGCAGGTGAGAGGGGTTGACGGTTATCTGCCACCTGTCGGATACCCGGCCGAGCATAGGAGATTGAAAGCCTAGCCGTATAATTCTTCGAAGAAAGAAATCGATGGTGGGCCTCTGGTCGGCGCCAACGATCTCCAGGCCCATCGTGCGAATGATCTGGAGCGCGGCCTGAGGATAGTCAAGAAATGAGACTCCGAGGGCCTTTAGTATGCGACCCAGAAGCGCTTCGAGCTGATCGCCGGATTCTTGCCTTATCCACCTGCCGATCTCGAAGTTGATTTCCCTTAGCACCTCCTCGTGAATAGCCTCAAGGCCCTTAACCTCCAGGAGCTTGAGGCGTACGAGCATGCTTATGTTGCCGGCAAGGGCGAAAGGCGCCAGGACGCAGGAAGAGGCAAGGGGGGGGGGAGTCGAATCGTTACCCTCGCCACCGGGAACTTCCTGCACATACGGGCCAGGCAAGGATTTTAGATTTTGCCCCTCGGATTTTCCTCTCTCCTCGACCTTTTCGGGCAAGTGCAAATAGAGTTGGATAAGATCGTGGAAGTCCGTCATGGCGATTAGAGCCTGGACGGCTTTGCGGTGATCGGCTTGCGCTGCGACCACGGTATCGAGAAACTGGAGGTGTTCGCGCAACCGCGCATGGCTAAGAGGCGCAAAGTCTTCCAGCCACGACCGGGGAGGCCGGGACTTTTTGTCCTGAAGGTTTAGCCAGGAGTAGGGGTCTTCTCTTCCGAGCCAGAAAAGATAGGTGTCTCGAAAGAACCTTTCGAGAAACTCTCTTAGCTCGGCCATGGAATCGGGTTTTTCCCAGATGGAGAGAAGGCCTGCGCACAGGCGTTTGGGGGGGTAAAAGCTTCGCAGGAGAAATTGGAAGGGAGCTTCGGGGAGTTCGAGCAGTCTGCGGAAAAAGTGCCTTAAGATGCCCGCATGACAGGATGTGTCGGTTTCAAAAACATGTTCGAGCCCCTCGGCGCTAATGTCGCCGAGGGCCGGCTTGGCAAGCTCACCCGGCATTTCCTCCAGCAGCTTTAGCCAGTAGGCAAGAAGGTGATCGGCGGCAAGGCTTCTTATTTCAAACTGCTCGGAGCTTATAAGGGCATCGAGCAGCATAGTGGAGAGCAGATAGATGACCTTTCCAGCATAGGCGCTGTTTCGATACAAAAGCAAATTGCCGACCGCGTACCTCTGGGTTTCCTGAACGACAAAGTGCCAGTTTCTGTATTTGTGATGATATTCCAAAAGAAGCTCGCGCGCCTGTTTTTCCTTTCCGGCATAGCCGCGCACTGCATCTTCAAGTGTCTGGAAGGTTTGTGGGATTACCACCGCAATTTTTGTAAGATCGAGGTTTCTTGTAAGGGCATCCGACTGAAACTGTTCGAAAAGCATGAGCAAACACCCCCTTGGGTTATCCCTCTACGGGATGTCTAGTTCCATAAGGATAGCGGATTCGCCACTTTGGGCGCCGTAGTAGCCGGGGCGTTCCCCCGTGATCCTGAAGCCCAGGGATTCATAAAGTCTTCGAGCAGCCGTGTTGCTCTGTCGAACCTCGAGGGTGACTACCCCGGCTTTTTTTTCCCGGCCGGTGCAAATGGCGAAGTCCAAGAGCTTTCGAGCGATCCCTTTTCGCCTCAAGTGTTTGGGGACAGCGATATTTAGGATCTGCACCTCACCGGCCACACACCAAAAGCAGATGTATCCGGCAATATCGGCCCCCGATCCGCAAGCGGAGGCGTCACCTGGCGCCGCTCGGGCTACAAAAAGGCTTCCTCGCACGATCTCTTCCATAAAAGATCGTGTCGTCCACGGTTCCGGCTGAGAGTCTCGCTCGATTGCCAAAATCGAAGGTATATCGGATTGTGCAGGCGCTAAGACGGTGATGAGCCAATCCAATTTTTATCCGCTACAGTGCAATTTTTGTCGAGCGCGACAGCACTTCGCTTGCCAGGGATATGTGGCGCTGCCCGTACTCTTTTACCATCGAGGCGGTTTCGTTCAAGCTGTGGCCGTTTCGGCATCCGGCAAGCTTTATCAGCATGGGAAGATTCATCCCGCAAATAATCTCGACCTTGGGTCCCCGGAAAGCCAGTGCGATATTTGCCGGAGTTCCGCCGAACAGATCGGTAAGGACCAGCACGCCCTTTCCCTGGTCCACCTCTTTTATGGCATCCTCCATGAGCTTTATAAGTTCATCGGGCGCCTTGTCGGGCTTAAAGCTGAGCGCCCTGCAGTTGCCAAGAGGGCCAACGATCATCTCGGCTGCGGTGATCATCTCTTCGGCAAGCCGGCAGTGCGAGGCCGCAACAATTCCTATGATCCCCCTTCCAGTTTCCAGGTCCAACTACATCCTCTCATTCCAAATGGATATCTCTGTGGAATACCCTTACATGATAACTATTTTGCTTCAACCTGTCAGCGATTCCCTCGGCGATCACAACGGAGCGGTGTTTGCCCCCGGTGCATCCCAGAGCTATCGTGAGGTAGCGCTTACCCTCCTGGATATAGGCGGGCAACAACTTGAGAAGAATGGCGGAGTAGTCGGCCATAAACCCCTGCACCGACGACCATTGCAAGACCCAGGACCTGACCGGCTCGCTACTTCCGTCCAGGTCCCGCAGTTCTTCGATAAAGTAGGGATTGGGCAGAAATCTCACATCCATCACCAGATCGGATTCCGGGGGCAGCCCGTATTTGTATCCGAAAGAAAGCACCTGGATGCTGATCAGTTCGCTTTCGTCGATGTGCGAATAGGACCGGGTGATAAAACGCTTGAGTTCATGGACAGACAGGGCGCCGGTGTCGATGATTTTCGTCGCCCGGTTGCGCAGCGCCAGCAACTGCTCGCGCTCAAAATCGATGGCCTGAACCAGTTGATGCTCCGAGGGGGCCGCGGGGTGTATCCTGCGCGTTTGGCTGTATCTGCGCTGCAATATGTCGTCGTCGGCTTCAAGGAATAGTATCTCGAACCTGTAGCCGGCGTCTTCGAGCACGGAAAAAATCTGGTTGTAGTTCTTTAGAAACTTGCGCTCCCGGATGTCTATCCCGAGAGCTATCCGCTTCATGTCGGGCATGTCCAGTTCGCACAACCGAAGAAAATTCCCCATAAGAGGCACGGGCAGATTATCTATGCAAAAATAATCGATATCCTCAAAGGCCTTGATGGCCGTGCTCTTGCCTGAGCCCGAGAGTCCAGTTACTACAACTACGTGCGGTTTTCCTGCATCCATTTTCATTAAACCGGGTGGGATGGAGGGAAGGCGCGGGAGCAAACGCTCTTGCGAGCAGCAAGCACGGTTAGAATTCCTCGTCTTCCTGCTGAATTATCGTAAAAATATCCTCACGGCTATCGACTTTGGCAAGTCGTTTGCGGACGGTCCCATTTTTGAGCAGTCGGGCGATTTTGGCCAAAACCCTCAGGTGAACCCCCGCGCAGGCCTCGGGCGCCGCAAGGAGAAAAAGGAGGTGAACGGGCTTTCCATCCATCGATTCGAAATCGATACCTTCCGAAGAACGGCCAAAGGAGAGGACAAGATCATCTATCCCGCTCATTTTCCCATGGGGGATGGCGATGCCGTCTCCGATGCCCGTACTCCCAAGCCTTTCTCTTTCCAGCAAAACTTTCATAAGCCGATCCCGGTCTATGTGAGGCTTGTGCAGCTTTACGGCATCGATTAATTCCTCTAAAACCTGCTTTTTATTCTTCCCCTTCAGATCGGCAACAATGGAATCCACTGAGAGGATGTCGAGAATTTTCATTAGCTTTTCTCCGCCCCGAACCAACTCGAAATCTTACCCGACAGTCTCAATCAGGCCGAGATTGCCGTCCTTTCTCTTGTATAGGACGTTGACCCTGTTGGTGGCTCTGTTGGTAAACACCATAAACTCCCTGGTCATAAGGTTCAACTGCATCACCGCTTCATCGAGATGCATCGGTTTTGCGTGGACCTGCTCCGTCCTGATAACTCGAGGCTCCTGTTCGCTTTTTTGCCCCTCTTGGGTCGGCTCGATCGTTGCGATCGACTCTTTTACCCCGGGGCCCGACCTGCGCCGGCTGATTTTTTCCTTGCCCTTCCTCGCGGCCTGCGACTCGAGATTGTCCACCAGAAGATCAATGGCCGAATACATGTCGTCGGTCTCTTCCGCGCCGTTTAGCCGAAGACCCGAGGCATCGATGGATACCTCGGCGATTCGCCGAAACTTTTCCCCCCTTAGCACAACGTGGACTTCAACGGGTTCTTCCAAGTATTTTTTCAGCCTGGAGAGCTTGTCTTCCACATACTGTTTGAGTGCGTCCGAAGGGTCGATATGTCTAAAAGATAGTGTGATCTGCATTCTCCTGGCCCCCGTCTGACAAACAATCCTCCCGGCAAGTCCATCAGGTGCCCCAGGAAGACTTCTTTCTTTTATTGGAAGGTAAAATCCCCAGCATCTCGCGGTACTTGGCCACGGTGCGCCGAGCGATGCTGATATTTTCCTTCTCCAGCATATCCACGATTTCCTGATCGCTGTAGGGCTTTGCGGAATCCTCCTCGCGCACAAGCTGCCGGATCCGCTCCTTTACGGACTCCGATGCGACAGCCTCGCCCATAACGCTATTTATGGAGCTGTTGAAGAAATATTTCAACTCAAAAATCCCGTGCGGCGTATGCATGTACTTGTTGGCGGTAACCCGGCTGATGGTGGATTCATGCATCCCGACGTCTTCGGCGATGTCTCGGAGCACCATCGGTTTGAGGAGTGAGACGCCTTTTTCGAAAAAGTCCCCCTGCAGCCTCACGATGGACTGGGATACCTTATAGAGCGTGCGCTGTCTTTGGTGGATGCTCTTAATGAGCCAGGCCGCAGCCCGCAGCTTGGTCTGAATGTAGTCCTTGGTCTCAGCGGTAACCGAATCGCTTTCTCCCAGGGCGTCCTTATAATAGGAGCTGACCTTTAGTTTGGGCATTCCGTCTTCATTTAGCAATATCACCCATTCTTCATCGACTTTAAAAACGTAGATGTCGGGGCTGATGTACTCCACCGAGTCTTTATTGAAGGCGCTTCCCGGCTTGGGATCGAGTCCGACGATGACTTCGACCGCAGCCTTTACCTCCTCGGGGCTGCGCTTTAAGGCGCGCACAAGGGCCTGGTAATTCTTCGTTTCCAGATAGTGCAGGTGGTCTTCTATTATCCGTTCGACAAGCTTGTCTTCGAGGTTTAGGTTTTTGGCCTGCACCAGCAGGCATTCCCGCAGATCCCTTGCCGCAACGCCTGCGGGATCAAAATTTTGTATCCTTTGCAGGACTTCCTCAACCTTGGAAGACTTTGCCCCGGCCAAGCCCGCGACTTCTTCGAGTGTCGCATCCAGGTAGCCGTCGTTATTGAGGTTTCCAATTATGCACTCGCCAATCTCTCGCTCTTCGTCGGAGAAGTCGGAGAGCCTGATCTGCCATTCCAGGTGATCTTTTAGCGTGGTCGGCTCGGTGAGTCTACTGTCAAAGCTTGGCCATTCCTGGTTGGGGTCGGTCTCCACGAGGACAGGCGTACTCGTGTTGTATTCTTCCAGGTAACCTTCCCAATCGAAATCTTCGCGAATCTTTTCGGAAACCTGTATCTCCTGAAAGGGCGTTTCCTCGGTGGTAAGAGTTTCCAGCTCGGCATCCTGTTCGGTGGGCAGTTCCTCCTGGGATTCTTCCAGCAAAGGGTTTGCTTCCAGTTCCTGATGTATCGTATCCAGCAGCTCCAGCCGTGAGAGTTGCAACAACTTGATAGCCTGTTGCAACTGGGGCGTCATGATGAGCTGTTGGCTCAGTTTTAATTGCTGTTTTAATTCCAAAGCCATCCAATAATCCGTCTACAAACTGAACTGATCGCCGAGATAGGTGCGCTTGGCAAGCTCGCTTTGAGAAACACTTGTGGGATCTCCCTTTTCGAGGATCCGCCCTTCGTGCATTATGTAAGCCCAATCGCACACCTTAAGGGTTTCACGGACGTTGTGATCGGAGATCAAAACGCCGATCCCCTTTGCCTTTAGCGCCCTTATGAGCCCCTGAATTTCTATGACCGCCAGAGGGTCAATCCCTGCGAAGGGCTCGTCCAGCAAAATGAAGCTGGGCTGTGTGACAAGGGCCCGGGTGATCTCCACACGCCTTCGCTCGCCCCCCGACAGTCTGTCCGCCATGTTGTGGGCAAGATGTGTTATGCGAAGCTCGCCAAGCAGCTCTTTTAGCCTGGCCTGTCTTTCTGCCTTGCCGATCTTTAGGGTCTCAAGAATTGCCATTATATTCTGTTCAACGGTGAGCTTCCTGAAAATCGAAGGCTCCTGAGACAGGTACGTGACGCCCTTTCGAGCCCTGAGGTACATGGGTTGCGCGATGATGTTTTCGCCGTTTAGATAGACCGCGCCCGAATCCGGACGGATTATGCCCACCATGCTGTAAAAGGTGGTCGATTTCCCGGCCCCGTTTGGTCCAAGCAGCCCTACAATTTGGGCCTCGTGTAGTTCCAGGCTCACGTGATCGACAACGCAACGACCCCGATAGTGTTTTACAAGGTCTTCGACGATAAGCTTTTTAGCCTCGCGCTGCCCGCTCATTCTTTTTTCTCCGGAAACAAAACGGCGCGCACCTGCGCTCCTCCCCCGCCTTCCACAACGCAACGATTATCGTTTAGGTATATCGTTATCAGTTTGCCTTGGATTTTATCCTGACCCTTTGTCACAACAGGGGAGCCTTTCAGGAGGATTTTGTGCTCCTTTTGGAAAAATATGGCCTCTTGAGCCGTGGCGACCCGGTCCTGCTGCGTAACTGTAACATCCCCCCTGAATTCTATGTAGTCTATTTTTTGCGAGGGGTCCGAAGTGTTCCCGGCAACCTGTTTGGGTTTTGCCTTGGTGCTTTGATTTGCCTTGGCCAGGGTCACTTCCAACCGCTTTGAGGTGATCGTAAGGTCGCTTTGCTGAACATGGACGTGGCCTTCAAAGACTATGGTTCCCCCCTGCTGGTTGGCTTCCATCCTGTCGGAGGTAATGTGAATCGGAGCTTTGTTGTCAATCTTGGGGCCGATGTCGCTCACCTGACCCGGTGAGGTTGCCCCTTTGGCCGCGCGGGCCGGCGCGCACAGGAGCGGAGGGGAAAAAACAAGAGCGACAAACAGGCTCGCGAGCAGCCTAAAGGTTGTGAACTTAGTCATCGTGATCCCCTATTTTTCAATTCTGAGATCCCCCAGGACCATGGAAGCGGTGACTTTGCCGTCCACCTCGGCGATGTGGTCGTTTATGTTGTATTTCCACATATTCCCGTCCAAGGCCAGGCCGGGGCCGGATAAATGGACCGGGTCGCTTGACTCGACGAGTTTTTTACCGTGGATGTAATGGGCCGTCTGCATGGTCGCGACATAATCGTTTGGAAGTCCCACCCGGATGTCGCCCTTGAGATCTATATCTTTGGTCCCGGCGTACAAAGTGCCTTCACGGCTTGTCAACTGGAGCTGCTTACCGGTCTTGTCCACATAGAAAGTGAGATGCACGTTTTGCAGGGTGGTTTTCTGCTCGTCCTGAAAATACTTGGCCTCCGAGGCTTGGAGCGTCCAGTACTTTTTGCCCTCCTGCATTTCGGTGAATTTCATGTCCTTAAGTTTTACTTCCTCTGTGGCCGCGGCGACGGGCTTTGATGGCTTTTGGACCGGCTGCGCTTTCTTTCGCCAAATGGCGGCGGCCAGAATCACGCTCACCGTGACGACGAGCAGCAGGATAAATACCTGGGCGAGCTTTCCCCTGGAGACCATTGGCGGCCTTTCAATACAATGTTTCCGTGCCTTGTCGATAATCCGATTGCCAAGCTATTTGCAAACAACCGCGGTGCGCGAAATGTTTGGTAAATCTTTAATCAAATTAAAGCATTACATCGAGGCGCTACTCTATCACGTGGTAGTAACGGCTGTAAAGGCTAATTAAGTAAAGGTCTGGAAAGTAAGGAAAAAGCAGGCTGGCAAAAAGCTTGCATGAAAACACCGGGGCCTTCTCCTCCGGGTCCAATCGGCCATGGAAAGAAAAGGGCGAGGCGAAGGCTATCCGGAAACGGGGTAAGACCGAAGGGAATCGGAGGAGGGGCCAAGTCCTGGAAGGGACGCTTTGTAAGCTTTAGGGCAAAAAGAACGCCGGCAAGGCTCCAAGGACGGCGCAAAAAAAATGGTCACGGCATGGAAGAGATTGTATAGTGGTTATAGTTGCCTGGAAGTGGGCCGTGCGAGGATCAGGAACCTTTTGTCACCAGGCGCCTTTGGAAAGGAGACACCTATGGAATGGCGAGAAGTGGTCGAGCATCCAAGCCTAAAAGATCTGCCCTTTAAGATCGAAACCAACGAATGGGGAAAGATTATGATGGCTCCGGCCTCCGACCTGCATGGATTATATCAGGGACGCATCTATGGATGGTTCGACCGTCATGGAGAAGGGGGCATACCATCCACTGAATGCCCCGTTGAAACTTCCAAAGGCGTTAGGGTCGCCGACGTTGCCTGGAGAAGCCGAGCGTTTCTTGAAACGCACGGGATCAGGAAGTTGGCGCTTCCCCAATCCCCGGAAATTGTCGTGGAAATAGAGTCTCCATCCAATAGCGCTGCCGAGCTGGAGGAAAAAAGGCTTCTCTATTTTGAGAAGGGCGCTAAAGAGTTCTGGCTTTGCGACGAGGATGGCAATATGCGTTTCTTTAATCCTTGCGGGGAACTGAAAAGAAGCGAGCTCTTCGGGGAATTTCCCGGTCATATCGAGATCGACATCGCCCGATAGATTTGCCAAATATCGATCGGACACATGCAATCCCGGACCTTTTTCTGTTGCGCTAAACCGAGGGCTCCGGGGGATCTAACAAGTAGCGCTCCATTGATTTTTCCCAAAGCCCCTGGACCTGGAGTATCATTTCACAGATCTCCCTTGCTGCGCCGCGGCCGCCTTGGGCCCGGGTGATGTAGTGGGCAAAAGGGAAGATGTGGTCCGAGCCGTCGGGGACGGCAACCGAAAATCCCACGCGACGCATAATCGGGATGTCTATGAGATCGTCTCCCATAAAGCCGGTTTGACAGGTTTTAAGCCCGGCACTTGCCAAAAGCTCTCCATACGGCTCGCTTTTTACCTTAAAGCCCTGGTAGAGCCGCGAGATCCCAAGGTCTTTAGCGCGATGCTCGACTGCCTTGCAGGCCCGCCCGGAAATAAGGGCCACCTCGATCCCCGCGCGCTGGAGCATCTTTATGCCGTGTCCGTCCCGGGCGTCGAACTCCTTTAGCTCCGAGCCCTCGTCTCGATAGATGATCTTGCCGGTGGTAAGGACCCCGTCCACATCGAAGATCATCATCCGGACCTTGCGGATGCGGTTTTTAAGGTCTTCGGAAATCCCCTCGACGCGAAAAGAGGGTAGCGCGTTCGGGCGATCAGGTTGCATTGGGGTCTCTTACAATTTCAAAAATTTGCGCCAGCTCTTCGATCAGCCTGGCGGTATCTTCGAGTGGCAGGGAATTGGGGCCGTCGCAAAGGGCCTTGTCGGGATCGGGGTGAGTTTCGATGAAGACGCCGTGGGCGCCGGCCGCAACCGCTGCCCGGGCAAGGGGTGGGACAAATCGCCTCTCGCCGCCCGAGCTCGCCCCCATTGCGCCCGGAAGCTGAACGCTATGGGTTGCGTCAAAGACCACCGGGTAGCCAAAATCGGACATAATGGCGATCGCGCGCATGTCCACCACGAGATTATTGTAGCCAAACTGGGCGCCCCGTTCGGTGAGAAGAATCCGCTCGTTTCCGGTCCGGCTGATTTTTTCAATCACGTGGGCCATGTCGCGCGGGGAAAGGAATTGGGGTTTTTTTACATTTACGGGCTTGCCCGTTTTTGCCGCGGCTAGCAAAAGATCGGTTTGCCGGGCTAGAAAAGCGGGTATCTGGAGGATGTCCACGACGCGAGAAACCGGTTCGGCCTCCGCGGCGCTGTGGATATCGGTAAGAACGGGGATCTGGTACTTATCCCTAAGAGCAGCCAGAACTGCGAGCCCTTCTTCGAGACCAGGGCCCCGGAAAGACCCAAGGGATGTACGGTTGGCCTTATCGTAGGAACTCTTGAAGATAAAGGGAATCCGCAGCCGGGCGCAGAGATCTTTTAGAAAGCGGGCCACCTCAAAGACGATTTGCTCGCTTTCGATCACGCAGGGGCCGGCGATTACAAACAGGCGGCGGCGTCCGATCTCCTGGCCAAGGACTTGAAAGCTCACCGCTTAACCCCGACATTTCCTGGCGAAAGACTCGGGGTCTTTTCGCCGCGCTTCTTCGAGCGCCTTGCCCGTGAAAGCCTTAAAGAGTGGATGGGGCTCCATCGGGCGCGACTTAAATTCCGGATGGAACTGGCAGCCGACAAACCAGGGGTGGTCGGCAAGCTCTATTACCTCCACGAGGTTTTTGTCCGGGGAAAGCCCGGTGAAATGCAACCCGTTTCTGGCCAGAACCTCTCGGTACTCATTGTTGAATTCGTAGCGATGGCGGTGCCTTTCGGAAATCTCGACCTCCTGGTAGGCCGCGGCGGCGAAGCTGCCGGCCTCCAAAACACACGGGTAGGCGCCAAGCCGCATCGTGCCCCCGTAGTCGGATTCCTCGGTTCGCCGGATAATCGCGTTGCTCTTATAATCGAACCATTCCCGCATAAGGTATATGACGGGGTGGGGGGTGTGCTTGTCAAATTCCATGCTGTGGGCGTTTTCAAGGCCTGCGACATTTCGGGAAAACTCAACGGTGGCAAGCTGCATGCCCAGGCAGATGCCCAAAAAAGGGATCCGGCTCTCGCGGGCATAGCGAATGGCCTTGATTTTGCCCTCGATGCCTCGCTGACCGAAGCCTCCCGGCACAAGGATCCCGTCTGCGCCCTCGATTAGCGCCTCTCCGCCGTCTTTTTCCACGTCCTCGGAATCGACGTAATCGAGCTGCAGTCGTATGCGGTGGGCCGCGGCCCCGTGCATGAGAGCTTCATTCAGGCTCTTATAGGACTCCTTTAGGTCGATGTATTTTCCAACAATGGCGATTCGCACGTCGAAGAGGGGATTTTTCATCGCATCGACGAGCTTTTGCCAATCCTCTAAAAGGGGCGCCCTCGTCCAGATATTTAGAAGCTTTACGAGTTTCTCATCGAGGCCTTCCTGGCGAAACTGCAGGGGCACCTCGTAGATGCAGTCAACGTCTTTGGCCGTTATGACACCATCGGATTCCACGTTGCAAAAGTGGGCTATTTTGGCTTTAATCTCGGCCGAGAGCAGTTGCTCGGTCCTGCAAAGCAAGATATCGGGCTGGATGCCGATGCTTCGCAGCTCCTTTACGCTGTGCTGGGTCGGTTTCGTTTTCACCTCGCCAGATGTCGCAAGGTAGGGCACCAGGGTCACATGGATGTATACGGCGTTATCTTTTCCCGCATCGTTTCGAAACTGACGGATCGCCTCCAGAAACGGCAGGCTCTCAATGTCTCCCACCGTGCCGCCGATTTCGACGATCACGATGTCCACGTGGTCGGCCGCCCCGCGGATACAGGCCTTGATTTCGTCGGTAATATGGGGAATGACCTGCACTGTCCCCCCCAGATACTCCCCGCGTCTTTCCTTCATTATGACCGAGTAGTAGATAGATCCCGAGGTATAATTGTTTTTCTTGCCCAGTTGGGCATGGGTAAATCTTTCATAGTGGCCGAGATCCAGATCGGTTTCCGCCCCGTCGTCGGTTACGAAAACCTCCCCGTGCTGGAAAGGATTCATCGTCCCGGGGTCGACATTGATGTAGGGATCGAGCTTCATAAGGGAAACGCGAAGGCCCCGGCTCTCCATCAAAGCTCCGATGGAGGCGGCGGCAAGACCCTTTCCAAGCGAGGACAAAACCCCGCCCGTAATGAATATGAATTTGGTCTGGCGCAAAAAATCATCCCTTCCCGAGAATTCTTTCCATGGAATCTGATAAGTAAATCCTGGCCAGTATACCAAAAGAGATTGTAAAGTCAATTGCGACCCGTCTTTTCATCTCATTGAAATGTATCCGATTTCGTGCGCGAACCGGGTAACGCCATCAAAAAAAGTGGGAAAACGTAAAAAACGCCCCGGTGAGATATTGCAACTTTATTTTCGCCCTGCCGACTAGATGGCAAGGACGATTTTGCCTCTAAGCATGACAGTAAGAGCGGGCGAGGTAAAGGGCAGGGGGCGCCTACTCGGCGCCCTTTAGCGCTTCGGACTGGAAAAAGGTGTTTAGCGGGTCGATGAGCTCGTCGATCGTTCCGGTCAAAATGACATCGAGTTTGTAGATGGTGAGGTTTATGCGGTGGTCGGATACGCGATTTTGAGGGAAATTGTAGGTCCGGATTCTTTCGCTGCGGTCTCCTGTGCCCACCTGGCTTTTTCTGTCTTTGGCTATTTTTGCATCGTGTTCGCGCTGGACGGAATCAAGCAGGCGGGCTCGCAAAACCTTTAGCGCCTTGGCCTTGTTTTTGTGCTGGGATTTTTCGTCCTGGCAGATTACGACCAGTCCGGAGGGAATGTGGGTTATACGCACCGCGGAATCTGTCGTATTGACGCTTTGCCCGCCCGGGCCAGACGAGCGAAATACATCGACGCGGATATCTCCGGGGTCGATGAACACATCGACTTCTTCTGCCTCGGGCAAAACGGCCACGGTTACCGCCGAGGTGTGAATCCTGCCCTGACTCTCGGTAACCGGGATGCGCTGCACCCGGTGGACGCCCCGCTCAAATTTTAGCCTGCTGTAGGCGGCCTTGCCGTTTACCGAAGCAATTATTTCCCGAAACCCTCCAATGCCCGTCGGGTTAGAGCTAAGGACTTCGACCTTCCATTTTCGCGTCTCGGCATAGCGCGAATACATGCGAAAAAGGTCCGCGACAAAAAGGGCTGCCTCCTCGCCTCCGGTGCCGGCGCGGATTTCCAAAATGACGTTTCTGTCATCATTGGGATCCTTTGGCGCCAACATGAGCTTTAGCTCCTGTTCGGCGGCCTCGAGTCGATTCTTTAGCCCGGCAATCTCCTCGCGGATGAGTTCGCGCATGTCCGAATCGGCTTCGGATTCAAAAAGGGTCTGGTTTTCGAGCAGATCTTCTTGTAACTTCTTGTAATGGGTAAACTTATCCACAACAGGCGCAATTTCTGCGCGCTCTTTTGCAACCTGTTGATACTCTTTTTGATTGGTTAGAAGTCCCGGGTTTCCGAGCTCCTCTTCGAGCTTTTTAAATTTTTCGACTACGCTTTCCAGCCTGTTGAACATCTTTTTGGCCTGCCTAGAAACCAGACTTTTTAGCTGGAACCTGAGTGATAACTGGAATCAAAACTGCCGGGGTAGAGCCCGTTGGCTTCGCGCGCCCCGCCCGCAGGCCGAAAAGGCGTAAAAACCAGCGCCTATGCCTTTTCCTCGGGCTTTTGGAACTTTTCGTACTTGCGGCGGAATCTCTCGATGCGTCCGGCCGAATCGACCAGCTTCTGCTTCCCGGTGTAGAAGGGATGGCACTTGGAGCAAATTTCCACACGGATTTCCTTTTTAGTCGATCCGGTGGTGATTTCATTTCCGCACGCGCATTTAATTACGGTTTCGTGGTACTGGGGGTGAATGTTTTCCTTCATCGAACTTTCCCTTCCCTGAAAATAACGGAGCCACGCTCCAAACGATTACCAAAACAGATATCATACTTTATTTTATCTATTCATGGAAGCAAGAAAATCGGCGTTGGTTTTCGTCCCATGCATTTTGTCGAGCAAAAATTCCATGGCATCGATCGGATTAAGGGGGGAGAGCAGCTTTCGCAAAATCCAGATGCGGTTTAGATCCTCGGGGGCGATCAGCAGCTCTTCCTTGCGGGTTCCGGATTTATTGATGTCGATAGCCGGAAAGATGCGCCGGTCGGCGAGTTTGCGGTCAAGGACTATTTCCATGTTGCCGGTGCCTTTGAATTCTTCAAAGATCACCTCGTCCATGCGGCTTCCGGTATCGATAAGGGCGGTTGCAATAATTGTCAGACTGCCACCCTGTTCGACATTTCGAGCCGCTCCGAAAAACCGTTTGGGCCTGTGGAGCGCATTGGAATCGAGTCCGCCCGAAAGGATCTTGCCACTGGGTGGAACCACGCTGTTATAGGCGCGGGCAAGCCGGGTGATGCTGTCTAGTAAAATTACCACATCCTTTTTGTGCTCGACGAGCCGTTTGGCTTTTTCGATCACCATTTCGGCAACCTGCACGTGGCGTTGAGGAGGCTCGTCAAAAGTCGAACTCACCACCTCGGCCCGCACGTTTCGCTGCATATCGGTTACTTCTTCGGGCCGTTCATCGATTAGCAGCACGATCAGGTAGGCGTCCTTGTGGTTGGCCGCGGTGGCATTGGCGATGTTTTGCAAAAGCATCGTCTTGCCGGTTCGGGGCTGGGCGACGATAAGGCCGCGCTGGCCACAGCCGATCGGGGTCAAAAGATCCATCACCCGGGTGGACAAATTGTCGGGGTCCGCCTCGAGCCTCACCTTGCGATCCGGGTAAAGAGGGGTCAGGTTGTCGAAAAGGATCTTGTCGCGGGCAATTTCGGGGTCTTCATAGGTTACGGCTTCGACCTTTAGGAGGGCGAAGTAGCGTTCGTTGTCCTTGGGGGGCCGTATCTGCCCGGAGATGGAGTCTCCGGTCCGCAGGTTGAACCGGCGGATCTGGGAGGGCGAGACGTAGATGTCGTCTGGGCCGGGCAGATAATTGTAGTTCTGGCTTCGCAAAAATCCGAATCCGTCCGGAAGAATCTCCAGCACGCCTTCCCCGTAGATAAGGCCGTTCATTTCAGCCTGAGCCTGAAGGAGCGCAAATATCAACTCCTGCTTTCGCATCGAGCTTGCGCCATCGATGTTATAAGCCTTGGCGATGGCCACAAGTTCTCGGATGTTCTTGTTTTTTAGTTCGACCAGGTTCATTTCGTTACGCCTGGTGTCCCTGTTGGGCACGGTCTCGGCAGAGTTTACGGATGCGTCAGGCATGGGCTGTTCTCCAAAAAAGATATTTTATTGTTTAAGGACCTAGATGATTGTACTTTCTGGTTAAGAGGCGTTACACGGTTCCGGAGGGCATGAGATACAGGTGTTGGGGAATGGAAACCCGCGGCCGCCGAGCCAACGGTTCAATCTGTTCAATCTTTGCCAATAGAACAATCCGGGGTTAAAAAGGCAGGGTCGCTCTCCTTTTTAGACCAAAGTAACATGCAGGAAAGCAGTGCCGTTTGTCAACAAGTTTCACTCGGAATCCGGAAAGAACCTGATGTAAATTTTAGCTGCCGGGGCAACAAAATCAACCCCGGCCAAAGATTTTTAAACTATGTTTGCCCACATCCGCATGAGCGGCCGGTGAAACGGATTCTTTCGTCTTCGCTGCGCCTGGTCCGGGGGGGCGAAAATGGAGCAGCGGCCGCCCGAGATGACGAGAATGGGCTGTTATAACCCCATTCTCGACCAGATGTCGGGTTTGGGGGGACCCTTAGCCACTTCCCTGTCGCATTTTGCGAGCATCTCATCTAGTCTTGGCCCGTAGCCAAGTTCTGCGCTCTCCCCGGGGTAGTGCCTTTTTATCGTATCCAGTCGCGCCTTTGCGGCCGCGTAATTTTCACTTAGGTAATACTGTTTGGCCACGCCAAACAAGTGGCAGGTCAGCCTTTTTTTGCATTCCACCAGTTGTTTTGCGGCCTTGGCCGCGTATTCGGTTCCCGGGTAATTGTCGATGACAGTGTTGAAAATCTTTATGGACGTCGCGGTCTCGGTGGGGTCGCGGTCTGCGGCCGAAAACTGGAGAAAATGGCTCATCCCTGCCTGGTAGAGGACGTAGGGAGCATTTTCGTTGCTTGGATGAAGACGCGCGAAT
The DNA here is from genome assembly GCA_031292215.1 of Syntrophobacteraceae bacterium. Taxonomy (GTDB): domain Bacteria; phylum Desulfobacterota; class Syntrophobacteria; order Syntrophobacterales; family Syntrophobacteraceae; genus SbD1. Next base: position 10,278 of record JARLHO010000055.1, on the reverse strand, counting down.
TCCTTGTAGCTAAGCGCCGCCTCTGCGTACTTTTGATCGCCAAAATAGGCGTCCCCGAGCTTTAAACCGGCAAGGGTAGCGTACTTGCTGTACGGGTATTTCTCTTTTAGCTTTTTAAAATCCTCGGCAGCCTTGTCAAAGTTTTGCTCCTTAAGATTCGCCATCCCCATGGCGAGTAGCTGCTCGGCATTCTTATTGACAGTAGGCGATACTTTCTTGGAAAATATCTTGGAAAAATTGATATTTTCCAGGTTTACCGCCGAACATCCGCCAAGGCCCGCGAGGGCTACGAGGAGCAAAAGGAGGGCCAGCGGACGAAAAACCGGCTTGGATCGACCACAGATAAACGCCATAAAATGGACCGCCGTCTTTTTTCGAGGTCTAAGATTACATTCCATGCGGAGAGAATGGCAACCGCCTGCGCCGACGGTGAGAAACCGATACCTAACCGACGACCTTATCGATAGCCGCAGCAATTTGAGTCTTGGCAACCGCCCCGGTGATCTGATCGCTTACATTTCCGCTCTTAAAAATAATGAGAGTGGGGATGGCTCGAATACCGTATTTACCAGGCACCTTGGGGTTGTCGTCGACGTTGCATTTGACAACTTTAAGTTTTTTAGCGTAATCATTGGAAATGTCTTCGACAACAGGAGCGATGGCGCGGCAGGGACCGCACCAGGGAGCCCAGAAATCCACCAGAACGGGTAGATCGGACTGAAGCACCTCGGAATCGAAATTGCTGTCTGTGACTTCCATAATGTTGCCTGCCATCAGCTTGCTCCTCTCGTAAATGTAGCGATTAGGCCAGCGTTTTCGCCGGAAATCTTTTCCCCTTGTGCATTGCCACTCCTTATAAAACATTCCGTTCGGGATTGTCAATTTGCAATCGAATATATGGCAAATGAGAATCGATCGCAATTATCTTGGCGCCTTTGAAGTTCGGGGCCCGAAGCCTTCGGGGCGGGCAACGCATTATCTTCTACGGTCATTTCGCTTGTATTCGAACGGGGGGTTCGATAAAATCTGACTCTAAAACTCTTGGCCCGGTCTATTCCCACTTTGGGGTTGTATCGCGCGATGGCGCGATGCATTTTGGAAAAGCTGTGAAATTTTCGCTTACCTGGAAATCCTTGCTGATTATTTTGCTGGCAGTCGCTACTGCCTGCCCTCCGGTTTGCTTTGCAACGGATAACCCGGCCGAGATTTCAGATATTCGACTCGATAAGAGCGGCAAGGAGCTAAGAGTCAGCTTTGAGCTCTCAAACTGCTTTAACTCCGAGATGGAAGAGGCGATTCTCGATGGGGTGCCAACGACCTTCAGGATCCTGGTCTCTGTTGAAAAACCCGCGGTCATGCTAAACACCACAATCGCCGATCTTACCCTTTTGCATACAATCCGGTACAACCGGCTAAATAACGAATTCCAGGTAAATCTGCCGGAGGTCCCGCAAGAGTGCTTCGTTACCAAGAGCTTTTCCGAGGCAAAAAGATGGATGAGCAGGGTGGGAAAAGTTCCCGTGATTCCGACCTGCTGGCTTAGCAAAGACCAGGCGTATTACCTAAACGTCAAAGCCGAGCTTTCCAAGGTGGAGTTACCCCTCATTTTCCGATACATCCTTTTTTGGGCCTCTCTTTGGGATTTCGAGACAGGATGGTACACCGTCGAATTTCTCTATTGACCCGGGCGATGAGCAACTGGGGTTCCAAATCGGCTGAAAGGCGCCGTTTCTGGGAACGCATAGTCGTCTGCGCGGCCCTTGCACTGGTGCTGGCTCTTGGGCTGGCGCAGGGGTGGTTTTTCAAGCCTCTATTGCGGGCGCCCATGGTTAGCAATATCCTTCTTGTCGTCTTCATAAATTTAAATGTCTTACTCCTTTTGCTGCTGGCTTACCTGGTTCTTCGAAACTTCATAAAGCTCATCTTCGAGAGGAAAAGAAACATCCTCGGCTCAAAGCTTAAGACCCGGTTGGTGGCCGGCTCGGTCATTCTCACCCTGATTCCCGCCGTTCCGCTTTTCTGGTTTGCCAGCCAGTTCATTTTTTCGAGCCTCGACCAGTGGTTTAGCTCCAGGGTGCAGGAGTCCCTTGAGAATTCGGTCCAGCTCGCCCGGGACTACCTCGATCGTGAACGCTCCGACTTTGTGTCCGAGTGTCGCGCCCTGGTTCCCGAAGCGGCCAGGATGATTTCCGAGGGCAAAGGCAAGCCTCGCCTGGAGGGGCTGGGCTTTCTTTTTGCCGCAAGAATCGATGCCGCCTATGTGTTTGGGGCCTCCGGGGATCTGCGGTGGAGTTTCACGCAGAATGCGGCTCAAAGCCCAAACCCCGCCTGGCTGCGGGGAAACTTCGAGCCAAATAGCCCCACGACCTCCAAGATCGTGACTTTGCCCGGCGCAAAAAGCGCCATAGCAGCCATTATTCCCTTGAGATTTCTTACCGGAGACGGCTCGGTTCTCATAGCCCTTCGGGTGCTTCCCAAAGAACTTTCCCGCAGGCTTAAAACAATCACCGCAGGCTATAACAGCTACCTGCAGCTAAAAATGCTCCAAAAGCCTCTAAAGCGCAGCCACTTCATCACTTTTTCGATCGTTACGATGCTTGCGATATTCTCCGCTGTCTGGTTTGGCTTCTACCTTGCCAAAAACCTCACAGGGCCCATCCAAAAGCTTTTGACGGCAACCCAAAGGATTGCCGAGGGCGACCTCGATGTGCGTTTGGACCCGGACCGGCAAGACGAAATCGGGATGCTGATGGCTTCGTTTAACAGTATGATCGAAGACCTTGGCGAGGGGCGAAAAAAACTCGACACCGCCTATAACGCGCTGAAGACGACAAATGTCGAACTCGAAGAGCGCAGGAGGTACATGGAGGTCGTTCTCAAAAATATTGCCGCAGGGGTGGTATCCGTCGATGGCCGGGGCATTATTACGACCGTAAACAATTCTGCCGAGATAATTTTTGGAGTAAACGCCGAGGAGACGAAAGGAAAGCATTACAGCGCGCTTCTCGAACAATCGCAGATGGAGATCGTAAAAGCCTTCATTGCCTCTTACGGGGAAGGTCGCCACACCTATCTTGAGCGCTCCGCCCAGCTCAAGGTGGCCGGGGCGCCGATGTCGGTTTTTATAAAGGTTACGGTCCTACACGACGAACGGGACCAATTCATGGGTATAGTCGCTGTGCTAGATGATTTCACCGAACTGGAAAAAGCCCAGCGGATGGCCGCCTGGCGCGAGGTGGCAAGGCGTATCGCCCACGAGATCAAAAACCCTCTTACCCCCATCCAGCTTTGCGCCCAAAGACTTAGGCGCAAATACCCGCAACTGGTCGTGGGGGAGGGTTCGGTCTTCGACGAGTGTACCCGCACGATAATCCAACAGGTCGATCACATGAAAAGCCTGGTAAACGAGTTTTCGCGGTTTGCCCGGCTGCCGCGGGCAAGGCTTCAGCCCTGCAGCCTCTGCGAGATCGTCGAAGAAGGGCTGAGCCTCTACAGGCATAACTACGGCAGGATACTGTTTAGTTTGCAAAAAGATGATACTATGCCCGATCTGCGGCTGGATCGGGATCAGTTCCGGCAGGTGATAATCAATTTGCTTGAAAACTCGGTGCATGCCATCGGCGCGGGAGGCGGCGAGATATCCATCCGGCTCTCCTACGATGCTGCCCTGAAAATTGCAAGAATGGAATGCGCCGATACCGGCCACGGGATTTCTCCGGAAAACCGGCCCCGGGTTTTTGAACCCTACTATTCGACCAAAAACAAGGGCACGGGCTTGGGGCTTGCCATCGTATCGAGCATCATTGCCGATCACAACGGGTTTATCCGGGTGCGCGGAAACGAGCCCGGCGGAACCGTGTTTACGGTGGAACTGCCCGGTTAGCGGGGAAATGGATGAAGCAAAAAATACTGATCGTTGACGACGAGATAAGCATTCTGCAGTCCCTTAGCGGGATCCTCGAGGACGAGGGCTACGAGGTGATACAGGCCTGCTGTGGGGAAGAGGCCCTGGAAAGGGCAAAAAAGGACCCCCCCGACCTGGTCCTCTTAGACATTTGGATGCCGGGAATCGACGGGATGGTCGTCCTTGACGAGGTAAAAAAGCTCTACCCGCTGCTTCCGGTAATCATTATTTCCGGCCACGGCACTATCGAAACGGCGGTCAAGGCCACGAGGATGGGGGCCTTCGATTTCATAGAAAAGCCCCTTTCCATCGAGCGTGTGTTGGTGTCGATTCAAAACGCAATTGAGTTTTCCCGCCTGGAGGAGGAAAACCGGCTGCTGCGAAATAAGGCCGACCGCAGAATGATCGGCGAAAGCCCGGCGGTTGGCGCCCTGTGGGAGCAGATCCAGCGCGCGGCGCCCACAAACGCGACCGTGTTGATTACCGGGGAGAACGGAACGGGTAAAGAGCTGGCCGCCAAGATGATCCATCTATTGAGCCGGCGAAGCACCAGTCGGATTATAGAAGTCAACTGCGCGGCCATCCCCGAGGAACTGATCGAATCCGAGCTTTTCGGCCATGAGAAGGGCGCCTTCACCGGGGCCCACGAAAGGCGCAAGGGTAAATTCGACCTGGCTAACGGAGGCACCCTGTTTCTCGATGAGATAGGGGATATGAGCAACCGGACCCAGGCCAAAATTTTGCGCATCATCCAGGAGCAGGTCTTCGAGCGGGTCGGGGGCTCACGCCCCATCGAGGTGGATGTCCGAATCGTTGCCGCAACCAATAAGGACCTGCAAAAAGAGATAGAATTGGGCAGGTTCAGGCAAGATCTCTACTACCGGTTAAACGTTATCCCGATTTTTGTTCCGCCTCTACGGGAGCGCCTGGAGGATTTGGAGTTGCTCGTCGAGCATTTCGCAACCGAGATTGCCTGCGAGAGCGCGCTCGGAAAAAAGAAAATAGACCCGCGAATCTACCGGACACTGCAGATATATCCCTGGCCCGGGAACATCCGGGAGCTTAGAAATTTTATCGAAAGACTCATCATCATGACCCCCGGAAACGTCATCGGGCCAGAAGACCTGCCCGCGGATTTTCGAAACGGTCTTCGGGAAGAAAACGGCGATACCGCCTGGCTCGAATGCCAGACCATGGAGGAAGCGCGAGCGTGTTTCGAGCGAGACTTTTTGCTCAGGCGGCTCGAGGAAAACGGTTGGAATATATCGCTTACCGCCGGAAAGGTCGGACTGGAAAGAACGCACCTGCACAGGAAAATGAAGGCCCTGGGCATCAAAAAAGAATAAAGGCCGCCCCCCTGGGGCGAAGTAAAAAGGTCACAAGGCAAAAGCTGCGTGGAATGTTTTAGCTTTTGCCCTGCTCTACGGGCTCTACGTCTTCCAGGTCGAGTTCGACGCTTACCGACTGCTTGATTATGTCAACGCTTACGACCAGCCGTCCTCTTTTGGGGTCGGTCCTCATTAAAATTCCCGCGCATCCCGAAAGGGGACCGCGCACAACCCGCACCCAGTCGCCCTCTTTGAGATAACTGTGGACTTGGAGCGGCTGGGCTGACAGGATCAAAGTCCTAAGGTTTTCAATCTGATAAGAGGGAATCGATAACGGGCCGTCGGAGTTGTGAAGAAGGCTGAGCGCCCCCGGGGTCTTGACCATTGTGAGGTTGGCGCTGCTGTCCAGATGGACGTTTACGAACACATAGCCGGGAAACATCGGGAGCTGTATTTTTTTCCTGCGGTCACGCCTCTTGCTCCAGGTCTCAAGGAGGGGCAGGAAGCAGAAGACTTCCTTTTGCTCGAGCCTTTTTGTCACCTCCTTTTCGTGATTGACCTGAACGTAGAGCGCATACCATTGCCCGGCCGACGGGACAAGGAGGCGCGTTTCTTGTGCGCCCGATATTTCGATGCCGCTTAAGTCGCTGCTCATTGGGAGCCTTTCGGTTGAAATGAATCAGTCCGGACGATCGCGGTCCGCATCAAATTGCCGAGGCCACCAGATCGCCTATTTTCCATGGAGTCGGAATCCGCAACAGGGAACCGTCCCTGTTGGCGTAGACGAGGTAGCCTTTATCAACGCCGTGGTAGAATAGATCGCGCGTAATCGCCACATCTTCTGTGCAGTACTTTATGAGATCGTCCCATTTGCCCTGGCGGAACCAGTCGACCGCCTGGAGTCCGTCGCCTCCTTTGGGCCGACCCAGTGTTGCCTGGGCCAGGTGTCCCAGGCTCAGGCGAAAACCGAGTCCCTTATGAATTCGGGAAAGAATGTCAAACGTTGGAAGTTTGTCCAGATCATACGTCGTATAAGCTCGAAGGACCCGGTAGTCAAAGCCCGAGATGTTAAAGCCGACAACGAGGTCGAGTTGCTTTAGATGCTCGATTAGTCCCTCGATTTCATGCTCGCGGTAGGTCCAGGACGTATCGGCCGGAACTTCGTGAAGAACGGCTACCGATACGCGCATAAGGTGCGAATTTTGCCATCCGCCGACCTCGGAGGCAAGCTTTTGGGTTTCGAGGTCGAAAAACCCTATGCGAAAGTCCCCGGGGGCTTTTGACTCCGGTGAGGCAAACGGCTGCACAGAAGGACTCGACTCGCACGCGATGTCGCCCTCCCCCAGACTCTTTTCCGCCGAGAGGTATCGTAGAAGCTCGATTGCCGCCGCCTTGTCGAGCGGTTTGTTTCCCGAACCGCATTTGGGGGAGTGGATGCACGCCGGACACCCCTCGGAGCAGGGGCAGGAGGCGATAAGCTCTTTGGTCCTCTCGATTAGCTCTTCTATTATGTCGTATCCTCTAGCCGATAGCCCGATGCCCCCCGGATAGCCGTCGTAGACAAAGATGGCGCCCTTTTCGACCTGGGGGTGCATGGGGATCGAGATCCCCCCGATGTCGTTTCGGTCGCACACGGCAAAGAGAGGAAACATGCTGATCAGCGTGTGCTCGATGGCGTGAATGCCCCCCATGAAATCCAGGCCCGCTTTCCGGATCCTGGCTTCTAGAAGTGGTTCGATTTCGATCCAGAAGCCCACGGTCTCAAAGGTCTGCGGCGGCAAATCGAGCTGGTTTTTCGAAAGAAGCACATGGGTGTAAAGACGTCTTGCCTCAAAAGCCGTAATAATTTCTGTCACCCGCAGCCGGCCCATGCAAACGATAAAGTTTCCAGCAGGCTTGGAGGCCAGTCTTTCGAGTATCTCGGTTTCCTTTTCGCTTACGGCCCGCGTAAAATAGGGAACGGTCGCAGGGGTTGCGCGGATCACCTTCTTTTCGAGATCAAGGGATTCGATCGCGTAGGTCTCGCCCCGGTGCAGATAGACAGCCCCGGGATGGCATTCCTTAAGAGCTCGTACGCCTTCGTTTTTCCCAAGGGCTACGGTCTTTCCGTTAGCGGTCTTTGTGATCGTATACGAGGGGCCGACCGAGCGAATGTCTAGCAGACGGTGAGGCCTTGTCACACCGCTTAGCCATCTGTCTCCTTCAAGGGTTTGAATGAGCCCGCCGGATAAGACGAGTTTTTCTCGAGCCTTTGAGACTTTATCGTTTAGGAAATCGAAATCGGTTGGGCGTATCGGGAGCTCGGCCGCCGCACACGGCAAATGAGCGTTTAATATCTCGGGGTTCATCGGGTCGATTACCGCGATCTCGTAGCTGCTTTCCAGGAAGCGGGCAGGGTGGTTCACTATGTACTGGTCGAGCGCATCCTGGTCGGGGATTAAGACTATGGCCGATTCCCGGCCGGATCTTCCAACGCGTCCTCCCCGCTGCCAGGTGGTCATGACTGTCCCGGGGTAGCCTACGAGGATGCAAAGATCCAAACCGCCAATGTCTATTCCAAGCTCCAGAGCACTTGTAGAAATTACAGCGCTTAAGCTCCCATCGGACAGCTTGCGCTCGATTACTCGCCGCTCTTCGGGCAAAAAGCCCGCCCGGTAAGAGCTGACCTTATTGCGAAGCCCCCGGTCCATTTCGATGACGCTCATGTGGACCAGTTCGGTCAATTTTCTCGACTGGGTAAAGGCAATCGTTTTTAGACCCGCCCCGGCAGCCTGAACGATCAGCCGCGCGGCGGCGCCCGCCGAATGGCCGGCGCTATCTTGTGTCGGGCGCAAAAAGACAAAATGGCGTTTGGCGCCGGGGGCGCCGCTTTCCCCGCTAACCGAAGCGATCTCCTCCAGGGGGACACCGGTCAGGCCGGCTGCAAGCTCTGCGGGGTTGCCAATGGTTGCCGAGAGCAAAATGAACCGGGGGCTGCTCCCGTAATGGCTGCAAATCCTGCGGAGTCTGCGAAAGATCTGGGCCACGTGGCTGCCGAAAACCCCCCGGTAGGTGTGCATTTCATCGACGATGACGTAGCGGAGCTTTTTCCAGAATTGCTCCCAGTTGTGGTGGAAAGCCAAAAGACCGTAATGGAGCATATCCGGATTGGTTAGAAGTACATTCGGATGGCGCCGGCGTATCGAGGCCCTCTGGTTGGGCGTTGTGTCGCCGTCGTAGACACGGGAGCTAAATAGAGGGGCGCCTGTGCCGTCGGCCAGGGCTGCGAATAGCTCCTGGAGGGAATCGAGCTGATCCCTGGCAAGCGCTTTTACCGGGAAAAGATAGAGAGCGCGGCTTTGGGGGTCGGCTAATAGCGCCTCTGCGACGCACAGGTTATAGATGAGGGATTTTCCACTCGAGGTGGGAGTGGACACAACGGTGTGGTGGTTGCCCGCGCGGATGTGGTCCAAAGCTGCTGTCTGGTGACTGAAAAGAGAAGTTATGCCAAGATGTAGCAGCGCCTCTTCGACCGGAATCGCAAGGGGGGGCGAGAGGTTGCCAAAAACCGGCGGCTGCGAAGCGATCTCGGCATGGTAAGAGATTTCGAAATCTTTTAGTCGATATGTCAGAAGCCTGTTTAAAAAACGCTGAATCACGATAAAATCCGATGAAAAAATTCGAGTGCTCGGGTGATCGAAGGGTCCGCTATCTTGTCGGCTAGATTAACCCAAAAAGGAAATGGTCTGCAAGTCAAAGAACGTGCTTGCAATTCAAATCCCCGACTTTAGTATAGAAAAGGTGTGTCGGTTCGCCTTGGAGGCGGGCGCTTTGTTAACCGCGACATTTGTTTTGATACTGCAAAGAGGGGAAATCCATGCATCTTGAAGAAACGATAAAAAAAATCCACTGGCTCGGCCATGACGGGATTCGAATCGACGGAACCACGGTCGTAATGATCGATCCCTTCAGGGTATCGGTCTTAACACCTGCCGACCTCATACTGATAAGCCACGAACACTTCGACCATTGTTCGCCCGAAGACATTGAAAAGATCAGGAAAACCGATTCGGTCATCGTGTGCGACGCCAATGCGGCAAAAAACATAAAAGGGGATGTCCGGGTGGTGGCCCCCGGCGACCGGCTGACGGTAAAAGGGGTTTCAATCGAGGTCGGTCCGGCCTACAATACCAATAAGGACTTCCATCCCAGGGCCGCGGGCATGCTCTCTTTTGTCTTTACACTCGACGGTGTGCGCTATTACCACGCAGGGGATACCGACTTTATCCCGGAAATGAAAGAGCTCGATGTCGATATCGCCTTTTTGCCCGTTTCCGGAACTTATGTCATGACCGCCGATGAGGCTGTGGCGGCGGCCACGGCTATAAATCCCAAGGTCGCCGTCCCGATTCATTACGGAGAAATAGTCGGCTCGCAAGAGGACGCAAAAAAATTTCAATCAGCGCTCGATGGCCGGATCGAGGTCGTCATTTTGAGCCGGGACGCCTGACGGGGGAGCAGGGAGCACGGAGCGGGGAGCAAGGAGCAAGAAGCAGGGAGCAAGGAGCGGGGAGCAGGGAGCAGGGAGCAGGGAGCAGGGAGCGGGGAGCAGGGAGCAGGGAGCAGGGAGCAGGGAGCAGGGAGCAGGGAGCAGGGAGCAGGGAGCAGGGAGCAGGGAGCAGGGAGCAGGGAGCAGGGAGCAGGGAGCAGGGAGCAGGGAGCGGGGAGCGGGGAGCGGGGAGCGGGGAGCAGGGAGAACCGCTGCCCCAACCCGATTTGGGAAAGACTGCGGTGGATTCAGGTGTGCACAGAGCAGGCTGAGGTCGCAGAGGCGATGACTATCGGGATTTTGAACGGAGACAATCCTAAATAGTCGATTTAACGGAGGAATTGAGTTAGAACAGATTACCCCTGAATTCCTGGAACAGGGTGTAATTCGAACTGATACGCTAAGCGGCTTCTTCGCCGCACTGACGCCAGTAGTTGCCCCAATCGGAGTTCGCCCTTGTGGTTCGCAGGGCTAACATATTGTCAGCGTTTTCCTTTAGCCACCAGGCTCCCGAGATT
>JARLHO010000054.1 GCA_031292215.1 Syntrophobacteraceae bacterium | reverse complement strand
TGAGGCGTCCTTCTTCATCTAAATACGCACAGCCCACGTCGGGTTCGATAGTCAGGTGGGGCTGCCTTTGGAGGTAGAATTCGTCTTCTACGACAAAGGCTGCCGAGTCCATGATCGGCTTGGTATCGGCGCCCTTTGCGATTTTTTGCTCGTAGTAGACGTTCGGGGTCCCGGGATGGATCTCGATTGCGTCGTCAGCCATCGCGGCCGGTGCGCTCATGTAGGCGGGAAGCTCCTCGATGTTTACCACTACTTTTTCCGCCGCGGCCCTGGCGTGGGCTTCGGTATCGGCGCAGACGATCGCAATGGCATCGCCAAACTGGAAGATCTTCCGATCGCATAGAATCGGACGGTCCCAGCCATCGCCTTTGTTGGTCGGGAAAGTGATGAGGCCGGTGATGCGGTTTTTGCCCAAAACATCCTTGTGGGTCACGACTTTATAGACGCCGTCCATCTTTTCGGCTTCCGCGGTATCGATGGAAAGGATATTGGCATGGGAGACCTTGGCCTGGACAAGGGCGAGCTGCAAGGTGCCCGCGGGCATCTTAAGGCCCAGATCGGCGCCGTAGTCGAGCGTACCGGTCACCTTGGCCAGGGCGCTTGGCCGAGGAATTTTTCCGCCCCAGATCTTGCCGTCGGCGGGAATCTTATATTCGAGCTCCTCTATCTTGATTTCGCCCCGCACCACGCGGGCCGCATCCATCACCGCATCCACAAGGGGTTTGTAGCCGGCGCAGCGGCAGGCATTTCTATGCTTCTGAAACCAGTCGCGGACCTCCTCCCGGCCGGGGTTGGAGTTTTGGTCCAGCAGGCATTTGGCCGATACTATGAAACCGGGGGAGCAAAAGCCGCATTGCGCGCCTCCGTGAACCATCCAGGCCACCTGGAGCGGATGGAGGTTATCGGGTGCGCCGATGCCCTCGATGGTTGTAATATCGGCCCCATCTTGGACATTTTTCATCTTGGTTACGCAGGAGCGAACCACCTTGCCGTCCATGATTACCGAGCAGGCGCCGCACTGGGCCATTCCGCAGCCCACCTTGGTCCCTGTCATCCCCAACTGCCCGCGGATCGCGTCCGAAAGAGTTGTGTCGGGTCCTACAATGAGGGTCCTCTGGACTTGATTCACATTGATGGTCTTCTTTAGCATTATTGCCTCCGTTGCCTAAGTGTAACTTCCAATGCTTCAGTCGGGAAACAGCCCCCCTGCCGCAAAAATGCCCCATCAGGAGATACCGATTTCACCGACATGCCCCGGTATAACAATTGGTCTCAACGCTCCCGCAGCCAACGCCACCGGCAGGCCCTTCGACAAGTTGGACCCGGCCGCAAAAAAGGGTCCTCCCCTCAAAACCCTGCAGAAACTGCGCCCATCAGGAATTGGACTGTAAACCTTCACATTTTAAGCAAAAGACGGGCCATTTCGAACCATCCCCGCCCAGCGGCCAAACCGGGTGGAAAAAGGTGAAGAGCGGCGCGGGACCGGGCAAGGACAACGGCTAAATTGGACAGCGCAAACGTTGTGCTCAAATTCTTCGCAGCGTTCAGGGAGGGCGCTTTAGAAGGCCGATTGCGCCAACTGTGGCGCAGTGACCCAAAACGCCTCATTCTAGAGGCTAAAGTCGGGCACAAAAAAAGCCGGGCGGATAGAAAACGCGATCGGGACTTAAAAATTTGTTCTATCGGAGTGGAATAGCTTTCAGGATGAATATCGGAAGATTCTCGAAAAATATCGGGTCCCCTACGATGAACGTTTCGTACGGAATACCCCTGGTAGAAGGTCCGGGAGAGGCCGACACCGCGGCCAAACCTGCCTCATAATACATGAGTGTCTCAAAATGTATTCCGATACACACAAATAGTCTATCGCGGCCTGTGGGCGCCGAGAAGAAATTCAAACGCAAATTGCCATGAAGCGTTTCGGGCGCTAAAGAGCCAACCGTGACACTGCGCTATCCGTCTAAAGATTTGCCCTGGTCGCCGGGGGCCGTTTGTACTGTATCAAAAGTGTCTCACCTCCCGGGCGACAGTGAGGACTGGATGTTTACATATAGATAACTCATTGAGTTTTATAATTAATGAGGAGATATTGTCGCTTGGTATGGTCATTGCTTTTAGAGAGAGAGCAAACAGCCTTTTGAGGGATGCGGATGAAGACGAGCAATGAGATTCTTACGAAAACACTGCAGATGACCGAAAAGATGGTGGAACTGGCCGATCTTGGCGATGAGGCCAGGGAGGATGTAGGGTGCGGAGTTCTCTATGGGCTTTTGAGGGATTCGGCGTTCAAGATAAGAAAACTCGCCGAGCAGGAAAAGGAAAGTCACATAAGGCAAGGCGCGTGGCCGGAAGAAAAAGAAATCCGTAAAGGGAAAAGTCGTCGATAGTTACGGCTGCCAATCATTTATTAATACATTCTTTTATTATAAGGAGACAGTAATGGAGTTCAAGGACAACTCGGAGACAATGAAGAATCTGGCTGAAGCCTTTGCAGGCGAATCACAGGCAAACCGTAAGTATCTTGCCTTCGCCGAGAAAGCGGATAAAGAAGGCCACCCGCAGGCGGCAAAGCTTTTTCGCGCGGCGGCCCACGCGGAAACCGTCCATGCCCTGGCGCATCTAAAGACGATGGGAAAAATCGGCTCGACGCGGGAGAACCTTCGGGCGGCAATCGATGGAGAGACCCACGAGTTCACCAGGATGTATCCGGCAATGATCGAAAAGGCCAAAGAGGAAGGCCAGGACGGGGCGCTAAGGAGCTTTTCCTATGCAAACTCGGTCGAGGTCCAGCACGCATCGCTCTATCAGCAGGCGCTAGATAACCTCGAAAGCCTTGAAGCAGACGATTATCACGTCTGTTCGGTTTGCGGATACACCCGCGCGGGCGGCCCCCCCGATGTCTGTCCGGTTTGCGGATCGACGGCCAAAGCGTTCACAAAGATGGCATGATGCCGGAGCGAAGGGAAATAGCCCCCCCGGAGTCATTTCCGCCCGGCGAGGGATTTGCCGGGGAGGGGGGACAGTCTCTTCGGGGATCGATCGGTCCTATATTTAAGAGCGATCGATTCGAGGGCCGGGGAGATTCACACAAGGAAGGAGACCGAACATGGATACCGTGATGTTATCCAGACTCCAGTTCGCAGCGGCGACATTTTTTCATTTTCTGTTCGTGCCGCTGACACTCGGGCTCTCCGTGCTGCTGGCGATCATGGAGACCGCCTATGTAAGGACGGGAAACGAAGAATACAGAAGGATCGCCCGATTCTGGGGAAAGATTTTTCTTATAAACTTTGCCATTGGTATAGTAACGGGCATAACGCTCGAGTTTCAGTTCGGAACGAACTGGTCGCGCTATTCGGAGTATGTCGGCGACATCTTCGGTTCGCTTTTGGCAATCGAGGCTACGGTTGCTTTCTTTCTGGAGTCCACTTTTGTGGCCGTGTGGGCTCTGGGGTGGAACCGGCTATCACCCAAGGCCCACGCCGTGACGATCTGGCTGGTCGCGATCGCTTCAAACCTATCGGCCATCTGGATCCTTATCGCCAACGCCTGGATGCAGAACCCGGTGGGATATGCGATCCGACACGGCCGCGCAGAGCTCTACAGCTTCACTGCCGTAATCACCCAGCCTTTTGCGTGGAACATGATCGCTCACACGATTTCAGCCGCCTATATTCTTGCGGCCTTTTTCATAATGGGCATAAGCGCCTGGCACCTGCTAAACAAAAAGAACGTCTCGTTTTTCAAGAATTCTTTCAGGATTGCCGTAACCTTCGCCTTAATCTTTTCTATTGTTGAAATCGTGCAGGGCGATATGCACGCAGCGGAGGTGGCCAAGTATCAACCGGCAAAACTTGCGGCCATGGAATCGCTTTGGGATACCACAAAATCGGCCCCGGAGTATCTGTTTGCCATACCGGATCCGGCCCATGAGCGAAACATTGCTGAAATCGGCAGGCTCCCGGGTCTTTTGAGCTACCTGGCCTATCACCATTTCGATGCCGAGGTAAAGGGGTTGAAGGCTTTCCCGAAAGCCGACAGGCCGCCTGTGACCCTCCCCTATTTCTCCTTCCGGATCATGGTGGGGCTTGGGACTTTTTTCTTCCTGGCAGCTCTCCTTGGATTCCTGTTCCGCAATTCCATCGAGACCCGACCGGGACTCTTAAAGATGTTTCTATTTTCGATTCCCTTGCCCTACGTGGCATGTGAGGCCGGTTGGATGCTCGCCGAGGTGGGAAGACAGCCCTGGGTGGTATACGGGATCATGAAGACTTCAGACGCAGCCTCACCAGTAGCCGCCTCCCAGGTGGCGATTTCTCTTGCGGCGTTCGTTCTTTTGTATGCTTTCCTGGGACTGGTTGCTTTCTACCTGATGTGGGACCATGCGCGCAAAGGTCCCCCGGATGAAACGGCGCTACCCGAACCGGCCGATGAGGAGGTGGGATATGCTTGAGACAATCTGGTTCGCCCTGTGGGGGATTTTGTGGGCTGTCTACTTCATGCTGGACGGCTTCGACCTGGGGATTGGAACTCTGACCCCGTTTTTGGCTAAAAGCGAAGGTGACAAGCGCGCCATCTATAACAGCATGGCGCCTTACTGGGACGGAAACCAGGTGTGGCTGATAACTGCCGGCGGGGTAACATTCGCGGCATTTCCAAAGACCTACGCCGTCATGTTTAGCAGCCTGTATTCGGCGCTCCTGCTGATTTTGTTCTGTCTCATCGTGCGCGGGGTCGCAATGGAGTACCGGTTCAAATTTATTTCGGCAAAGTGGAAAAAGTTCTGGGACACCATGCTGTGGGTAGGCACATTCGGGCCCGCGTTGCTGTTCGGCGTGGCTTTTGCGAACCTTTTCCGCGGCATTGCCATAGACAAGGCCGGAGTCAGTCACGGAACGCTTCTGTCCCTGTTAAACCCCTATGGTCTTATGGGCGGGGTACTTTTCACTTTGCTTTTCACCGTCCACGGGGCTTTGTGGATCGCGGTGAAATCGGGGGAAGACCTGGGCAGGCGAGCCGGAAAACTGGCACAGAGTCTGTGGTACGGACTTGCCGCGGCCGCAGTGGTCTTTCTGGCCGCAACCTATGTCTCGACGCACCTCTATGACAATTACCTGAAATATCCCGCTCTATTTGTCATTCCGCTGGCGGCCGTCGGCGCGTTGGTCGGTATAATAATTTTTGCGCGGCAGGGCAAATGGCTTACAGCCTGGTACTCCTCGGCGGTATTTATCGTTACCGTTACACTTTTCGGGGTGACCGGAATGTATCCCAATCTGCTCCTGTCGAGCCTGGATCCGGCAGCTAGCCTGAGCGCGTTTAATTCCTCATCGAGCACACTGACGCTAGAGATCATGCTGGGGGTGGCCCTGGTATTTGTGCCGATAGTAATCGCCTACCAGATATGGGCCTACAGGTTTTTCGGGACCTCAGCGGGCGTGAGGACACCGGGAACGGAAGGTAAAATGTAATCGGTCTCAAAAAGAGCAACCGGCGCCGGCGCCGGTTGCTCGCAGGGGCGCCCCCGGGAGGCGCCGGTTCCCAAGAAATTTATTCGCTTAGGTTCTCTTTGAGGTCTTCCCCCCGTCGAGACGGCCCCCTTAGTCCATCCCACTTGAGCTTTAGATAGAGAGTAAGGGCCAGGGGCAGGAGGGATACGGAGTTGGCGACCACAAGCGGGATATCCGATATGGCGATACCGTATGTAATCCACAGTGCCACGCCAGACAGGATGACAGCCAGATACCAAAGGGACAAATCTTTTGTGGACTTGGTCCTGTAGGATTTCACCAGTTGCGGAAAAGCAGAGCTGCTCGTAAGAAAGCCTGCCAAAAGTCCCAGATACATTACCTTCATTTTCGTCCCAAGTCTTTCTAGATTAAAACTACTAACTACTTATCCAAAGCGAGCCATTTTCAAGGGATTCGACTATTTTCATGGTTCTTGAGCCAACCAGCCATTCCGTCAGACCTCCCGTTCGAATTCCGACCCTGCCAACGCCGATCGCCGCAAAATTTCCAACACTTGCCTTCTCCAGGACTTTTTTTGCAACTCCCGTGGTTCCCGAGCGAACGACTGTGCAGTCGATCCTGTCCCGGGAGACGCCGTTTTCTATAAGCTTAACTCTGGCCTCTTCCATGAGGGCTTCCCTGTCGCGAGTTTCCCCGGTATCGACGTGGAAAAGGGTAACGGTGTGTTCGGATTCCTCAGCGAGGATGAAGCCGACATGATCGACCATGCGCAAAGCGGCATCCGAGCCGTCCACGCAGACGAGCACGTTCCTGCTGTCTTCCCGGGGATTTTTGCAGATCCAGATCGGAAAATCGACGTCTTTGGCCAGTATTTGTCTTGTAACGCTTGAGGAGACTACCGACTCGAAAAACATATAGCCCCGTCTTCCGAGAACCACCGCGTCGTATTTTCCGGACCGGGCCTTTCGTATAATGTCTTTGACCGTCCCGAACTGGTTGGCCGTAAAGCTGGTGTCCACATTCCCGGCAAGAAATCCGCGGTCCAGCAGTTTTTGGCCTGCCGCATCGAGTGCCGTTTTGACCCGCTTTTGGGTCGCCCTGTCGGTTTTGAGGTGGGAGCCAACCGGTCCGGTGTCCCCCAAAGCCAGGCGGGGAGCGACATAAAAAAGGGTAGCGCCAACCGCGGGTTTATTCCTGAAAAAGGAACCGGCAAACCGGACGCCGTAAAGATGGCTTGTCTCGTCGCTCACTGTGATCAGGATCTTCTTTTGCACGGCAACACACCTTTGGTTGAGGTAATCGATGGTATCGCGGGAGTCCGGGGCAAAAAGCCGATTCCCTACATTTTTTTAAGACCGAACCCTCTGGCGTACGGGATTATCAGGCCTGCCTTATAATCGTTTGCACGACAGGGGCCTGAGACTCGATGCTTTCGGCAAGGCGAAACTGCACGAGCGCTCTTCGCAGGTTCTGCATGGAATAGTCTACTCTGAAATACAGATCGCCCTCCAAAAAGTCGGTAAAAAACCTCAAGCCGAGCTCAAAGGCGATCAGCCGAACGGAATCGTAGACAAATTCCCTTTCGGAGGCGGGAAGAAAGTCTTTGGCGGCGGCAAAGTAGCCCTTAAGAAACGCGCGGCAGAGTTCGGGCTCAAATCGCACCGTGTCCAGGCTTTGGGCCTCTTCTCCCGCGGGATTGCAGCACGAACGCAGGGCATCTCCGATATCGTAGTGAACCAGACCGGGCTTAACGGTATCGAGATCCACAAGGCTTACGGCAAGATTTGTCCGGGTGTCAATCATTATATTTGCGACCTTGGGGTCGCCGTGAATTATGCGAAGCGGCAATCTCCCGAGGGCTTTCGCATCCTCTAGAACAGAACAGAGTTTTCGGCGCTTTTCGATAAAATCGATGCAATAGGCGATCTCGGCGGTGGATGCGACGGGCCGGCTTTCGAGAACCGCCTGGTAGCGGCGCAGGTAGCGGGGCGTGACGTGGAAACCTTCCAGCGTGTCTTGTAAAGCCCCGGGCGCGAGGTCGCTTACCAGGGTGTGGAAAAAGCCAACGGCAAACCCGACCTCGGTTGCGTGGTAAAGGCTTACGATCGCCTCAAAGGACAAGGCATCCTCAATGTAGCTCATCGCCCGCCAGAAGCCCCCCTGCGGGTCTATCCAGTAATCTTTCAGATCCTTTGCAGCCAGGAACCGGACCATTTCCCAGCGGCGTCCAGGAGGCGTAGCACTTGCCAGGCGCGCCCCGACGTGGGCCGACACCACGCGAAGGTTTTGCATTATCCATTCCGGCATGGTAAAAACACGACCGTTAATGCGCTGGAGGATAAACCTGCCGTTTCCACAGGGACTTGCGTTCACAAGAAATGTATCGTTTACGTTTCCGGCCCCGAATCGGTCGATTTGCGCAATGGGGTCCCGCGCGCCGAATCGTTTGGCGGCCTCCCGTAGATGCATTGGGGTTTGGTCCCTTGTACTCCGGCTTTTTGGCACTATATTCTTCCAACCTCCAGGCGCTTGTCAGCGGTCAGCACTTAACCTTTTAAGGAAGGAGTAGAAAAAATGGTTGGCAGAACACTTTTGATCGCCCTTGTATCCTGCGCCGCGCTCATACTGCATGGGTTTTCCCTGGCGGCAGAAACTGCAAAAGAGGCCAAGCCCGAAGCACAGCCTCCGAACCCGATCGTTTTGATGAAAACATCCCTTGGCCAGATCAAGATAGAACTCTGGCCCGAGAAGGCCCCGGAATCGGTGAAAAACTTTCTGCGCTACGTAAACGAGGGCTTCTATAACGGCACAATCTTCCATCGTGTCATCAGCAACTTCATGATACAGGGAGGCGGCTTTACGACTGATATGGCACAGAAGCCGACCCAGGCTCCGATCAAAAACGAAGCGCGATCCGACGTTGGAAACGAACGCGGCACCATCGCAATGGCCAGAACGATGGTCGTTGACAGCGCCACATCTCAGTTTTTCATAAACGTCGTCGACAATACCTCTCTTAACCACATGGACAATACGCCGGCGGGCTACGGCTACGCGGTTTTCGGAAAAATTATAGACGGCATGGACGTAGTTGACAAGATAAAGGATGTTGCGACCACGACTCGCGGACCTTTCCAGAACGTACCGGTTACGCCCGTTGTAATCGAAAGCGTTACGGTTGAAAAATAACGCCATCGCCCCTTTCGCCGGATTTGCCGAAGGGGGCGTTATTATACCCTGAGCGCAATAGTCTCTTCAAGACGTCCCCCAGACCCTTACGAAGAACAAGAAGGAAGAGCAAAAAGTATGGAGCTCCGGTTCCCCGGCCATGCGTGATTTTTCTTAAAGCAACAGCATTGTCCCTCCCCCCGGCGCACACCCTGCGCAAGGTCGATTTTCAACACTTCTTTCTCCGAAAGTAGCGAATCTTTGCTGCAAGCCCGGGTAGAGGAAGATTTTTGTCTACCTCACATGGAAGTTACGGATGAATTCTCATACGAAGTTGCGTTCAAGCCCGGCCGCCACGTCCTCGGAGGCGGCTTGAACGGGAATGAGACTTCGAGTTTCATACAAGATGGGTCAAAAAGATGGGTTTCACCCATCCTACAGCGGCTCCCGACAGGAGCTGGCGTAGCAACCCATCAGGCTCTGGTATCACCTGGCCGTCCCGGCTTAGGTCGAGGTTTGGCGCAAAACCTTTGGGGTGGAATGGAAGAAGAGCCGGGATGGGGGATCCCGACTCTTCACAGAGGAGAATAAAAGGGGCTATGGGGTTAATTTGGTGGAAACAACACGATTACATAATAAGGGAGTCCAGAAGATCTTTAAATCAGGTCTAGACAGTAATTGCGGCCGGAAAAAACAGTAGAAACGGGAAACTCAGTTTTTTCCAAGCTTTTGGACTTCCTGCTCGCTTATCGTAAACGAGTGCTCCGGACCGGGAAAAACGCCCTGTTCGACTTCTTCCTTATATTTAACCAGCGCCTCGACAATCAGATCGTCAAGTTTTGCGTATCTTTTAACGAAGCGTGGCACAAACCTATCGAAAAGGCCCAGGACATCGTGGACGACCAGCACCTGCCCGTCGCATTCGGCGCCGGCGCCGATGCCTATGGTGGGCACACTCACCGCCTCGGTCACCATCTGCGCTATCGAGGAGGGAATGGCCTCGAGCACGATGCTAAAGCATCCGGCATCGGCCAGGGCCTGCGCATCATCGATCAGGACCCTGGCGGCTTCGGCGGTTTTTCCCTGCACCTTGAAGCCACCGAACTGGGCCGCGCTTTGCGGAGTCAACCCCAGATGGCCCTGCACGGGAATGCCGGCTTCGACCATCGCCCGGATCTGGGGAACGATCCTTGCGCCTCCTTCCAGTTTTACAGCGTTTGCCCGGGCTTTACTCATGAACCTGCCCGCGTTTATGAGCGCCTGTTCCACACTGGCCTGGTAGGACATAAAGGGCATATCCGCGATAACCATGGCCCGGCTAGCGCCTCTACTGACCGCAAGGGTGTGGTGTAGCATTTCCGCCATTCCAACGGAGAGCGTGTCTTCCTGGCCCAAAACCACCATGGCAAGCGAATCGCCCACCAGCAGCATATCGATTCCACTTTTGTCCGCAAGCAATGCGGTAGGGTAATCGTAGGCGGTGAGTTCGGTTAGTTTACGTTTTCCTTTGGCGGATAGGATCTCGGGCACGGTAACTCTTTTGTTCATGATCGCTTCTCCTGTCTACTCGGGCGGCAAAGGGCCTGCCCGGTTCTTTGATGCGCGGGATGTTCGGCCCAGCGCCGAACCGATCCCGAAGACCGGCCAACGGAAGTCGCCGATGTCGGAAAACTTTCCGCCTCCATCATTTGCCGGTGTAGTGAGCTTGCAGCACTTTTACAAGTGAGGTCAGCGTCTCGTTTACCGGCGTAGGCGCCCCGACCTGTTTTCCGAAGCGAACTATGGCGCCGTTTATCGCCTCGATTTCGGTTCTTTTTTTCCTGTCGACATCTTGTCCCATCGAAGAGCGGTTTAGGGCCGTGGCCCTGGCGACCGAAAGAACCCTGTCCACGGAGTCCGCCCCCATGGGGAACCCTTTTAAACCGGCCACCACGCAAGCCTCGGAAACCGCGGCTTTACACAGGGCGGCAGCTTCCTCCAGCTCAGCCACAGAGCCGTTTCGAATGCCTGTAATGGCGGTGATGGCGTTTATTCCAACGTTTACGATAAGCTTTTGCCAGATGAGTCTTTGCATTTGGTCGCCGGGTTCTGTGACAAGCCCTGCTTTTGCGAATAACTCAACCAGGTTGCGGACCCTTTCAGATATCGGAGCGTCGGGCTCCCCGATATAGGTTGGGCCGTTTCCACCGTGACGTATCATGCCGGGGGCAAGAAGGGTCGAGCCCTGGGCGGTGGTGCCCGCAAGAACAGACCTTTTGCCAACGATTTTAGAGATTTGCTCCCAATTGCCTATTCCGTTCTGAAGGGTTAGAAAAACCGTGGAGGGGGCAAAGAGGCCCTGGACCAAAGAGAGGGCCTGGCGAGTGGCATGGGATTTGACCAGGATGAGAACCAGATCGGGGTTTGGCGGAAGCTTGTCCACTTCAAAACAGGCGTTTAACGCAAAGTGTCGCACAGTCCCGTCAAGCTCTTCGACTTTTAGTCCGCCTGTACGCACGGCCTCCATGTGCGCTCGATCCGTGCTGAAAAGGACAACGGAGGCGTGCGTTGTCGAAAGCCTCGCCCCGATGAGGCTGCCGATGGCTCCTGCGCCAACGATAAGAATATTCATAGATTCACCTGGTGGCGAGTGGTATCTTTTTCGCTTCACGCTTCACGCTACCGCAGTTTGAGCGTCGCCAAAGAGATGAGAGCGAGGAGGCCCGCGACGATCCACAGGCGAATAACGACCTTTGTTTCCGCGATCCCCTTGTGTTGCAGATTGTGATGAAGAGGAGCGCGAAAGAAAATCCGCCGCCCGATCCACTTGACGCCGATCTTATCCTGAATCTGGCTGCTAAGGGCCTCAGCGATAAACAGCCCGCCGAGCAGCGGGAAGAGAAACTCCTGCTTTAGCAGCACGGACATAACGGCCATCGTGCCCCCGATGGCAAGAGAGCCGGTATCTCCCATAAAGATCTGGGCAGGATAGGCATTATACCACAAAAATCCAAGGCCTGCGCCGACAAATGCCGCTCCGAAGATCATCAACTCCCCTGCCCCGCGCAAATTAGGATAATGGAGGTAGGCCGAGTATATCCGGTTTCCCTCGACGTAGGCAAAGACTCCCAGAACGACCACGACGAAAATCGAGGGGGTAATTGCCAGCCCGTCGAGGCCGTCGGTAATGTTGACGGCGTTTGAGACAAAAACGACGAAAAGGAATATGAACACTCCGTAGAGCAGCGGGCCGATGTCGCCGAGCGGGAATTTATAGAAAGGAACGCACACTTTAGTGGCCAGGGCGCTTCCCAGGGGCGCGTAAGGCCCTACGCAGACCAGGGCGAAAATGAGGCCAAATAAGCCCTGCAATAAAAGCTTGGCCCGTTCCGAGAGACCCTTGTCCCCGCTTTTTAGCCTCACCTTGGATAAATCGTCAAAGAGGCCGAGCAGCCCGAACCAGAGCATGCCCGCCACCGAGCAGAGCAGGAAGGGATTTCTCCAATCGCCCCACAGGGCCATCGAGAGCAAAACGGCCCCGATTATCAGGACTCCGCCCATCGTCGGGGTGCCTCGTTTGTCAAAGGCCGTCTTTACCCCCGTTTCCCTGATCTGCTCAAGGAAACAGCGCTCGTGGACGAACAGGATGAAGCGTCTGCTGAAAATGAAGATGAAGATCACCGCCGTAAGGGCCGACATTATGGCCCGGAAAGTGATGTAGTTGACCAGGCGGAAGAATGAAAAACTCTCCGAGTACGGGACGAGGAATTTGCACAGTTCGTAGATCATTTAATTTTCCTGGCGACCTGATTCAAGGAGGCTGGCGGTTTACAGGCCCCGGCCCGGATATCTTCGGCGCACTTAAGGATCGCCGTGTATGTTTCCTTTATTTGAAAATGGGGCCTGAAATCCGTCGAGGTGAGGATAAAAGACGATATCTGCGCGAACAGTTCCCCGGAAGGATCGAGCACTCCGCGTTCGAGCATGCGCTTAATCCCCAGAAGAGCGGCGTTTCGCACCTGCCAGTAGTGCGATTCCCTCATGGACAGCAGGGCCATTGCGGCCTTCCAGTCCGTTCCGACCTCTCCGAGCGCTTGGGCCGCTTCGATTACGACCTCGAAGCAGAGATCCCGCAGGTGCCCTAGAAGTCGGTCGACGCACAAAGTTTTTCCGGCGAGCAAATCTCCGAAGTGTGCTACGGCGCGACAGGCCCGGGCGCGCACTTCGAAATAGGGGTCCTCCATGGCGAGCAGGATATGCTTTTCCACCTCGGGGTCGAACCGATCCAAACCCATGAGGGCTTCGACAATGTTTCTGCGGATGAACCCCACTTGCTCGAAATCTCCTCCGAAAATTCTTTTCACCACCCCCACCGGGGTCCTGTCGGAGAGCATTTGAAGAAGGGTCGGGATTTTTTCCCGGTACTGGGTCAACCCGATCAGCTTGACGCCAAGGTTTCGGTCCTGCCAGTTTTTCCGACTCAGCAGGCCGGCTGCCCTGTGACGATAATAGGCGAGGTCGTCGGGGTCTTCCACCACCAGGGCCGGATCGAAGGCGGACCCAAAGCGGGCGCGGGCCGCAGAAAGCAGTTGGAGCAGCCGGGCGTTTCCAACCAAATCTCTAAAGGGGGCGACGCGGCCGTTGCCGTCTGCGAAGCGCTTTTCGCCAAAAATTTCACTGACTATTCGCTCGATAGCCTCGCGCCTTAGAAAATCCCGGCTCTTTTCGGCCATCTCCCGAAGGCGGGGCCGATCTTCGATAAGTGAGAGGATCTTTTCGGCCAGCACCTGTCCATCGAGACACTCGATAAGGCCTCCGCTCTCCATGACCGTGTCTTCGAAAAGAATTTCCGCGGCCCCGGCATTTCGCATCGCCCTCGCGTTCATCACCTGGTGGTCGCCGGGAAGGTTTACCTTGGGGACCAGCAAAACAGGTTTTCCGATCCTTGAGATTTCGTTGAGGCTCCCCGCCCCGCTCCTGCAGACAATGAGCGAACTTATGGAGTAGATTTCGGCAATATTATGGAAGTAGTCCTGCCGATAGTAGAAATCGCCAAGAGAGCGTTTTTGTTCGTCCGAGAGGACCTTTTGGATCCGTTCTTCGGTGTCGCGCGCGGCATTATAGCTCGAAGAGGAGGCCAGACCGCTGCCGTGAATAATGAAAAGCCTGTGGCTGTTTGCAAAAAGGTAAGGAAGCGCATCGACGATGGCCCGGTTTATCGTTCGGGCGCCCTGGGAGCCACCGAAGACGAATAGGATCTCTCTACCCTCCGGGATTGTAAACGAGAGGCGTTTTTCGGCCTCCTCCACGGCAATGGGAACAATCGAGTGGCGTATCGGATAGCCCACGACGGCTGCATTGGGGAAAAAGGACAAAGTCTGGGGAAAGGTGAGCAAAACCTTATCCGCCCATTTTCCCATAAATGCGTTCAATTGGCCGGGAATGCTGTTTTGTTCATGAAGAAAAATCTTTACGTCGGCTATCCCGAGTTTTTTTAACAAAACAGCGGCCATAATTACGGGCGCGCTAACATAGCCGCCGGTCGCAACTATCCATCGGGGAGCAAACCCTATCAGGATGACTATGGATTGGACTATCCCAAGGCTTAACTTCCACAGGAAGCATAGAGTGCGAAAAGAAGGCCTGATGCCGGGATAGCCCTCCGAGAAGACATAGCGCAGGGGGTATCCCGCTTTGTTTACGATAACCGTTTCGGCTTTATTCTTTACGCCAATATAGAGAAAGCGGGTTTGGGGATCGCGCGCCTTAATACCTTCGGCGATGGCAAGCGCCGGGTTCACATGGCCCCCCGTTCCGCCCCCGGTCAGCACCACGCGCCTAGGCGCCCCAACTCGCCTTTTCCACCGCCGGGCGGCGGCGAAAGCGGCCGAAGCGATCAATAACAATACGAGCACTACCGTCAATAAGAGCACTTGTCGATTCTTTTCGATTTCCGGGATTTATTCCTGCAAAATTCTCACAGCGCAGATCCTCGCAGGCAGATTCAGGTCGCGCATCTTGCACATTTCCATCAAAAACCGTTTCCGCGGCGCCCCAAGACCCCGGCCAACCCGCCGGTCGCTACCGTGGAGCGAAGCGCTCCGGGCTAACCCCAAGGGCCCTCGAAATCTTTTCGAAATCGATTTTACCCTCTCTTACCAAGGCCACGGGATAAACAGTGACATCTACTATAGTCGAAGGAAAACCTCCAGGCAAATTTCCGCCATCGACCACGGCCTGGACCGAGGCAAGCAGGGCCGAGTCCAGGGAGTCGGGACTTTGGACCGCCGGCCCTCCGGAAACGTTTGCGCTGGTGGAAACGATAAGCCCTCCGCAGGCTTTGGCAAGAAGCGAGGCGACAGGGTGGGAGGAGACGCGAACGGCGACTTTGCCCGTTCCGGCATGGAGCGCGGAAGGCAGCGACGAGGAAGCGGGAACGATGAGGCTAAGAGGCCCGGGCCAGAAGAGTCGCGCAAGCGTCCCGGCAGGCCGGGGCCACTGCGAGGCGGAGCTAACGGCCGCCTTAAGCTCCGAGGCTATGAGCGGCAGGGCTTTTCCGGCGTCTCTATTTTTGATTTCGAAAATCCTTTCGACCGCCTTTTCATTCCACGGAACGGCCCCGAGAGCATAAAAGGTCTCCGTCGGATAAATTACGACTCCCCCGGAGCGCAAAATCGCGGCTGCTTGCCGGATTATTTCGCCACCAATTCGGGCCGGGTCGATGGTAAAGATTTCGGGCCCGGAGGCGAGTTTTGCAAACATTTTTTCCACCTGTCCGTCTCGAAAAGCTCTCTCACGCAAAGCCGCGAAAGGAATAATACTTTTCATGGTTTCAGGGCGTCCGATGAGAAACCGCCGTGGTTTTTCCGTGGCGGAAACCCCGGCCATAACATGGGGCAGACAAGAGCGCCCCGGATGGACGAGAGCATATACCAGACAGGGCTCGATTTCCACCCCCCTGCACGGAGACAAAGAACCACTAAACATTGAGGCTGTAGAATAACCTACCGGGCGGGGTTTAACGGACAGGCACCAAGGAAACGCCCCGGGCTGAGATGCAAAGGCGTGTGGTTGCACAGCCCGCCCCCGTTGGGACAGGGGACGGAAGGGATGGATTCGTATGCCGATTCATTATTTAGCAGGAGTCACTCGATTTACGACCGCTCGTGATTTAGGTCCATTCCGACGATTTCGGACAACCGGGTTATCATCGTGCCCAGGGACTCCGCCTGAGAGAAGAGTTCATGGCCGTCGGCCGCGACTTCCTCCGATACGGCGGCATTTGTCTGGGTAACCGAGTCGATCCGGCTAACTGCTTCATTGACCAGTTTCACCCCTTCTGTCTGTTCTTTGCTGGCCGAGGAGATCTCGCTTGCAAGAGTGCTTACCCGATTGATTCCATCCACGATTTGATCGAGCATCTGCTTAACCTCGCCCGCGGCCTTTACCCCCATTTCGGAATTGGCCCCCGCCCTGTCAACCAGAGCCGCGGTCTGCTTGGCCGCATCTGCGCTCCTGGCGGCCAAAGCGCGCACCTCTTCGGCAACCACCGCAAATCCGGCGCCCGCTTCTCCGGCCCGCGCAGCCTCAACGGAGGCGTTCAAAGAAAGCAGGTTGGTCTGGAAGGCCATGGATTCCACCACCTTCATGATCGTTTCGATCTGCGAGGAGGACTCCTTGATTTTTTCGATAACTTCGACCATTTCCATCATGCGCTCGTGCGCGGCGTTAACGGCGAGGAGGACTTGCGCGGACACCTTACTCGTTTGCTGGACATTCTCGTCATTGCATTTGGTCATAGAGGTCACCTCTTCGAGGGCCGCAGCACTTTCTTCAAGACTTGCCGCCTGCTTCTGGGCGCCATCGGAGAGCTTGAAGCTCGAATCGGCCACGGTGCGCGCAGAATCCGTAAGAATAGTCGAAGTGTTAGATATTTTTTTTATGACCAGGCGGATTGGTTTAATAACAGAGTTTGTAACAATTCGAATACTTAACACGGCAAAGAGCAGAGCCATGACCAGCAGCCCGCACAGGGTGAAAAGCGCGGCTTTCCTCATCGATTGGCTAAGCTGTCTATCGGCTGCATTTAAAGACTGGATGACTTCAAAGGCCCCGTGGAGTTCGCCTTCCTTCCAATTTTCCATCTTGGCGCCGGTAGGATCTTCTCCTTTCGAATTTCCCCACAATGTAGCAGACGTCGCCGGGTCGCCGTGGCATAGGAGGCAGGTCTTACTCAAATGTACAGCCCGGTAGTACCTCACGGCATTAATGGCCGGATCGACCTCGGAATACTCCTTGAGGTTTCGAGCCTCCATTGTCTTCAGGGCGTGGGCCTCTCTTGCGTCGGGTTCATTTTTCGGGTTTCGCGGACTAAACTTTGGCACCTTGAATACATACCCGCCTTCTTTGGCGTTTAGCATGGCCGCCTTCCACGCAGTGACCACGGGGACACTGGATAAAACCTTGTCCATTTCATTTTTGGCGACTAACTTTCTCAACTCTTCCACGGAAAAAAGACCCTGCGCCCATTTCCGCTCCATTTCCTGCCTGGTTGCCGAGGCCGTAAGACAGATGGCCCTTGCTTTGCTTGTAAACGCCTCGACCGTGTCCTTTTTGGATTCTTTGGCGTACATGTTAAACAAGAGCGCGATCAATATGGTAGGCAGCGTTACACCCAGAGCGATTATCTTTATTCTAAGAGACCATCTTTTGAGATCGACCACCTTTAGCCCTCCTTTGATGAAGCACACTTTGGTTAATTGTCTTGATCGGCATAAATTCGTTTGAGGATGACATAAATAACCCATCGCCCCATTTAAAAGAGTTCGAATAGCTTCGCAAAAGTTAAGAAATTCCTTCCCCTCGCCAGCCACAAAGAACGCCGTAAATTCGCCTTGGGCCCCAGAACCTTCCTGTTGCGCTGGAAAGTGATCCTGCGGGGATATCGACTCACGTATTCGAGCGCGATGTCACGAAAGCTCTCACTCGAGGCATCGTCTATCAGGATCACTTCACAATTTCGCAAAACCGACTGGTTAAAGATGCTCTCCAGGCATTGCCCGAGATACCGAGGGTCGTAGTTGTAGACAAATACGCTTATAAGAGGATCGTTTGGATCGTTGTGTATCGGTTCCGTATTCATTTTGAGCCCAATTTTTCGTTCTCTTGCCTTTGGCTGCAGGCCAGGATGTATCCGGCCTCATCCCTTACCGTATCGATCGTGCTAAATCGCGGCAAATAGTCGAGCTTGGCTGCCCGATCCCAAACCGAGTAGTAGTTGCTTTTTGCTACGGTGGGCTCTGTTCACATTAAAGATCGATGGCTCCCCAAAGCAGCTTGAACCCAAGCAGTGGGCGTGAGGATCGCTTGGGGTCTTTCGTACGCCCTTCGCCAACGGGGTCGTCTCTTTCTTTTCCGGGGGTGTCGGCCTTACGGCCTACCCCCCCGGCTAATGGCTTTGATCCCTCCGGAATCACGATCGTCGCTCTAGTCGGTTAACTCAACAACATTGGCGGACAAGGTCGGCCACAGCTTAAGGCGTCATTTTGCGCCGGTTTGCGTTCTTTTGCTCCTGTAGACCTTTAATGGAACAGTGGCGGCAGGTCATGTTGCAGCCATAGTTGTATTGGAGCTAAATAATTGCGATGCTCTCGCCGCGCCTTATCTTTTCGTCAAATTTCATGATCTTTTCATAGACATACGGCTTCTCTTTTTGGAGAAGACTCCTTTTGTCGCCCTCTTCATTTGAATTAACGGTTTGCATGCTCTTTTACACCTCCTCCGACATCGATGAATTTGCGGTACATGTCTTGAACCTGGAGCAGGTTGGCGGGGCAGCGCTCATGCCACATCGGGTATCCTGCCTCTTCGGGGGCAAGTCCAATGTTTGCCGGTAAAAACGTAGCGGGAACAAAGCACTGGAATAAAAGGGAAATGAAGTGGCCTCGAAGGTCGCGGTCCCTCAAAATGACCTGGTGGAGCGCAATGGGGGCGGGTTCGAAGCGGACCTCGCGCCCGATCTCCGATTCGGCGACTTTACCGATTCTTTCCTCGAAGGTTTCCTTAAACCGCACGATCCCGCCGGGAACTTGCCAACCCGTTCCGGCATGGGGATCGTTTCTCCAGGAAAGAAGTGTGGGGCCGTTTTCATCGTTTATCAGCAAATCGACGTTTACAAGCGGAGTAGTCCTGCTGACGTAATAAAAGGTAAGCGTTCACCACAGTCTCTCATGTTGCTTCGGAACACCCAAAACAATGAAAAGATGTTCCGGGGGCAGGTTCTTTT
The DNA here is from genome assembly GCA_031292215.1 of Syntrophobacteraceae bacterium. Classification (GTDB taxonomy): domain Bacteria; phylum Desulfobacterota; class Syntrophobacteria; order Syntrophobacterales; family Syntrophobacteraceae; genus SbD1. The sequence goes on along the minus strand of JARLHO010000054.1, from coordinate 207 downwards.
CCAACGCAGCGCTGGTTAGCCGCGACAAAACCAAAGCAAACCACAGAGACACGGAGGCACAGAGAAACACAGAGGAAACTCTTTTTCGACCGGCCGGGAGACGACGGCCGGTCGAAAGGGCTGCGCCTTCGGACGCCCGATTGGCGAAGCCTCTTATTGCTTCCTTCTCCGTCCACGCGGGGGCAGGTTCTTTTTCAGAGCGGAGGC
>JARLHO010000053.1 GCA_031292215.1 Syntrophobacteraceae bacterium | reverse complement strand
TGGTTTCCCATGATGACCTAGTCTATCTTGCCGAGAATGTCCAGCTAATTGTTTTGACACGCAAAATAATTCCGCCAGCGGCAAAAAACCGCGTATCAGTTTGAATTACACCCCCCTGGAACAGTTTGTGTTGACAAAAGCCCGTGGCAAATGGTACAAACTGCGTTCCGGTTAACTTCGAGGGCCGTTAACTCAGGAGGTAGAGTATCTGCCTTTTAAGCAGAGAGTCGCCGGTTCGAATCCAGCACGGCCCATTTACGCGGAGGGGGAAAGGCGCTTAGTCCGGGCGACAAGTCTTTCTTCGCGTTTTATCGGAATGCTCTTCTTGACAGCTTGACGCCCAGGTGCTAAAAGGACTTTTTACGCTGAGCGGTCCAAGAAAAGAATGATCGTTTCGGGTGTTTTGTCCCCATCGTCTAGCCCGGTCCAGGACATCGGCCTTTCACGCCGACGACACCGGTTCAAATCCGGTTGGGGACGCTGATCGCAAAAAAGAAGTGGAGTGCTTTCGGGTGCTTCGCTTCTTTTTTTTTGCCTGTGGGCCATCTGCCCGGTTTTGCCCCTCTGCTTTAAATCACCAACGATAGCAAGGCGCCGCCAACCACGATCCATATCGTGTCAATTTCTGCGAACCGCTGCGCGACAAAAGCCCCTCCCGCCAAGGCGACGGATGGAACATCCAGAAGCGTATTGGCGGAAAGTTTTATCAAAACCATGAGGAGTGTCCCGATAAAGGCTGCAACGATCCCGCCGATCACCTTCTTTACCGCAACCACCTGCCCAAGCTTGGCGTAGGGTGCGGCAATCACGCTCGTAATCGCCCAGGCGGGGAAATACATGTTCACCATTCCGGCCACCGCCCCGATCAGTCCTCCCACTTTGTAGCCTATGAATACTCCAATTATTGTTACCGGACCGGGAGTAATCAGGCTCATGGCAAGGGCAACCGCGAACTGCTGGTCGGTTATCCATCCGAAGTGGCTTACCGCTGCCCGCTGGATGAAGGGGAGCATGGCGTATCCGCTGCCAAAAGTAAGGGCGCCAATCTGCAAAAAACTTCTTCCCATCCGCATCAATTCGGGACGCAGGTTTATCAATACCAAGTCGGTTGCAAGTATCAGGATTAACCAGAGAACCAGCAAAGCCAACTTTGGCCAGTCCAGGGGCTTAGGCGTAGGGCTGTAATCTAAGAGAAAGCCTGCTTCGTCGGTGCAGCCGGCGGCAGCGTTAGCAACGGGTATGGCGCTATTTTTCCTCAAACCGCTCCACGTATCGGTCCAACGGGTAAGAACGGGGAATCGGAGAGTAAGCAGAACCATTCCAAGGCTGGCGCTCCCGGCAATGAGAAGGAGTTTGATTATCCCCATTTTAAACCAGAAGATCAGTGCGAAGCCGGTAAGGGCCATGAACCGGTTGAAGACGGTTTTGACGCCCGACTTCCAGAGGTTGAGTATCGTATTGAGGACAAGACCGATAACCAGTGCGGCAAGACCGTGAAAAAGCCTCAAAATGAGAGGGAGCTCTCCATACCGGAAATAGAGATAGGAAAGAAGCAGCATCAACAGAAACGAAGGAATGAGAAAAAATACGGCGGCTGCCGCAGCTCCGGGCAGACCCCGCAATCTGAATCCCAAATAAGAAAAGAGGTTTACCGTTGGGGCGCCCGGCATGACCTGGGCAAGCCCAAGCCCTTGAAAGTATTCTTCGGCAGTGAACCATTTTTTCTTCTGCGTAAGCCACTTTTCGGCTTCTCCCAAGGCGGCGAGACTAAAGGATGACGCCCCGATACAAAGAAAGGTACGGGCAATGCTCCGCAGTTTCACTCTCGATTCACCAGGGGGTGCAACCGACTTTTGCGTAATTTCCATTGGAACTCAATCTCCTGCGCCGCTTCTTTGCGCCTTCGCAAGCAGGCGGCTGGAAACGTGGTCCAAACATACGGGATACCCATTCGCAACCGGTTGGAGGTCGCCTCGACGCCACGGATGCATTGTATTAAACCACTAAGAGATGGAAAACTTGCGGTCAATTAAGAAAAATTAAATGGGAACTGTGGTGGAACCCACTTTTTCGAAGCCCTCCGGCTGAGCCATCGCGGTCTTTACGCGTGAGACCGGGGCGCGGAGATCGAAATCGCCTCGTAAAGCGCCCACACCACTTTTTATCATCTTCCATCGCTTCCCTTAGTTGCCTCCAACCCATAGGCCATCGGCTGATCGCCAACTATCCACAGGTGGTCGGCGGCCCGAGTGATCACGACGTGCAGGAGCATGCGGCTCTCATGGTCGTCGCGGTATTGGCCGCTGGAAGGATTTATTACTAAAACCGCCGAAAATTCCAGTCCCTTTACCTGGTGGGCGTTTGTCACAACGATCCCCGGCTTAAAAGAGAAATCGTCTCGCTCATGCCGTCGCACATGCAAAAGACCCGCGTTCTTTAGTGCTTCAAAGACCCGGTCCGCATCCGTTTTGTACCGGGTGACCGCGGCGATGAGAGCTTGGGGGCGTTTTTCCAGGTAGTCCTCAAGAATTGCCTTGGCCGTAGATATCGTTTCGTCTTTACTCCGGGTTGCGACGATGCGCACAGGATCGCCATCACGCGCAACCGCCATGGAGGGCTTTGCTCCCAAAACATGCCAGGCGAGCTCCATGATCGGCCGGGTTGCTCGAAAACCCACAACCAGCGTATCCGAGTTTACCGTTGTTCCGCTTCGCTGTTGCCGGGCTCGTACAAACCCGGCAAATCCTTCCCGGGTGTTAAAAGATACGTCCCCTTTTATCTTTTGCGCCATGTCGCCACAGATGGTGATCGACTGGCGCTCATCGGCAGCGAAAAGGAGGGTGGCAAGCTCGATTTCGCTTAAGTCCTGCGCTTCGTCGACCATCACATGCGCAAGCCCTGGCCTCGCTGCGGCGACTCCTTTTTGCCCCAGGAGCCATAAAAGGATCGCGGTATCGCAAAAATCGATAACGTTTCGGTTTCGAAGGTTTTCCTGCCACTCGATCGTCTGATCCAAAGCATCGTTTTCAATGTCTTTTTCCGCTCCAAACGTCTTTTCCAGAAGAGCCCGCTCCGTTAGGAGCGCGTGAAGGTCTGTGGCATGATTAGTAAAGCGAGCCAGAAGGCGACTTCGCAAAGCCTTGCGCGCTTGCGGCGAAGCACTTTGAAAGAAACAGGCGTCGGTATCGAGAATGGCTACGAGGTCCTCAAACCGGCTGAGGCCTTCGAGCTTCACCCGGATATCGTTGCGTTCGGGATCACCACTTTTATCGAGTTGTTCGAGCAACCAGGCGCAAGATTTTTTGAGCAGTCCGTCCAGGTAGCGGTCCACGAGTTGGAGGAGCCGGGGATGCTTTTTTATTCGCACTACGGCTTCGGGTATGGAATCGGAGGTATAGGAAAAATGCAATCCGGCGGCGCGAAGCAGTTTTCCGGCCCAGCCGTGATAGGTCTCCACCTGCACGCCCGACTCTACCCCCAGTTCCGGAAGGATCCGGGAGATATAATTTTGCAAAGACCGATTGAACATGACCACCAGGATGCGGCCCGGTCTAAACCGCTCCCCGTCCTGGTAGGCAAGGTATGCTATGCGGTGTAGCCCGACAGTTGTCTTGCCGCTGCCGGCGCCTCCCTGGAGTAAGACGATATTGGACTCCGGGCGGGTGATCGCCCGGAACTGGTCAGGGCTAATGAGGGCTGTGATTTCAGGGAGGCGGTGATCTGATTTTTCCTCTTTTCTCGATAATACGCCGCCGCCCTTACCCGCGAGTGTCCAGGACCCGTCGGCGCAACGCATAAGAGGCGTCCCGTTTTCGGTTATCCTGCGCAGTTCGCCTCCCGCCGTATCCACCTGCAGTTTGTGTCGCAGTGCCCCCGTGCGGTCTCGCCCGCGGATCTCCTCTTCATAGAGCTCCCCTGCCTCGTATTCGTAGTAGAGCCTCGAAATCGGGGCCTCGCGCCAGTCAATCACAATGGCCTTGCCGTTTCTATCGAAAAAGGACTGCCGTCCCAGGCAATAACTTAGCTTTCCAAGATCGTCATCTTCGAGTTGGAGTACTCCGAAGTAGGGATTGCTCAATACTTGCCCGTTTTGATAATGGCGCATGGCGTAGTGCGCCCGGCACCGCTCGATTGCTTCATCGATTTCCCTTTTTTCCCGCCACCCGGGGGCGTCCATCTTCTGACGTTTTAGCTCGGCTATTTCGCGGTCTTTTTTCTGCCGATCCGATTCTTCACCGGCAAGGGTCTGGCGCATCTCGCCGGTAATTTGGCCAAGCCGTTCCTCTTCGAGTTCGATAATCGCCCTGAATTGCTCCATGTGTTCTACGCTCGCCTCACCCGCGGATTTCCTATTGTACCTGCAACCGCACCCTGTCCGTAGCGCAAGACTTGCCCCGGATGCCTTGGCGTGCCGCGGCAAGACCTTACGGCCAATCGGATCATATAGAACAAAATACCCTGCCCGGCAACCGGCTATGTTCAAACTGAAAGGGTATTCCGTTCTAACCCAATCCCCCCGTTAAATCCTGACAATTACCCACACATGCGCCCACTTACCCCTTACCGGAGATTTGCCTGGAAGGGCTTGGCTCGATCGCCCCCCTTTGCGAAAGGGGGGCGATCGGGCCCAGCCCCTCCAGGCGTCATTGCAAAAGTAGGTAGGTGGGCGCATGTGTGGGTAATTGTCAGCGTTAAATCGACTATTCAGGACTGTCGGAACACCTAAATCAGGTGGGCAACGGTTCTCCCCGCTTCCCGCTTCCAGCTCCTTTTCGCTACTGGCGAGCCCGGGAATAATCCGGTGAGCAACTGTAGATGGTTTCGATTTCCGGGGTGGTCAAGGGGGTTAAAAACTCTATCCCGCAGCGCATGGCCGGCGCCATGAAGGAGGTGGTCGTAGAAGTCACGCTCCCATAGACGATCCTGGAGGCAATAGGTTTACTAAAGGCCCTGAAGCCATACTTTAGCACCACCTCGCAAGGCCCCTGCGTCGGGATCTCCATCCCGGACTGAAGAGGCAAAAAAGTAAAGCACAGTCCCGATTCGCTGATATCCACAAGCGGCCCTATCAACGGGTATAAACCGCCGACAGGCAAGGTGAGAATAACCATAATCGATGCGCGCGGCGTGTAACGGGTATGTTCGCGGATCTCCATAATAGTTGTTTACTCTTGCCGTGTCGATGCCAGAAGCGTCCGGTTGCCGTTACTCTCCATGGGGCTTACGATGCCGCAGGCTTCCATCTGCTCGATGATCCGCGCCGCCCGGTTGTAGCCGATCCTGAGATGGCGCTGGACAGCCGAAATCGAGGCCCTGTGAGAGCTGAAAACGAAGGCCACCGCCTCGTCGTAGAGCGGATCGGCCTCGTCTGCTAACCGGTCGCCATCAGATGTAGCCTCATCCCCGGCCTCCGCCGGTCCGCCGAGCACTTCCTCCAGGTAATCGGGCTCTCCCGACCGCTTAAGATGCTCGGCCACCGCCTGGACCTCCTCGTCGGCTACAAAAGCGCCGTGGACCCGTAGCGGATACCCCGAACCGGGCGGCAGGTAGAGCATGTCCCCCTGCCCCAGTAAACATTCGGCGCCCATCTGGTCCAAAATCGTGCGGCTGTCGATCCGAGACGATACCTGAAAGGCGATCCGGGTCGGAATGTTGGCCTTGATAAGACCGGTAATGACATCGACCGAAGGGCGCTGAGTGGCTACGATGAGATGAATGCCGGCGGCTCGCGCCTTCTGAGCAAGCCTTGCGATCAGCTCCTCGATTTTTTTCCCCGTAGTCATCATCAAATCGGCAAGCTCATCGACCACCACCACAATGTAGGGGAGGGGAGAAAGCCCGGGCGGGCGGGCCTCTTTTACTCTCTGATTGTAGCCGGCCACATTGCGGACGTGAAGGGAGTTTAGCAACCGATAGCGCCTGTCCATTTCGCACACGCACCAGTTAAGAGCATTGGCCGCAAGCTTCATGTCCGTTACCACCGGGGCCAGCAAATGAGGAATGCCGTCGTAGATCGAGAGCTCGAGCATCTTGGGGTCGATCATGACAAAGCGCACCTCAGCCGGAGTCGCCCTGTAGAGAAGCGAGAGGATCATGCCGTTTAGGCCCACCGATTTCCCCGAACCGGTCGTTCCGGCCACGAGCATGTGGGGCGCTCTGGCCAAATCGGCCACCACCGGCTCCCCGGTTATGTCTTTGCCAAGCGCCATGGCAAGCTTTGAGCCGTGCGAGCAAAACAGCTCGGAGGAAATCACCTCCGAGAGGCGAATCATCTGGCGGCTCACGTTGGGGAGTTCAAGCCCCATGCAGGTTTTCCCCGGAATCGTTTCCACCACGCGAATGGATGCCACACCGAGCGCCCGCGCCAGATCCTTCATAAGACTCACCACCTGTCCGCCGCGCACCCCGACCGCCGGCTGCACCTCGTAGCGCGTTATGACCGGGCCGGCGTAGGCGTCCTGAACGTTTACCTTCACGCGGAATTCGGCGAGCTTTTCCTCGATGAGGATGCCGCCGTTTAATAGATCGTCCTGGCTGACCGGGGCAACTGCGGAATCGGCCGGGTGAAGCAGCGAAACGGAGGGAAGGCAAAAATCGCGGCAAAAAATAGACCCGAAAGGATCCCTTGCGCAGCCGGTCGCAGCGGGGGCATCCGTTTTACACTCCGGCATACCTTCCGGCGCCCCGGGAGCGGGGGGCTCCTGCGAAAGGCGATGGATCGAGCGGCCGGCTTCAGGCTCATAAAGACTTGGAACCGGGAAGACAGCCGGTGCGGCGTCCCGCCTCGCCTTGTCGGAGAGCCCGGGTGGGGACGGGATTTGCCCCGAAGTTTGATGCACCTTGCTCCAAGCGCTTCCGGCCGGCGCCTCAACGATTTCCGGAGGGCTTTTGGGCCCCATCCCCCGGGGCTCGTCCGGGGACGTTTGTTTCTCTGCAACCGTTGACCAGGCGGGAATGAGAAGTCCTTTGGGGAAAGCGCCCGCGTCGCTTCCGCAGGCGCTGCGGGGCTGCGCCTTTTCCCGACGGGTGTCTTTATCGCCGCGCAGTTCCCGGCCGGCGCCTGTTAGCCGTTCTCGATCGGCTTTACCAAGACGCCGGCGCACTTCCTCGATATCCTGTGCGAGACTGGACCGGGGAGGCTGCCCCGAAGTCTTGGCCGCAGGGGCCGCTCTTTTGGTTCGATACCTTTTCTCATAGTCTTCCCGTATCGATAACTGATCGATCACCTCCCTGGAATCAACTCCCGGGGAGGCCTTCTCATGGACCGATTTCGCACCGCTATCGGCGGCAAACCGTATGGAGTTTTGAGGAATACATACGGGTTCGGGCGCCTTGGCGCCATGGGCTCGAAATCTCCAGCTATCGAAAGAGTATTCGGGTTTTGACGCGGCTTGCGGGGATGGAACGCGCACGCCCGAAAAGGTCCCGCCACCCGGCGCCGGCGGTCCAGGTCGCCGGGGCAACGGGATCTGGAGCCCTGTTTTTATTTCCGCGGATGGCCGGGCGGTTGCGCCATCCGAGCGCAAAACCCTTATCCCCGGGGATTGGAGCAATTCTTCGCGTGGGCGCTTAAGCCGGCGCCAAATTGCGACCGCAACCCCCGATCCGGCAAGAGCCAGCCCGATCCAGCGCGACCACGGACCAATCGCCGCCCCGCCGAACGCGCAAGACATAGCCAATCTTTTCCAAAGTTTTCCTGAATTCCTGTCGGGCTCCATTCGCGCGCTTTGTCCACTCTGCCTGAAAGATGGCGCTGATTGCGATATTGGCCATTGTATTTCCTGTTTCGCGATCCGATTAAACCTCGTGGAAGTGGTTTAGTCAACCCTGTTGCTGCTGATCCACGGGGGGTAATGTGTTTGCGGAAACAATCTTCTGCCGGACTCATCGGTTGAGGTTTTTTCGGAACGCCTGCGCGCGGGCGATCCGGTTTGGGCGGTCTTAGCCCTCTCGTTCGTAAGCGTTCACCACAGTCTCTCATGTTTCTTCCGAACACCCAAAGCAATGAAAAGATGTTCCGGGGGCAGGTTCTTTTCCAGAGCAGCGCTGGTTAGCCCCGACAAAACCAAAGCAAACCACAGAGACACGGAGGCACAGAGGAAACTCTTTTTTCGGCCGG
>JARLHO010000052.1 GCA_031292215.1 Syntrophobacteraceae bacterium | reverse complement strand
GATCACTCATGGGGCCTCCCTTTCCTTATGGTTTTCCATGATGACCTAGTCTATCTTGCCGAGAATGTCCAGCTAATTGTTTTGATGCGCAAAATAATTCCGCCAGCGGCAAAAAACCGCGTATCAGTTTGAATTACACCCTCGAGCGCCGCTCTAAGCAATTCATTGTCTCGACATCCGGCAGGTTAGTAAAGACCTCCTCTACCGTATGGCTCCGGGTCAATACTCTTATCACTACAGGCAGCGGCTCGGCCCATATTTCCTGGAAATCCCGCTCCGAAGCCCCGGTAACCGGGAAAGCCGGCTTTTCCACCGGTGGGCAAAAATCGGCGCTCACCCCGGGTTTATTCCCCCTGGCGTCAATGCGGTACCAGCCGTATCGTTTCAGATAAACGGCATTTAACCCGTGGAGACAGTGACGAAGGCCGCCGGTTTCAACGGTCAACCGCTGGTAGCAAAGCCCGGCTGGGATGGCGTTGGCCCGAAGGAGTGCTGCCAAAAGATGGCTTTTGGCATAGCACCAGCCTGTCGCGTGGAGCAATACTTCCGATGCCTTGCAGGTGAGCTCATTTCGCCTAAAGTCCCAACTGTGTTCAATGCAATCGCGAACAAACTCGAAACAACGTCTTGCCACCACTTCGTCCGAAAGACATCCTCGGCCAAGCTCCGCCGCCCGGACGGCCACCAAAGGATGCTTCCAATCAATGTATGCGCTGCTCTCAAGGTAGGTTTTCCTCGCGTTGCCATTTGTGGATGGTCTAGGCTCCTTGTCCCTCTTAGCCCTCACTTTTAGTTGCCCCTTGTTCCCCGATACGCATGGCAATCCCGCGCCTTTGGTCTTTTGACCGGGTATGCGGAGAGGTATCGCCGGGTTTCTCACTCGGCGAAGTAGACCTGCTTTTTCCACTTATCGGCTAGTGCTGCTCCAAGCAGGTCGAGGAATACTTTCCTCGGGATTTCTCTTGCGCCCATACTCTTTAGATGATCGGTTGGCGTCTGACAATCGATCAATTCCACCCCCCGAAGACTCAGCCGCTCCACCAGGAAAACCAGGGCGACCTTCGAGGCGTCGCTCATTACCGAAAACATCGACTCGCCAAAAAACGCCCGGCCAAGGGCCACTCCATACAGACCGCCAACAAGTCTTCCCCCGTAAAAGGTCTCCACCGAATGAGCCAGTCCCAGCCGATGAAGCGCTTCATAGGCCGCGATCATCTCAGCGGTTATCCACGTTTCCTCGCGGGTCACACCGCACGCGCGAATCACTGCGCCGAACGCCCTGTCCATCGTTACTTTGAAAATCTGCTTTTTTATCGTGCGCCTGAGGCTGTGGGAAATCCTCAGCTCTTTGGGGAAAAGAACGAGCCGTGGATCCGGAGACCACCACAAAACAGGATCGGGATCCGAATACCACGGAAATATCCCGTTGGCGTAGGCGAGCACAAGGCGCCTGATCGACAGATCCCCCCCTACGGCCAGAAGACCCGAAGGGTCTGCAAGCGATGGGTGCGGAAATACGAGTTCGTCTGAAAGACGGTATATAGCCATAGGTAGAAGGGTACGGCAAAAGTTAGAAGGTAAAGGGCAAAAGTTAAAGACAAAAGGGCAAAAGCCCCGCCCGGGGAAAGCAAAAGTTAATGGAAAAAATCACCTTTATCTTTTGCCCTTCGCCTTTTTGCTTTTGCCTTACGTTATTGCTTCCTGCTCCGCGTTTTGCGCAAGGACCCTGTCGGGAAACTGGAAAACCAGGTTCTCTGTTTTCAGCTCGTCCAGTCCCTCTGCAACCGCCTCATCGGGCCTGGAAATCTTGACTCTACCGCCCTTAATAAGCTTTCCAAACAGGATCTCGTCGGCCAGAAGGTCCTTTACCTCGGACTGTATGAACCGGGCAAGGGGCCGGGCGCCGAAATTGGCGTCATAGCCCGATTCGGCCAGCCATCTCCTGGCCCCGGGCGTTAGTTCGAAACGGATATTTTTCTCTGCAAGCTGCCCTTCGATCTCGGCCAGGAACTTGTCGACGATCCGCTCCATTATGCCGATACTGAGGCCGTTAAACGCTATGATACCGTCAAGGCGGTTTCGAAACTCCGGGCTAAAGAGTTTTTCAACAGCCTTAATGCCCTTCGAAACCCTGGTGTCCTGAAGTTCGCCGCCCTCAAAACCGATTGCCGGCGCGTTCATCTCCCTTGCGCCCGCATTGGAGGTCATGAGCAGGATGACGGATCGAAAATCCGCCTTCTTGCCGTTATTGTCGGTCAAGGTCGCATGGTCCATCACCTGGAGAAGGATGCTGAAAAGGTCCGGGTGCGCCTTCTCGATTTCATCGAGCAGCAGCACGGTATAGGGCTGCTTGCGTATGGCATCGGTCAAAAGTCCTCCCTGATCAAAGCCTATATAGCCGGGAGGAGCTCCCACCAACCGGGAGACCGTGTGCTTTTCCATGTATTCGCTCATGTCGAAGCGCAGGAAATGGTTTCCCAAAACCTCTGCAAGCTGCTTGGCAACCTCGGTCTTACCAACTCCGGTAGGACCGATGAGAAGGAAGGAACCCACCGGTTTCTCAGGGATCCGCAACCCGGCCCGCGACCGCTTGATCGCCCGCACCAGCGTCTCGATTGCCTGGTCTTGTCCGAAAACGGTCCGTTTGAGCTCTTCTTCGAGGCTCTGGAGCTTTAGTTGATCGGCGGACGTCACACTGCGGGCCGGGATCTTGGCGATCCTCGCCACAACGGTCTCAATGTCTCGCACCCCGACGATCCTTCGAAGCCTTTTGTCCTTTTTTAGCCGCAGACTGGCCCCGGTCTCATCAATGACATCGATCGCCTTGTCGGGCAGATACCTGTCGCTGATAAACCTGCCCGCCAATTCGGCGGCGGCCTTAAGCGAGGCATCCGGGTACTTGACGCCGTGGTGCTCCTCGTAGTAGGAGCGCAGTCCAAGGAGTATCCGGTAGGTCTCTTCCACCGAAGGTTCGCGAATTTCCACCTTTTGAAAACGGCGGCTTAGAGCCCGGTCCTTTTCAAAATGATTCTTGTATTCCTCGTAGGTGGTTGAACCGATACAGCGAAGGCCGCCGGCCACCAGCACGGGTTTTAAGATGTTGGAAGCATCCATGGAGCCCCCGCTCGTAGCTCCGGCCCCCACCACCGTATGGATCTCGTCAATAAAAAGGATCGCCCCGCGTTTTTTCTTGAGTTCCTGGATAACTCCTTTAAGACGCGCTTCGAAGTCGCCCCGAAACTTCGTTCCGGCAAGAAGCGCCCCCATGTCGAGAGCAAAGATCTCGACATTGAAAAACGCCTCCGGGACCTGCCGGTTGAAAATATTTAGCGCGAGCCCCTCGGCTATCGCGGTCTTTCCCACGCCGGGGTCTCCCACGAAAATGGGGTTATTTTTGGAACGCCTCCCAAGTATCTGGAGCGTTCTCAATATCTCCTCGTCACGGCCGATGAGCGGATCGATCAGCCCCTGAGCGGCCTTATCGATAAGGTTTACCGTAAAACTTTCCAGCGCCCCCGCCTTGCGGTTGGCAGAATCGCTTGCCGCCGGCTGATACTCCCCTTCTTCGGGCTCCGAGATCTTCGATACGCCGTGCGAGATGTAGCTCAGCACATCCAGCCGGGAGACTCCCTGGGATTTTAGAAAGTAGACCGCGTAGGAGTTCTCCTCGAAAAACATTGCCGCCAGGATGTCTCCGGCGTCAACTTCCTTTTTCTCCGCCCCTTGAACGTGCATGAGCGCCCGCTGCAAAACCCGCTGCACCCCCAGTGTCTGGATCGGATCCTGCTCCACTCCCTCGGGCAGCTTCTCGGAGCGCTCGTCGAAATATTTCTCCAGCCGCTCTTTTAGCTTCTCGATGTCGGCGCCGCATTCGTTTAGGATGCGCCTGCCCGTCCCGTCATGCAGGATGGCGAAGAGGATATGCTCCAGAGTGAAGAATTCGTGCCTGCGCTGTTTTGCTTCCTTTATGGCAGCCGAAAATGTGAGTTCGAGTTCTTTATTGATCATTTTACGCTTCTTCCATGGTGCACATTAGCGGAAAGCCGCTTTTCTTAGCCAGATGACGCACGATTTCCACTTTGGTTTCAGCCAAGTCTTCGCTAAACACCCCGCAGACCCCGGACCCCGTCTTGTGCACCAGCAGCATTATCCGGGTGGCTTCAGCAGCGTTTTTGCGAAAGACCTGCTGGAGAATCTCAACGACAAACTCCATCGTGGTGTAATCGTCGTTGTGAAGCAACACCTTGAACATGGGAGGCAGTTTGAGTTCCTCTTCAACACTTTGTTCCAACTCCTCCCAGTAATCCGGATGATAATCATTCATCCCCATTTCTCCGCATCGAAATCAAAGCAAGGAAAGTCTTCTGCGTATTTTTGCTAATTATAATATAATGTATCACTTTTTCATCGCACAGTGTCGAAAAGTGAAAGTCTCTATTCAAACGGAGAAAAGCCTTGGCAGGAAACAGTTTCGGACGCATTTTTTCGGTAACCACCTGGGGAGAATCTCACGGCGCAGCCCTTGGCGCCGTGGTCGAGGGCTGCCCTCCCGGCATTGCCCTTGGGGCAGAAGACATCCAAAAGGACCTCGACCGCAGAAGGCCCGGCAGAGCTCTTACTTCACCACGGGCGGAAACCGACGCCGTCGAAATCCTCTCCGGGGTGTTCGAAGGCCTTACAACCGGGACCCCCATAAGTTTAATTATATACAACCGCGACGTGCGAAGCTCCGATTATTCGCAGATCTCAAAGCTTTTTCGCCCCGGTCACGCCGATAGGACCTACGTGCAAAAATACGGGCTACGGGACTGGCGGGGCGGGGGAAGGAGCTCAGCCAGGGAGACAGCGGCAAGAGTTGCCGCCGGGGCGATAGCTCGAAAGTTTTTAAGCGCCCTCGGGCTCTCGGTCCAGGCCTTCACCCTGGCCCTTGCAGGCGTTGAATGCGCTGTCTTCGACGCAGACGAAATAAATAGAAATCCGCTCTATTGTCCCGACAGGGAGGCGGCCGAAAAGATGGTCGCCCGCTTAAAGGAGATCCAGGAAAAGGGGGATTCGGCGGGCGGAATCGTTGAAATCCGCGCCACGGGTTGTCCGCCCGGCCTGGGTGAGCCGGTATTTGACAAGCTCGACGCACGCCTTGCCGCAGCCGTTATGTCCGTTGGCGCCGTAAAAGGAGTCGAGATCGGCGAAGGGTTTAAAGCCGCGTTCCTGCTTGGCAGCGGAAATAACGACCCTCTAACTCCCGAGGGCTACCAGTCCAACCACGCGGGCGGAATCCTTGGAGGCATCTCGACGGGCATGGACATCATAGTCCGGGCCGCGGTAAAACCCATACCCTCCATATCCCTTCCGCAACACACCGTGGACGCAAACAACGCCCCGGCGATCATTACAGTCAAGGGTAGACACGACGTCTCGGCCATTCCACGGATCGTCCCGGTCCTGGAAGCCATGACCCTCCTGGTGCTTGCCGACTTCATGCTCCACCCTTTGCCGAAGCGGGCCTGAGTCCCCCGTGGGGAGCGCCTCCCGGAGCGCTGCTCCGAGCGCCTTTTTGGCCCGGGTTCGCGGGGTGGGCTGGTTTGAAACCGATTTGCCAATGCATTCACTGGCGGGCTATCTTTTGGAAACGCTAAAAAAAGCGATCGGGCAGGAGAGCACCCTGCGGCCTCTCCTGCCCGAAAATTTTGAGACTGAAAATTTCTTGGAAACTAGCGGCAGTTGTCCGAACCCGTTACCCAGGAGAGTCCGGGAAGGATTTCTGTGTGCTCCTTCTGAACGGCCTGGAGAAGGTCGGTATCGAGCCCCAAAGCGCTTAGGATCGTCGGGGCGACCTGGCGGGTTTCCACCGGATTTGTCACTGTGGAAGCCGAAAGCCGGGGGTTTGACACGAGCATCATCACGTTTCTGTCATCATTTGCGAAACCGCCGTGTTCGGCGACCTTTTTGGTCCCCCCGGTGTAAACCACTCCGACATTTGGCGCTACAATGATGTCGGGAGTCCGCGAGTCGCTCTGAGGGCTGTTAAACATCAGCGCGAGCGAGGGGCCGTAGAAAATCTCGCCGCCGCCTATTTTGCTCAAATTCGCATTAAGAGTCGCCACAGCCGCCGCGGTCTGGCTTTGATCGGTTAGCCATATCAGTGAAATATCATCTTCCAGCGCTTGTCCGACCAGCTTAGAGCCTGGAAGTCCGGCAGTAAGTCCGGACCCAACGCCGCCCAGGGCCACGGAAGGCGCCTCAAGCGAGGAATTATCGGCCGGGATTCGCAGTACGCTGGCGGGGTTTATCGCCGACTGCCCGTGTTTGGCGGAAACGATGATCAGGGTCGAGTTGAGAAGCCCCCGCTTTGCAAGCGCCTGGAGCATCTCGCCTATGGACGAATCGACAAACCGGATTTCGGTCAACAATGTGCTGGTGGGGGTGCCCGTTGCGTCCGTGTACCCGCCGGTTACTCCGGTCGATTTTTCTACAAGTTTTTGGCCTACGCTTACCGCCTGAAAATTCATGCCCATTACATTGGGCACGGGCGCGGATTTAGTCGCGTCGTGCGTCTTGCCGTCTATCCAGTTGATGACGGCATTGACCTTCAAAGTGTCGTAGCACCGGATATTTTGAAAGCTGTCCGACCAGGAATCCCCGCTGGCGACTCTTGTTTGATCGGGCAATGGGGAGCAGGATTCCCCCAGGACGGTAGCCACAGACTGAGCTGTCGGAACTGAGTTGATTTCCGGTGAATAGGGATCGCTCGGCTGGGAAAAGTCGGTGTAGGTTCGGTGCTTGTCGGACCACGCCGTGTAGCCGCCGGCGCCGTTTACTACCTCGAAGACCGAGTTCACGCGAACAAAGTTGTGAGGATAGACCGGTTTGCAGCCATTGT
This sequence comes from Syntrophobacteraceae bacterium, assembly GCA_031292215.1. Lineage (GTDB taxonomy): Bacteria > Desulfobacterota > Syntrophobacteria > Syntrophobacterales > Syntrophobacteraceae > SbD1. Next base: position 20,897 of record JARLHO010000052.1, on the reverse strand, counting down.
CGGGGTCGCGGGGCAGGTAATTGGGGTTGATTCCTCCGCCGGCATTTAGTTGGGTGTAATCGGTGTCTATTTCTTCGTCAAAGCCCACCTGTGTTCCCCTCACTCCGGCCTTGCAGGAGTCATATCCTAAAAAGTTCGTGCTGCCGCCGTCGGTGGGGGAGAATGTAGGATCGGTATTGGCTGCATCGCCTATGATGCCGTATGGGGTGGTCATTTTAGGTGGAGAAAGCCTGCGGTCGTAGCTCACATCATAGAACGCGCCCGAAGAACGGGGAGTAGCGCCGGTTAGCAGGGCCACAGTGCCTGGAAATGAATCGGAGGGTCTTGATGCGTAAGCCTGAAGATAGTTGACGCCGTTTTGAGCGAGCGCTGCGAGATTGGAGCAGTAAGGCTTTCCACCATTTACTCCGGAGATGCCCTTGGAGCAGTTTTGAAAATCAAGCGCATGCATGCCGTCTATACTGATCAGCAATACCCTCTTTATATTTCTTCTTGAATTTAACAGGTTCGTTGCTCGATCGTCACCTTGAGAGGCGACCGCGGGAAGAGAAAACATAACTGAGAGCAAAATAACGAGAAGACTTCTAAAATGATACCGATACCAGATCGAACGCATTTCCTACCTCCTTTTAATTAATGTTTTTGCGGGCTTTAACAGCTCATTTCCACCGTTCCCCCACACCGGGGGGCCGGCCGAAAAACACGATGGATAGACTTGCAAAGCTATCCGGACGGCACGCCAGATAAAGACTTCGCCGGCCTCATCCCGCCGGTCCCCCCCCCGAGGCCCGGCGTTTTTCCAATCAGGACCTGTTTCCGCTTGTTGGGCCGCCTTTGTTCGTCCCTCCTGTTTGCCAAGATGAGGATCAGACGGAATTGACAAATCGCCATTGGATAAATCGTGTGTCGCAGCACCTCGCTACGACCTTACACGTCAAAATCGACGCGATCGTTACAGCCCTGTTAAAATTTTAAGGCAAAAAATCGAAGTGAGACAGGTATTGGTTTCGCCGCTTTTTCAGGATGGCTCAGTCCTGCGGTCTTCCCGGTCGAGCGAGGCCTTTAATTGTTGGAAACAATGTTGTTGGAAACGGATTTGTTGGTGAACCGGGGAAGGCCTGGTCAGGGACTGGCCAAAGCAGGCCCATGGAAACCGGGTGGTCATAAGACTCCGGCTTGCATCCGGGCCGCTCTCTTTTGAGGGCAAGAGGGGCTGGACAGCCTTTGGCGCCAAAATTTATGCTCATGATCAGGTCAGACAATGAGCGCGCGCGCGTCCAATTAAGCAATTGCTATTCCGGCCAAACAAATTCACGTCACGGTTGCAGCGAGGTGGAAATTTTCTCTCGATCGGGACGTTTGAGCCGCCGCCCGCTCTTAGGAGAGCGCCCTCCCCCCGAACCTTTCGAGACTACCAACAATATTGTTGGTATCCCCTTGACAAAAAATTCCTGCCGCCGTATATTTCCAACATAATTGTTGGAAGTAAATTTGTTGGCGACCGCTTTGTTGGCTAATCCGGAAAGGCGTGGTCATGGACAGTCTAAAGCAGGCCCATGGAAACTGGGTGGACGGAGATCGATTCTGGGACAGGGAAAAAGATGTCGAACTCTTTATCCAAAAAATCGACGAAGGCGCTCACATTCTCCTTACCGCCCAAAGGCGCATGGGGAAAACGAGCCTTATGAGAGAGGTAAAGAGGCGGCTGATTAACCGGTATACCTGCCTGTTTATCGACCTGCAGAAGGCTTCGACCGCAGAAGACGCAATAGTCGCATTGAGTCTTGCCCTTAAACCCGTCGAAGGCCATTGGCAAAAAATTAAGGGCCTTTTTGCAAACGTTTTTGGCGGTTTTGCCGACCACATCGAAGAAGTGAACCTGGGAGAACTAAGCTTAAAACTGCGTGCGGGGCTCTCATCGGGTAACTGGAGCGAAAAGGGCGACTCGCTTTTCTCGATCCTTGCCGGTTTGGAGCCGCCGGTCCTGCTGCTGATGGACGAGGCGCCGGTGATGGTTAATCGGCTCTTGAGGGGCGAAGATTTTAAGATCACCCCGGAGCGCAAAGCCAACGTCGACGCATTCATGTCCTGGCTGCGGAAAAACAGCCAGGAGCATCAGGGCCGGGTGAGAATCGTCCTCTCGGGAAGCATTGGCTTTGAACCCGTACTGCGCCAGGCAGGTCTTAGCGCCACGATAAACAATTTCCCGCCCTTCGATTTGGGGCCGTGGGATAGCGCCACGGCAGTCGGGTGCCTCAGGGCGCTCGCAAACGAATACAGGATTTCTTTCCGGGATAACGTCGAGGACGAAATGGTCGGGATGCTCGGCTACTGCATCCCCCATCATGTCCAGATGTTTTTCACGCATGCCTACGACCGGTGCAAGCGGCGGGGGCTGATGGATTTCGGCCCGGTTGAGGCGGGCGATGTATACGAAAACGAGATGCTCGGCGTACGGGGACACGCCGAACTCACTCACTACGAAGACCGACTAAAGCTCGTCCTGGGGCCGGAGATTTTGCCGCTTGCACTCGAAATCCTGACCGAAGCCGCAGTATGCGGCCGCCTTACGCCAACAGCCCTTATCGCCATCCAAAAAGGCTACGAATTTACGGGCAGAAGCGTCCCGGAGGCTACGGAAGAGATCCTGCGGGTGGTCGAACACGACGGATATCTCAAACCGGGCGAGCAGGGGTACGCATTCGAGTCGCGTCTTCTGCGGGACTGGTGGAAAAAAAGACACAGCTCCCTCTACCAGCCCGCTCTCCAGAGAGGGATGTAAGCGATGACAAATCGTGTCGTAAAGTTTAACCCCTCCTTTCTTTCCGACGAGGCTCTCAAGGAAAACTTTGTCGTAAGGCTCGCCGATCTCGACCTGATAGTCGGAGTGGTAAGGGAAAACACGACCGGCGCCAATCAGCACGTCCTGGTCATCGGTCCGCGCGGCAGCGGAAAAACGACCCTTGTGCTGCGCGCCGCGCTGGAGGTGAGAAAAGACTCCGAGCTAAGCCGCCTATGGTATCCCCTCGTCTTTTCCGAGGAAAGCTACCAGGTGGTATCTGCCGGCGAGTTCTGGCTCGAGGCGCTTTTCCACCTCTCGGAGCAAACGGGTGAGGAGCGGTGGAAAAGAACCTGGTCCGAGCTAAGGGATGAAACCGACGACAACCGCATGGGAGAGCGGGCGCTCTACCAGCTCCTCGATTTTGCGGACAGCCAGGGCAAAAGAATCCTTTTGATCGTCGAAAACCTCAACATGCTCCTGGGGGATCTGGTGAGCGACGGCGAGGCGTGGAAAATACGCCACACGCTCATGAACGAGCCAAGGCTCATGCTCCTCGCATCGGCGACCAACAGGTTCGAACATTTCGAAAACTCCTCGCAGGCGATGTTCGAGATGTTCAAGATGCATCAACTGGTCCCCCTGGGTGACGACGAATGCAACGCCGTTTGGGAGTTGGCGGCCGGGCAAAAACTGGAAGGCGAAAAGATAAGGCCGATCCGGATACTTACCGGGGGAAATCCAAGGCTTCTTGCAATCATCGCCAAATTCGGCGCCGGGCGCTCATTTGGAAGGCTCCTAGACGATCTTGTAGATCTTATCGACGATCACACGGAATACTTCAAAAGCCACCTCGATAGTCTCCCGGCGACGGAAAGAAAAGCTTACCTGGCACTGGCCGAGCTCTGGGATCTATCGACCGCGCGCGAGGTAGCGAAGGCGGCAAGGCTTGAGGTAAGCACCGCCAGTTCGCTGCTAAACCGCCTCTCGGGGCGGGGAGCGGTATCCGTCGAAACAAAAGGAAAGCGGACTAAGTATTACGCGGTCGCCGAACGGATGTACAACATCTACTACCTCATGCGAAGACGCGGCAAACCTTCGGAGCGGGTAAAAGCCGCCGTGAAATTCATGGTGGGGATGTACGGCCCGGAATCGGCGACGAAGTTTATAGCCGAAGAGGCCTGCAAATTGGGGCCGGAGCTTTGTCGCGACCATTATCTGGCTTTTGCCGAGATTGTAAAAGGGGTCCGCGACCCCCAACTTCTGGATAAGATACTCTCCTCTACGCCCAAGAACTTTCTTGAGTCGCCTTACATCGATGGTTCGATAAAAAATTTCGCACTTCCCGGGAGGCGATCCGAGACATACGAGAACTATCGTGATGCGGTAAATATTTCACGAAAAAAAGCAAGCGACATAATCAAGCGCGGTTTTAAACTGTTTATGGATGGCGATTATGAGCAGGCGTTAATAACGCTCGACAATCTAATGAGAAAATTTGGCGACAGCACGGAGCCGGCCCTTGCAGAGCTGGTGGCAAGGGCGCTGGTTAACAAGGGAGTCACACTCGGAGCGCTCGGAAGGTCCGAAGACGAAATAAGAGTGTACGAGGAAGTCGTAGACCGATATAGCGGCAGCACGGCACCCGCCCTTGCAGAGCAGGTGGCAACGGCATTGTTTAACAAGGGGGTCACACTCGGAGCGCTCGGCAGGTCCGAAGACGAAATAAAAGTGTGTGAGGAAGTCGTTGAGCGCTTTGGCGACAGAACCGAACCCGCCCTTGCAGAGCAGGTGGCAAGGGCGCTGGTTAACAAGGGCGCCACACTCGGAGCGCTCGGCAGGTCCGAAGACGCAATAAAAGTGTGTGAGGAAGTCGTAGACCGCTTTGGCGGCAGCACGGAACCCGCCCTGCAAGAACTGGTGGCATTGGCCCTTGTTTACAAAGGAATCATACTCGGTGAGCTCGGCAGATATGAACAGGCGGAAGAATCACTGCGTAAAGCAGCCCAACTGGATCCGGAATCAACAGCCGCGCACGCTAAGTTAATAGAAGTATTACTACAAAGGCCGGAAAGGCAGGATGATGCTGTCCGATTAGCCGAAGAAATCACCTGCAGAAAACCAGACGAGGCTGCGCTTTTAAACGGAGTCTCATGGAGCTTTTATAAACGGAATATCCCGTCTTTACTGCAAAAGGGCGAGGCGTGGGCAAGACGCGCCGTTTCCATTGCACCCGATAATTCGAGCTGTAATCACACCCTGGCTTGCATCCGGGCAGCTCTTGGCAACGGGCGAGAGGCGCTCGAGGCGGCACAAAAATATATCGTCGATGTTGAGCTGGTACAAAACTCCATTGAAGATGCAATCACACTGTTTGTCGATCTCGCATCCTCGGGATACGCAAAAGAATCGCTCGACTTGATTGAGAATTTACCGGTAGCCGCGCACCTTGAACCCCTCATCGTCGGTTTGAAACTGTATTGCGGTGAAGACGTCAAGACTGCGGTCGCAATACTTGAAGTCGCAAGGGACGTGGTGCAGCGAATCGAGGAGCGGAAGAAAGAAATAAAGAGCCAACCCCGAATCTAAAGGCCGGTCGACTTTGATCTCGGACGAAGCCCATACATTCACGCAAAACGATGTTTGGCGCTTAAAGGAGATTCAGATGCAGGATATATTGAGGCAGATTTTGGAGACCATTCGAGAACCGGGGCTTGGGGTCGTAGTTGTGTCTTTCGCCGCCATAGCCGTGGCCGGCATGTCCGTTTACGGAATGATAATAGCAATCAAAAAAAAGGGGTAATGAATCGGGCGCACCGTCTTCCGCACCCGATCCGCCCTTACAGCGCCGTTGGTCTTCCCCGCCACCTCCAGACACTTTGGAACATGCCGGCATAGAGCCATGGTATGGGACCTCGCCTCCGATTTCGCAATGTGTCTGAAGCCGCGTGGCGTCGAATGGCAAGCCACTCTGCCGCCATCAAACGAAAACCTTTTAGAAAAACCCGTCCCGGGCGCTAAAGACGGACAGAGCAAAGTATCCATCTCTTCGCCCCTTCGCCCCTTGACGTCTTCGCGGCTTCGCGCGAGCAAACTTTTCCCCTCATAGCTCCTCATAGCGGCTTCGCGCGAGCAAACCCTTGGCCTGTTCTCGTGAGTAAGCTTTTCGCCTCATCACCTCTTCGCCTCACCGCGAGAAAACTCTTCCCAAAAGCGAAAGAGCCGAAAGAGCCGAAAGAGCCGAAAGAGCCGAAAGAGCCGAAAGAGCCGAAAGAGCCGAAAGAGCCGAAAGAGCCGGGTGGGGCCGGCCGCTGGACCGCGCGGCCCGCTCCCGCCACCCTAGCCCTCATTCGAGTTCCTTGGTGATAGTATCTTCTATCTGCTCTTTATCCTCTCCGCACACAATCCGGTCGCCGATCTCGATAACAGGCGCCGCCCCGCATGCGCCACTGGAGGCTTCCACCATGCGTTTGTGGGCCTTCTGATCAGCGTGGACATCATAGACTTTGAAGGCTATCCCTCTGCTCGTAAGGTATTTTTTGATCTTGTCGGTATCCGGAGATGCGGGAAATACATACAAATTGACCTCTTTTTTCATTTTTTCTCCTTAGGGCTTGTCCGTAAATAAAACCTTTGCGCTTGCATCCGGCTTTTGGCCTGCTTTGCCCTTATTAAATTAATCTCTACCGGCTCCTCCCCCTGTCAACTCCCACCCCTGAGCCTAGGGTCATTATATCCCCCTCCACCCGGTTGTCCAGACAAGCTTTGATCACTACCATACTTAAAGTACTAGAATTTATTATAAAGGAGATAACGATGGAGACAATCCTTGTAACCGGCGCCTCCGGGAAGTTGGGAAAAGCGGTCGTCGAGGCGCTTCTGGAAAAAGACTTCAACGTCAGGGCCGCCTCCCGGAAAACATCCCGGATCAAATGGACCGACCGGGTGCGTCCGGTGCTCTTCGACTACGAGGACCCCGGCCTGCACAGGGCCGCCCTCGACAATATACACGCTGTTTTCCTGATCGCTCCCCCCCTTGATTCCAAGGCGCCGGAAAAGCTGATGCCTTTTATCGATAAGGCAGTAAAGACCGGAGTTAGACACGTGGTGTTCAATTCGGTTATGACCGCCGATTCGGACGAAAAAAACCCCCTGAGGATCATCGAGCGCCACCTGATACATTCGGGACTCGACTACACGATCCTTCGGCCCAATTTCTTCATGGAAAATTTTTTGTCCGGCTGGATCGCGCCGATGATTGAAGCCGGAAGCATACGTGTGCCGGCGGGCGGGGCAGCCACGAGCTTTATTTCCGTGGAAGATATAGCCCGGGTGGCCGCCGCCTGCTTTCAGGAAAGGCGCTACGGGGAGGAATGCGACCTCACGGGCTCCCGGGCGCTCACCTACGGCGATGCGGCCCGGATGATATCGGACGCCTGCGGAAGGCCCATCGACTACGTTCCCATAACGGAAGAGGAAATGGCGCAGCTTGACCGACAGAAGGGAATGGCTGAGAGCTCGATAGGATACCGGGCCAGGCTATTTGAGGCGGTCCGAAGGGGCCATATGGCCGATACGACAAGCGTAGTCCGCGATGTTACGGGAAAACCGCCTGTATTGTTTGAGGAGTTCACAAGAAAAAACTGCTACGCCTGGAAAATCCACAAGGCCGCCTGAACCACCTCTTGCCCGAAGCCCAATGGCTTCGGGCTTTTTCCTTATAGGGTTGCGCTCAAGCCCGGCCGCCACGTCGGCGGATGCGGTTTGAACGAGATGAGGCTTCGGTGAATACATCACCCGGCAGGCGGTGCGGACTGCCGTCCGAGCTGCCGCCGGCGCAGCCAGTCAGGCAGCTCGGGGCTTGGCAACCCGTCTGCGGCGACACGCCGCTCGGGGCTTGGCAACCCGTCTGCGGCGACACGCCGCGCTATTTCTACGGAAGACTAACGATCTCAAAGGGGTAGTCGGTCACTCGCTCAACGCCTCCTTTGCGTATGATAAAATCGAGTTCGATCCCGACAGCGCCTTCCCCCGGCAGAATAAACTTGGGCTCGATGGCCACCACCATCCCTTCTTGTAAAATTTGCTCGTGGCGGCCGGTAATCACGGGAAGCTCATTTATTTCGAGCCCCACGCCATGGCCGAGAAAGGAAACCTGCCCTTTTCCATGGCCCATGAAATAGCTTGTAAGTCCCGCCTTCTCCGCGGTGCGATAAGCCCTGGAATAAACATCCCGGCAGTCAACTCCCGCCCGGGCATTACTCATTACATCCTCGATAATCTCCTTGGCGCAGTCATAGGGCTTTTTAAAGCGTTCGTTGAGCTCTCCGACAACAAGAATCCTGGTCTCGTCGGTAATATACCCGTTGTATGCGCCCCCGTAATCGATCGTTACGGGTATCCCTCTTTCCACTCGTTTAAGAGAGGAACCGCCTGGTACGGCCGGGGTTACGCCAGCCCCCGCGATGGGCACATCCCCATAGGAGAACATGGCGCCTGTAAACCCTGACTGTACAGTCATAAGAACCATCTCCTGGTTTATCCCCCGCATCCGCAAAACGCCCTGATGTCCCAGCTTTCGCCCCCTTGCGACAAGGGCCGCGTCAATATCTATTTCCCTTGCCCCTTCCCGCACCACCTCTTTTGCGGCCTCAAAAACTTGGGTTATCATCTGTCCCGATTTGCGAATCTGGGTAAGTTCAAAGGGGCTTTTAACCATTCTTAACTGTCTGATCGGGGGAGACAAATCGGCGTAGCGGCTAAATCCGACAATGCGCTTTAACCTCTCGAAAACGGACACCGGAAGAACGTCAAGCTCCAAGCCCGCCACACCGCCGAGGATCCCCCTGCCCTCGAGGATACTGCGAATTTCTTTATCGCTCCCGATGGGTATAATGTCTAAAGGCGACTCCATCCTGGCTCTTTCAATGCTTTTTTCGACGAAAAAAAGGGGGGCGCCGGCCACCGGGACTACGACCATCCCCTTCTGGATGGTAGCGGTGAAATAAAATTTATCCACGTTTTCAAATAGAACGCCGAAATCGATTTGGTTTTTCACCATTGAGTCTTTGAGACTATCTATGCGCTTCAGCAGTTCTTCTTTGGAGACCTGATCGAAGGCCCATATCTGCTCTCTCACAAGGATTTATCCTTTCTCCGCCGGCCAGGAGGCCCGAACGATCGTCCCCATGCCGCGCGAGGACTTAACCGAAAAACTCCCCCCCGACAGTTCCGTCCGCTCGCGCATCGAGGTAAGTCCCAATCCTTTCTCGGACTTTTTCTTTCCCGAAACCGCGAAGCCATCAAAGCCCCTGCCGTTATCCCGGACAATCAGCTCGAGTGTTCCCTGCCCGTTTATGAGCGAGACTTCCACACGGTCGGCCAGGCTGTGCTTGGCGATATTATTTAAGGCTTCCTGGAAGATCCTGAAAATCACTATCTTTAGATGCTCGCCGATATCGGATTCTTCCGCCTCGATTACCTGCTCTATCCGGATCCGGGGACATACTCTACTCAATTGTGCGCACAACCAGGTAACGGTGTACAATAAGCCCATGTCGTCAAGAATTGCGGGGCGCAGGTCGGCCATGATTCTTCTGGCCTCGTCCAGCGCGCTCTGCGCAACCGAGACCAACGCGCCCAGGGACTCGGCCGTCAGCGCCCCCTTGCCAAGCATGTCCACTCTCAATTGCAATCCCAGTTTTATGGCGCTAAGGCTTGACCCTATGCTGTCGTGTACCTCCCTTGCAATTTTTTTTCTCTCCTCTTCCTGCGCCTGCAGCAGCCTGGCGGACAGAAATCCAAGCCTTTTTTCAGACCGTCCCAGCGCCTCGCCCATCTGCACGCGGCTGATTGCCGACCCCGGCACCATCCCCGCATTTTCGAGCAAAGACACGGTCTCCAGGGGGAGCTTATTTTTCTCATGGTCCCCCACGTGGATCAGCCCCATGATAGCGCCCTTGACCCAAACCGGCATAAGCGCGATGGATTTATACCCCAGCCTTTCGCAGTGCAGGCAGAAAGACCCGGCCATTTTCTCTTTCATTTCGGCGAAAAACCGGGTTGCATCGTTTGTATAAAACGAGCCGGCTTTCGTTATGCAGGGAAGACGGCTATCGACAGCTCCGGTAACTATATTGACGCACATCCCGGGAAGGGAATGGGGCGAAGGGGCTTCGGGGAATCCCTCGCCCTGCTCGGCACAGGCGAGCAGAACCACGTTGCCCTCGTCATCGGGGATTCGAATTCCCGCAAAGTCGCAGCCGGCAATTCGTTGGATTTCTGCGGCAAACTCGTCTAACAGCGGCCCCATCGCACTGTGCCGGTTCGCAATCTCTAGAAAACTATGCGAGGCCCGCAAGCTGCGCTCGGCCCACATGCGCTCTTTTTTCCTTCTGATTTCTCTTTCGATTGAGCCCGGAAGCAACAGGAAAAACTCGGGCCTTTTGACCATATAGTCCGCCGCCCCCGCTTTCATCGCTTGGACCGCCGTTTGTTCATCCCCCTGCCCGGTGATCATTATGATCGGCGCCTCGCTGCGCGCTGCGCGCATACGGTCCAGGAATTCCATCCCGTTTATTCCCGGCAACTGGTAATCCACAAGGATGATGTCCGGGCGGATCTGTTGAAAACTTTCGAAAAACTCCCCGACATCCCGAAAGTGGAAGATATCGGCCTCCGGTAGACCTTTTACTATGGCTCGGCGGATAAGCTTAAAATGAGATTCCTCGTCTTCTATGACAGCGAGCCTGATCGATTTCATGCCTCACCTCTAATAGTTTGCCGCAAATCTATTCATTGGCTGCAGGGGGGGTAATTGTCTCCATCCAGTACGCATTGACCTGCATCAATTTCGCTTCGAATTCCCTTATATCCGAAAGATCTTTTCAAATTCTTTTCCTCGATGCCCACTCCGTTATCGCGGACGAAAAACACCCGGAGATCGTCTTGCCTCGGGAAGATTCTCCTCGACGTTTATCCTCACTCCCCGACTTTTAATGTTTGGTCCAAGCATTTCGATCGCCTCACAGACGATTTCCGCGAAGGGAAGCGCTTTTTTTCCGCCACCCATGCGTCCGATCCGCGAAAACTCAAGCAGATCGTCTATCAGGGCTTCCATTTTTCGCCCCGCCCCGCTCATATAGTCCAGGTAGCTTTCGGCTTCCCCGGGAATCGATGCGCCGAAATCTTCCCGCAAGGCTCTGGAAAAACGAGCTCTCCTTCGACCCCGATCCGTTGGTGCGATCGTTACAGCGCCCGGGCCGGACGATCGTGATCCCGGAGGGATCGAAGCCATTAGCCGGGCGGTTGAGGCCGTAAGGCCGATACCCCCGGAAAAGAAAGAAAGAGACGACCCCGTAAGGGGTCCCGGATCAGAACCATCAATATAAGATATCTCTGAGCATACGAATAATTCGAGATATAATAACGGAATATCGGGCGGTTGGGAAGCGCAGGCCTTTGCGCGCGCCACTTCTTTACCTGCGGCGCCGGCCGTTTGGAGGTTGCAGATTTTCCCGGACAAATCCTATCCGCACCATCGACGTAACCAATCGCGGCCATCCCGGGTGGGACGCCCGATCGTAAGCGAACTTTGTGTATTTCCAAATGGCACACCTGTAATCTAATGGTGACATGTCTTGCCGGATCGCCCCGTCGCAGGCGGGAGATTTTTCCAAGGGCAACCGAAAACGCCACCCGCCGGGCAGGAGGCGGGAATATCGCGTTTTTATTCAGTTTTCCTGTGGCCATACAGGTCAACCGAGCGCTCGCCGCCGGTATGCCCGGACCCGTTGAGGCCTCTTTGCCGTCGGCCGATTTCATTTGGCATCTTTTTTGATATTATTGTATTCGGGAAGAATCGGGCAAGGGGATGGATTGCTATAAACTGCCGACAGGGCCGACGGGAATCCCGGCGCTTCCCCCTGACGTCTCCTCTCGGCCGTGCCGGCGCCTGGCGCAATCAGGGATACCATGCAGACATTTGAGAGAAAAAATAAAACCTATCGCCTCGACGATGACGGTTTCCTGCTCGACCAGGAGCAATGGGACGAAAATTTCGCCGAAGGAATGGCGCCCGAGCTGGGAATAACGGGGGGGCTTACCCCTTCCCACTGGGACGTTTTGCGGTTCATCCGCGATGCCTGCCGGCAAACCGGTTCGTGCCCCGTGGTCCATAAGACGTGCAGGGCCAACGGGCTGAGCGTAAAGGATCTCCAGAGGCTTTTCCCGTCCGGCTACCAGCGCGGGGCGTGCAAGCTTGCGGGCCTGTCCTGCATGACCGTGGTCTTAAAGCCGGCGGAGCTTCAGTTCCGGCAAGAGGAAAATAAGATTTCCCGCATGTCCTGCGCGACCGCGGGGGCGACCTCCCCGATCTCCCCAACGCAAAAAGGTCCGGTTAAACACATTCCTCTAGACGAGCGGGTCTACCGGGTGAACGTGCAGGGTTTTCTAATCGACCCCGATGAGTGGGATGAGGAATTCGCCATATGTAAAGCCGTCGAACTGCAAATGTACGAGCCTCTCGGCGATAAGCACTGGCAGATCATCTGGTACATGCGCTCCGAATATGAAAGAAGCGGTGTGGTCCCCACTGTGTACGCAACTTGCGAGGCCGTCGGGATCGAGATGGAGGAACTCGCGCAACTTTTCCCTCCGGGCTACCATCGAGGGGCCGTCAAGCTGGCGGGACTAAATCTTACGGCAAAAAGGCGCGCGACCCCCCAAAAACCGTGACCGTATCGGAGAAGGCGAGGTGAAAAAGGCTGCGTCCCTTAAAAGTTCGAACCCCTTTGCCTCGGCGCCCGGGAACTGCTATAAAGAATGCGGCGACTGGAAGCCGGGGCGTCGAATCGGCTACAGACATTCCGGCCACTATTTATGGACTTAAAATCCGCCGGGTCGAGCTCTACCGCGCAGCTCGACCTTCTCCCAGGCAAACTCGAAGAGTTGCGCAATCGGCCTTTTTCCATTCTCGACGCGGTCCCGGCCCCCCCCCCTTTCTGTCTCACTGGCTCTCGCCCCGGCGCGCGGATTATCCTCCGCTTTGAGAAGCGACACCAATACTGGAGTCGGAAGCGAGTGCAGCATGAATGAAAATCCCCGAAATTCGTCCGAAATTGCCCCGGTAACCCCCAGCCGTGCTTTCTCCTCCATTCGGGGAAGGCTTTTTTTGCTCCTCCTCTTCGTGCTCATTCCGGTGATGGTTGGCCAGGGCGTCTATCTATACGTTAGATACCAGGTGCGCCTGATAAACGCATCCCGCAGGAACGAGCAGATGTCGCAGGCGGCAGCGGCCGCCCTGGTTGGATTTATAATGGACGTTGTCCACCAGGAAACGGCCATGGGCGCAAACTTCACGATGGCCGCGCCTGTCTCGCCACAAGAGATGCAGAGGATACTCGCAGTAAACAAAGCCGCTTTTCCCGCTGTCCGCGACTTCGCATGGAGCGACCCGCAGGGCCGGGTCGTCATGTCCAGCCTCCGCTCGGTTGTTGGGCTCGACCTAAGCGACCGGAAGTATATCCGAAAGCTCCGCTCGGGCAGAAGCTGGATGGTGAGCGATCTTTTGCGCTCGCGCGCCACGGGAAAGCCTATCTTCACCGTGAGCCTCGCTGTCCGGAGCGGGAGAGGGGAACTGCTGGGCATAGTGATGGCGGCAATCGATCCGGAGGGGCTTAAAAATAGCATCGGTATTGATCCGGCAGGCGATGAAGCAGTCACCATCTTAGACAGCCAAGGCAAACCGGTCTTTCGGCTGACCGGGGGCGAGGCGAGAAGGTGGCGGCCAAACAGTTCGCAAAACCAATCTTTTGCCGAAGCAAAGGATCGCTTGAGAGCTACTGTCCCCGTCTCTTCCTTTGGCTGGACCGCATGCGCCAGCAGCTCCGAAAAATCTGTGGTCGCCCCGGTTCAATCCCAACTGTTGCGCGAAAGCCTGCTGTTTTTCCTCGTTGCGGTAGCCGCCTTCCTGGCGGCGTTCACGCTCTCGGAGGGAATCTCGGGATCTATTCGAAAACTGCTCGACCATGCTTTGGCGCTGGGCGAAGGGGAGGTGGAACGCGATCTCGAAGTGCGCGGACCTGCCGAACTAAAAGGGCTGGCATCGGCCCTAAACGCGATGGCCCAAAACATTCGAGCCCGCGAGAGCGCGCTAAAGATTGCGCAAAAACGCCTTATCGCGGTTTTTGAGACCATCCCCGCTTGCGTTTACCTGCAGGCCCGGGACCGCTCAATCGTTTTTGCCAACCGCACATTCCGGGAAACCTTCGGAGACCCGGAGGCCCTATCCTGCCACGATCTGTTTATGGCCGGCACAGAGCCTTGCGGGAACTGCGACATGCCCCATACAATACATGCCCCTATTCCACGCGATTGGGAATGGACCGCTCCCGACGGGAAATTCTATTCGATTCACACCCACCCGTTCACAGATACCGACGGCGCCCCGCTGGTGCTAAAACTGGCGGTCGATATCTCCCGGCGAAAAACTGCCGAAGAAGCCCTGAAGCAAAGCGGGGAGCAGTTTCGATCCCTGGCGGCGGAACTCGACACCATATTTAACTCCGTTCCCGCAACCATCTGGTACAAAGACACCGGAAACAATTTCATCCGGGTCAACAAGGCGGCGGCAGATTTTGCGGGCGTAAACCCCGAAGAGATACAGGGCAGGCCGGTTGCTCAATTTTTTCCCCTCGACGCGGAAGCCTACTACCGCGACGACTTGGAGGTCCTCTCTTCGGGACAGTCCAAACTGGGAATCATAGAGCGCGCAATCAGCCTGTCGGGGGCGGAAAAGTGGGTCCGAACCGATAAGCTGCCGATACGAGACGCCTTGGGAAAGATCACGGGAATCCTTGCGGTGTCAATGGATGTTACGGATTTGAGGCAAACGCAGCTAGCCCTTGGCCAATCGGAGAGCCGGCTGAGGTTTTTGTCTTCGCAGCTTCTTTCGGCTCACGAGGAAGAAAGAAAAAGGATCGCAAGGGATCTTCACGATTCCGTCGGTTCATCGCTTACCGCCATAAAGATGGGCATTGAAAACACCCGCGCGGAACTAAAACAGAGCGGCTCCTCTCCGCGGATGCTCGACTCCCTTATCGAATGGACCCAGCTTACGATCGATGAGATACGAAGACTCATGAGCGATCTGCGCCCCCCGGTCTTAGATGATATGGGAGTGGTTGCGGCCCTCGATTGGTTTTTGAGGCAATATCGGACCATCTATCCTCGAATCCATGTGGAGGCGCGGATCACCATTGACGAGCGGGATATCCCCGAACCTCTCAGGATCGTGATATTTCGAATCACCCAGGAGGCCCTTCACAATATCGCCCGCCACAGCGGGGCCGAGTACGTAGAGATTTCTCTCGTCAAACAGGAGGGCGCCATAAGGTTCTCCATCGAAGACAATGGGGAAGGGTTCGACCTGGCAGCCGTTCGCGACCGTCGGGGAGTGGGGCTAGGCAGCATGAAAGAGCGAGCCGAGCTCTCCGGAGGCTCTTTTTCGATCCGGTCGGACCCGGGAACGGGAACCATCCTGAGCGCGGAGTGGCCCTTGCTTATGCCTTAAAAAAAGAGCTGCGGCGGGACCCCTAAACCGCCATTTCGTATCGATTCGAGCGACACCTGACACACAGAGGCGACACTTTACTTGTCCCGCTCGCCCGCCCGCTGCCTCCCCGGCCAACCGGGCAGGAGACAATCGCCCAAATATCCATAACTTACCAATGTGGAAATCTTCACATTCCTCCGCCCCGCATCGCATGCTTTATGCATAATGAAAACCCTCGGGCCTTTTCGCCTATCGCCTCGCAACGAGGGGCCGCAGTGGTTTTTAACGATGGCGCACCCGCAGGGCGTTCTTATTGTAAAATAACCGTAGGCTGGTAGAATGGAATCGGCTGGTATTTATCGAATAACACGAGTATTTCGCCCCTGCGGGTCGATGACTTTCGAGTGGATGGGATGCCGATGCTCCAAAATAGCCTCCGCGCTGCAACTCAAGTGGTTGAAGAAGAACAGGTGGAAAACCCCCTTTGCGCTCTTGGCGCGCTGGTGGACAGGGGGGTAATCGAAAGAGCCGAGCTGGAAAAGATCGTTTCCGACTCGGATGGTTCCCTTCGGCGAATCGAAAAATCGCTCTGGGACCTTGGGGTCCCGAAACAGGAGCTCCTTCTTTGTTTTAGCAACCACTACGGCCTCCCGTTTGTCGAGTTTAGCGAGAGGCTGACCGCGCCGCGCGAAGTTCTCGATCGCCTCGACTTCTCCGAGCTAAGGCGCGAGCTGTGGTTTCCGATTGCGGCTACGACCAAAGAGGCGCGGGTCGCCGTATCGAGCCTGCCCGCCGCAGTGCTGCTCGAAAAGATCAAAAGCGATCTGGGAACGGAAGCCGTCCGCCTCATATTCGCCCTGCCCGCCGACATAATCCGCATGATCGAGCACAGCCAGGATGTCAACTCGGGGTTTCCGCCCGAAGCCGGGCGCACCCCCCTGGCTCGGCTCCGCACAAGGCTTGCGTCCGAACGGACGAAAATGTCTTTCTACAGGACCACCATGGCCAAGGGCAGAACGGGGCTGGCCGCGATTCGAACCGGTGTGAAATTCATCGCCATCAGCTTTACTCTTCTTCGGATTTTCGGGATCGGCTGGCTCAGCATAGTCGAGGCGGTCATTCTCCTGGGCGGGATCTTCATGGTGGCCGAGGGCATCGCCTGGTACATGCCCCTTAGAAAACTCGAACCCAAGGGCATAGGCTATGTGCCTGCCCGCTCGACGTTCGGCACAACGATTCCGCAGATATTATCGACCGAGGTGGGTACGGTGCTCACCCGGACCGAGCCGGTAAAGGGGGCAGAAGATCTTCGAAACCGCTGGAGTCGCCTCTCTCCTGTCATGAGACGCAGATTTTTCGCAATAGACCGCTCGGATCTGGCCGAAGAGAGGACCCTGCTTGCGATGTACCGCACACGAATGGCCCGGTCCCGCACGGGACTGGCCTTCGCCAGTACGGGCACCTCCGTGGTCGGCTTTGGCATCTTGCTTTGGAGAAACTATTCGGTCGGGGCCTGGTCGGTCTTTTATGCCGGCCTGATAATGACCGGGGTAGCCATGTTTTTCGAAGGCGCCAGGTGGTATTTCCCGGGACGGCGAGCGGTTGTGGAAAGCATTAAGACCACGCGCCAGATCGAGGAGAGCACCTCCATCTGGGATTTTATGTTCCGGGCCTTCAGCCGCCTCGACGACCTGCCGCCCAAACTGATGCTCAAAGGCTCCTACGCCCCCGGGATCTGGGGAACCACCGGCCTTGCCCTGGAACGAACCCTGCTCGCCGAGAGGCGAAACGTCAAGGCGAGGCTGCGGACCACGCTGGCAAGGTCGCGGACCGCCCTGCGGTTCATCCGGACCGGGACCAGCATTTTTTCGGTCGGCTTCGGCCTGCAGGTCTATTTCGGCTTTGGCAATATTTTGTGGACTGTTTTGGATTTCATTATGATTATCGCCGGACTGTTCATGATAGGCGAGGGCATCTTCTGGTACCTGCAGGCCGAGCGCCGGAAAAAACAACTGCCCTATTGCTGGGAGGGCCTGGAGATCCGCATGCCCGATTACGGTAAGCCGACACAGTTCTGGAAGAAGGTGACGTTTAGCTATGAGGACAATGAGTGCGGTGGTTGATCCGGCGGCAAGCTTTGCGCCGCTGGTCGATTGGGGGTTCATTTCCGCGCAGGAACTGCGCGCCGCGGGGGAGGCGGCCCGCGTAAGGGATCTCGAAATAGAGGATGTGCTGCGCTACGACCGCAGGATTCCGCGCCGCAAGCTGCTCGAAGCCCTGGCCCTTTCCTCCGGGTGCGACTGGATCGAGTACGACGAACGGATCCCGGTGCCCCCCGAGCTTCTCCTTGGCCTCGATCCGGAAAGACTCGCCTTGATGCTTTGGTTTCCCGTGGCCTTGGACGGCGAAACGGTAATCGTCGCGGCAAGACATCCCACCGATCCCGCCGTTTCCGAAGATGTCCGGGAATGCATGGGAGAGGACAGACAGTATCAGTTCATGGTGGCTCTTGCCGAAGAGATCACCTTTTTTGTGGAAGATTTTCTAAACTCCGATCCCGACCACCTTTCCGGAAACGAAAGGACCTCCCTGGCTCTGTGGCGAAATACGATGGCCCGGTGGAGAACCAAGCTTGCGACCTACCGCACCGATTTCGCAACGGTTAGAACCTATATGAGTTTCCTGGATGCGGGGCTCACCATCATCCTGGTCGGCAGAACGCTTCTTAGAAACGACAGGGCTGTGCGTTTCGCTCCGTTTTACTGGTCGATGATCGGTTTTGGCATGTTTTTGGTCCTTCTGGGTCTTATCAGCTACTACAGGATCAAAAGATCCTATTTCCGTCCTCCAAGGCATCAGACGCTCATAGAAGTTACGGCGGCAAGCGTGCAGTTTCTCGAAGACTACCAGTTCGTCGACAAAGGAGATGTGGAGAGTACGGAAGGAAAGACCATGCTGGCCCGCCTTTTCGACCTGACCAACCGCACCGGGGCGGTAATCGAGGGTTCCTGCGACAATAAACCCCGGTCCCTTCTGGCTCACCAAAGGAGCGTCTTTGCCGCCCAGCGCACCGTGGCCGCCTGCTACCGCACCATCTACGCCCGGGCAAGGACCGGGTTGTCCTTTATCGCCCCCGGCGTCTCCTTTGCCAGCGGCGGGTTGGGGTTGATAGAATATTTCCGACCGAGCATCCTCAATCTGATCGATATATTTTTGATCGTTTTGGGGCTGCTCATGATTGTGGACGGCATTATGTGGTCCTGGCCGTGCAGGAAAGAAAACTACGAGGCGCTAAAAAGCGCGGAGGCGTTCTAAACTTGAGACAGATCAAAATCTTCCACAAGATAATCGCTGCCAATCTGGCCAACATCCTGCTGATAGTCGTTACCGGTTTTCTCGCCTACCACAGCCTCGAGACGGTGCTAACAAAGCTCAAATTCATGGAAA
Organism: Syntrophobacteraceae bacterium; assembly: GCA_031292215.1. Lineage (GTDB taxonomy): Bacteria > Desulfobacterota > Syntrophobacteria > Syntrophobacterales > Syntrophobacteraceae > SbD1. The sequence continues at coordinate 2,118 of JARLHO010000052.1, read as the reverse complement.
TCGCCGACAGCATGGGTTCGGACTTCCTCGAGATGAGGCTGGCGGAAAAAAATTTTTTCCTCTACGGAGAAAAAGCGGCCCTTTCCGAAATTGAATCGAAGATAAACGCCACGAAAAAGACCATAAAGCGATCGAGGCCCGATATCGTCCGGGCGATCGGCGACCCCAAAACCACCGGGCTCGAATCGGATCTGGATAATTACAGCCGGACGCTCAAGAAAGCCAGGATAGGGGATACGGGGGCGCAGGCAAAGGTTCGCGCCGCAGGCCACAAACTGATGGATTTCATTATCTATAACACTTCCTACGAACGGGCCGAGGTCCACAATATTCTGGCCGGTTCCGCAAAAGGGCTCTTTTTATCTTTCGTGTTGATCCTTTTTACCGCCGTTGGCGTTACGCTGCTTCTCTCGGTGAGGGTCCTGGGGTCTCTTAAGCGCATAGAAAAGGCCGCCCACCTGATTTCAGGGGGGGAGTTCGAAAAAATCGAACCCGAGAGTTCCATGGACGAATGCGGCATAGCCGTTTCGGCCCTGCGCTCCATGGCCGGGGAGCTCCGAAACCGGGAGGAACAGATGCTTGAGGCAAGAAAGCTTGCTTCCATCGGCATTCTGATCGCCGGCGTCTCACACGAAATCGGCAATCCTCTAAACAATATCTCCATGCTTGCGCAAAATTTCGTCGAGCTCTATGATAGAATGGACAGGGAAGAGCACATAGAGTACGTTAAGAAAATCGAGGATGAAACCGAGCGCATCCAGCGAATCGTAAAAGATCTCCTCGATTTCGCGAGACCCAAAAAACCCGACTTCAAGGAGACCGACATCAACGGGGTGATCGATAAGAGCATGCGGCTCGTGCAGAATATGATGTCGGTGTGCAACATCGACTCCCGGCTCGAGCTGGAGGAGCCTCTGCCTACGGTCTACATAGATGAGCACCAAATCCAGGGAGTGCTCGTCAACCTGATAACAAACTCCATTCACGCTTCCTCGCCCGGCGACAGGCTGCGGGTTGCCACCCGCTTAAATCCCGATTCGGACCGCGTCGAAATCGAGGTGGAAGATACCGGCAAGGGCATGGCCCCCGAGGTTTTGCCCCATATCTTCGATCCTTTCTTTACTACCAAAGGAGCTAGTGGAACGGGGCTCGGCCTGTTTGTAAGCTACGGCATCATAAAGAACCACAAGGGAGAAATGCGGGCAAGAAGTGAAGTCGGCACTGGGACCTGCTTCACCATAGAACTTCCCGTGCACAGTCGATTGGAGAGGAGCGAGCAATGCCTGGTTTCAGGGTCATAGTGATAGACGACGAAAAGATTGTTGGGCAAATGATAAAAGTCGCCCTGGAACCGGACGGCTATCTGGTGGAGACTTTTCTCAATGCGGAACCTGCCTTTGCCAGGCTAAGAGCGGAAAAGTTCGACATCGTCATAACCGACCTCAAGATGAAGGGCATGGATGGAATGGACGTGCTGCGCACGATCAAAACCGCCTACCCGGAAATCAAGGTCATCATGGTAACCGCTTTTGCAAGCCTGGATTCGGCGGTTGAAGCCATGAAAAGCAAGGTGGACGGCTTTTTCGCCAAGCCGGTGAAAATAAAGGAATTAAAAGAATGCATCCTCAAACTTTTGACCCCTGCCGAACCCGGCTCGGCTTAAAAAAAAGACAGGATTAACGCGGGAAGGGCGAAACAAAACGTCGAAATGGTGCAATCATCGTTTCGCCCTTGGCGAGCGGGATTGACAGGATTGATTTGATCGAAAGTCTCAACTTCCTCCCTCCCCTCCCTCCCTCCCTCCCTTTAAAAGAAAAAAGACTTTTTAGACAGGATTAACAGGATTTACAGGATTAGTTTGATCGAGAGTGTCAAGGCTACGTCTCTTAGCGGGTGTAATTCAAACTGATACGCTAAGCGGCTTCCTCGCCGCACTGACGCCAGTAGTTGCCCCGGTCGGAGTTCGCCCCTGTGGTTCGCAGGGCTAACATATTGTCAGCGTTTTCCTTTAGCCACCAGGCTCCCGAGATTTTTAGCCTTTGCTGAATCGCATGACGATTTCCGCTCTCAATTTCACCGGAGAACCTATCGGTAGGTCGGCCTCTATAGCGCCCCGAT
>JARLHO010000051.1 GCA_031292215.1 Syntrophobacteraceae bacterium | reverse complement strand
TCTCGGGAGCCTGGTGGCTAAAGGAAAACGCTGACAATATGTTAGCCCTGCGAACCACAAGGGCGAACTCCGATTGGGGCAACTACTGGCGTCAGTGCGGCGAAGAAGCCGCTTAGCGTATCAGTTCGAATTACACCCGCCCATTATCAAAATTTCGATTCACTTGATATTATCCTATAGTCCCCAAACGGCGCGGCGCAGCTTTTGTCTCTTTACTTTTGCCTTTGCCAGTTGACTTTCCCCGCGCTTACAAGATGTCCCGGGAGGTTTCTGCCCGTAATCTCTCCGGCATACCGGGCGCACTCGATGAGAGCCTCCAGGTCGATCCCCGTACTTATTCCCATCTCGTGGACCATCCCGACCAGGTCTTCTGTCGCAATATTTCCCGAAGCCGTCCGGGAGGCGGGGCAACCGCCCAGGCCGCCTATCGAGCAGTCAAAGATTACCGCCCCCTCCTCGATTGCCGCCAGTGCGTTAGCCACGCCCGTTCCCCGCGTATCGTGAAAGTGGAGTGCCAGACCGGTATTTCCCAAAATCGGCTTGAGCCTTCTCACCATGTCGCCTACCGCGACCGGGTTGGCCATGCCTGTCGTATCCCCTAGCGATATCTCCTGAACACCCATCGCAATATATTCGACAACGATCTTTTCAACCTGGTCCAAAGAGACCCGGCCTTCGTACTCGCACCCGAAGGCGGTAGCAACGTATCCTCGCATATGCATTCCACGGCTCAGCGCCGTTTCGCCGATTTGGCGAAACGCACCCAATGACCGGCTTATCGACATTCGGACGTTTTTTTGATTATGTGTTTCGGAAGCCGACACAAACAGCGCTATTTCGTCTATCCCGGCACGAATTGCCCGTTCAAGACCCCTGTAATTGGGCGTAAGGGCGCAATACCTGGCGCCGGGCCTTCTTTGCAGCCGTGCGGCCACCTCCTCCGAATCGCTCAGTTGCGGAACGGCCTTGGGGCTTACGAAAGAAGTAATTTCGATTCGCTTCAAACCGGCATCGGATAGACGCTCTATCAGTTCTATCTTTTTATCGGTGGAAACGAGGCGCGGCTCGCTCTGAAGGCCGTCTCTAGGGCCCACCTCTACTATGGTGATCGACTCCGGAATGTTCATCTCCTACCTCCCCCGCCCGATACCTCGGCGCCACCGCCTAAGCCCGTCCCCCACCGCACACGCCACTCAAAGCGGCGAGCACCGCTTAGTGGTTGTCCAAATACATGCGGCTACCTGTTTAGTAATAAGAACCGCTCTCCGAGTCAAGAAGTCCCGTGCCGGGCAGTCTCTTCGACCCGGGAGGAAAGCATGAGACCGGCTGTAATGTGGACCACCGCCACCGCCAGTTCATGCTTTTCGAACACCACCTTTAAATGCAATGTCAATGGCGATCTTTGGCGGTACCTACTGAAAAACCCAATATATCCATTTTTTTCACAATCCATTCCGTCAACTCTTTTTTTTTGCGGTTATTGATTCCATAACGGTTTGTGAGTGGTAGCAAAAACGTCGTACTCTGAGTCGCGCAATACGTATCAGATCCTTTGAAAATACTGTACTCACCCAATATCAAAATAGACGCATTTTGTATAATCTCTCCAATAGATTAACCCTCCTCTTTTTTCTTCGTTTTTAGCTCACCTACCTGCCCCGGAAAGCCAGGTCCCCCCGCCCTGGCTTTCTTTCCTTTTTTATCCCCCTTAAAAAAATCCAAAGAGTCCCCGGAGGTTGCTGACTGCCGGGAAAAGCTTTCCATAGTGCGCCCGAATTTATCTGTCCACCATGTCAAAATCGAGATTGTGCTCTCGCGCTGCTTCCTTATTCTTTGCGGTTATTGATTCCATAACGGTTTGTGAGTGGTAGCAAAAACGTCGTGCTCCGAGTAGCGCAATACGGATCAGATCCTTTGAAAATACTGTACTCACCCAATATCAAAAAAGACGCGTTTTGTATAATCTCTCCAATAGATTAACCCTCTTCTTTTTTCTTCGTTTTTAGCTCACCTACCTGCCCCGGAAAGCCAGGTCCCCCCCGCCCTGGCTTTCTTTCCTTTTTTATCCCCTTTTAAAAGATCCAAAGAGTCCCCGGGGGGGCGCTGACTGCCGGGAAAAGCTTTCCATAGTGCGCCCGAATTTATCTGTCCACCACGTCAAAAATCGAGATTGCGCTCTGGCGCTGCTTCCTTTTGCCAGGTATGCCGTGTATACAATGAGTAGCGAAAATGGTTCGCCCTAACCAGGGGGCCGAGCGAGTCTATGAGCGCAGCGGCCCATAGTCCGTGGGACTGGGATTTCTCATCTGCGCGGGGAGCTTTGAGAGTATGGATCGGGATGTATTGAAAGCCAGGGTCGTTCCCCTGGATCTGTACAAGTGTACGCCCCGGACAAACTGCGGGGAATGCGGCCAGAAGAGTTGTCTTGCTTTCGCGACCCTGGTCGTTACCGGGCGGGAGGATATTGCCGCCTGCCCCTGTCTGGATCAAGAGAAGGTGAAACCCTTGCGGGAAAGGCTAGAAGCACAGCAAAGCTTAAAAGTAGGAGTGAGCCGCGAGGGTTTCGAAAAGACCATGGAATATCTGTCCGGGGAAATCGAAAAGTGCGATTTCCTCGTGAAGGCGAAGAGTATCGGAGCGGAGGCGAGGGAAGGGGAGGGCGGGGTCGAGCTTATCGTGCCCTACTTTAAACAAAGTATCCTCGCTACCAAATCCGATATGGAAAGCCTGGCCGGAGGCCCATTGTCCGCCTGGGAAAAAATTCTTGTTTTCAACTACGTCATCGCCGGGGGGGCCGAGCCTTCCGGCGTATGGGTGGGGATGGAAAGCCTGCCCAATTCCGTTTCTAAGATCAAGAGTCTCAGTGCCCACTGCGAAGAACCCCTGGGCCGACTCTTCAGCGGTAGAATGGATTCCTTTTCGAAAGCGGTTCTTCCCTGGGGGCGTGAGGTTGACCTAAAGGACCAGGGAGTGGATTTCGCCGCCGAATTTAGCGTTTTTCCAAAGCTTTCCATTCGATTGCTGTTTTGGGATGAACTAAAAGATGAGGGCTATCCGTCTCGGGTTAAATTCCTTTTTGACAGCAGGGTCTTGCAGGTTATCGACCTGGAGTCGCTCCTTTTTGCGTGCGAGCAGATTACAGACCGTCTTACCGGCAAGGGTTAGAGCTCAAAGACCCCGGAGTTCATGGCCGGGAATCTCGCGCAAGAGCTGCGACCCTTTCCACAACGGGCGGATGGGAATAGTGAAACCGGACGTAGAGAGGGTGAGGGTTCAGATTTGACAGGTTGTCGGCGGCAACCCGCTTTAGGGCTTTTGCCATGGCCTCGCCGCTTCCCGCCGTTTCGGCCGCAAATCTGTCCGCTTCTCTTTCAAACCGCCTCGATATCGCCATGGAGAGCGGCTGTAGGAAAAAACCGGCCTTGCTCCAAAAGACCCAAGCCAGGAAAAGACCCGCGTAGGGCGGCATCGTGGTGAACCCGAAAGTCGAGAAAAGAAGAGGCCATTGAATGAAAAGCCATGTGCCGTAAAATGCCGCAAGCGAAAATCCGGCGAACACGATTAGCTGTTTGGGTACGTGCTTTTTCTTGTAATGGCCGACTTCGTGCGCAAGCACGGCAAGTATTTCTTCATGCGTGTGGGATTCGAGCAGCGTGTCGTAGAGTACGATTTGCTTGGTTTTACCGAGCCCGGTGAAATAGGCGTTGGTGTGTCGACTCCTGATTCCCGCGTTCATCTGCAGAATCTTTTTGACTCGAATGCCGCTTTTTTCCATCTGAGCTTTGATCTTTGCGGCAAGTTCATCGTTTCGAACCGGTTCGAATTTGTTAAACAGCGGGGCGAGGAGCACCGGGTAAAGAATCGCCAACACCAACTGCACACCTGATAGAAGCAAAAAGCCCCACAACCACCAAAGACGCGGCGACCCTTCGATACATAGCAGCAGCAGGGAAAAAATGGCGGCAAACAGGCATGTTCCGACCACTCCTCCCTTTATGCGATCGAGTACCCAGAGCTTTAGCGTAGACTTATTGAACCCGAACTTTTCCTCTATGACGAAGGTATTGTAGAAATCGAAGGGAAGATCGACCAGAAATTGAATTAGCCCGGGAATGAAAAAGAAAAAAAGTCCGGCCGGGACCACGGATAGGCCCATTTCGGCGAACAACCGAACGAGAAGCGGCAGAAGACCGGAGAGCAAGATGGCGAGAAGAGTGGTCTCGGAGACCACTGTACCGATAATGGCCACTACTGCTTTGGACCGTTCGTACCTGGCTGTCCGGGCAAGCTTCGAGTCGTCGATAAACTCCTCAAAGCCTGCCGGGGCAGTGTCGGACTGACGCTCGCAATAGCTCAGGTTCAACCTCTCAAGCCAGAGATCGAACCCGTTTTGCAAAAAATAAACAAGAAGGAAGCAAGCCAAAAACCAGTTCGATTCGACCATCCCAAACCCCCGTCCGTGGCTGAGAATGGAGCAGCTACTTTCTGCCTTCCTTCTCTTTTTTTACGATTTCCTCCGCCAGGGCCTTGGGAACCACGTTGTATCGTGAAAATTCCATGGTGAATTCAGCCTTGCCCTGGGTTGACGACCGGAGTACGGTCGAGTAGCCAAACATCTCGGAAAGCGGGACCTCGGCCTCTACCGCGGAAAATACGCCGTCTTCGGAGGTGGAAAGTATTAGCCCGCGCCTCTGGTTGAGACTCCCGAGCACCGCTCCCTGGAACTCCGAAGGGGTCTCGACCACCACGCGCATAACGGGTTCGAGGAGCACCGCTTTGGATTTTTCATAAGCTTCGCGGAAGGCCCCGATCGCCGCCTGCTGGAAGGCCATATCCGACGAATCGACCGAGTGGGATGAGCCGTCGTTTATGGTCACACGAACTCCTACGACCGGAAATCCGGCGAACCCTCCTTTGGCAAGACAAGCCTTGAAGCCCTTCTCGCAGGCAGGGATGAATTCGGTTGGGATTGCTCCGCCGGAAACCTTGTTAACAAATTCGAATTCTCCCTCTGAGAGCGGCTCGAGAAAACCGGCGATCCGTCCAAACTGCCCGGAGCCCCCGGTCTGCTTTTTGTGCGTGTAGTTGAAGTCGGCTCGGGAGGTGGGAGATTCGCGGTAGGCGACCTTCGGCATTCCGGTTTCGATATCGGCGGCATACTCGCGTTTCATCCGCTCGACATAGACATCGAGGTGCAGTTCTCCCATCCCGCAAATAATGGTCTCGTTGGTTTCGGGATCGAGGTAGACCTTAAATGTCGGGTCCTCCTTGGTAAAGCGGGCGAGCGCCTTGCTCAGGTTCATATCCGCCTTTTTGTCCTTGGGCTTTACGGCAAGCGAAATAACCGGCGCCGGGACGTGCATCGAGGTCATCGCGTAGCGCAGTTTACCGTCGGTGAAGGTGTCTCCCGATGCGCAGTCTATGCCGAAAAGGGCAACGATATCGCCCGCCGTGGTCGAATCGATTTCTTCCATTTCATCGGCGTGCATCCGGACCAGACGTCCGGCCTTGACCTCTTTGCCCGTTCTCGTGTTGACGATCGTATCGCCCTTGTTGAGACATCCCTGATAGATTCGAACGTAGGTGAGCTGGCCGTAGCGGCTCACCTCGAGCTTGAAGGCGAGCATCACCAGGGGAAGGTCCGCTTCGCTTGCCAGAATTATACGCTCTTCGTCCTTATCCAGGTCCAAGGCCTCGTTTTCGATGTCTAACGGGTTGGGAAGATAGTCGACTACGGCGTCTAAAAGCGGCTGGACGCCCTTGTTTTTATAGGCCGAACCCATAAGGACCGGCGTTAGCTCAAGGGCGAGCGTACCCCGCCTGATAGCTTCCTGCACCATTTCCACGGTTATGGTCTCCTCGCCCAGAATCGCCTCGGTCAAGGTGTCGGAAAATAAAGAGATGGCATCGAGCATTTCCTCTCTTTTTTCCTTCGCCAGGTCGACAAATTCGGCCGGGATTTCAGTTTCCAGAATCTCTTCGCCGTGTTCGCCATCAAAGCTCAGCGCCTTCATCGACACCAGATCGATCACCCCACGGTGGTCTTTTTCAAGGCCCATGGGCACCTGGAGCATCACCGCGTTATGATTGAGCTTCTCTTTTAGCTGGCGGACAACCCGGAAAGGATCGGCGCCAGTCCTGTCGCATTTGTTTATGAAAGCGATTCGCGGTACCCGGTAGCGAACCATCTGCCGGTCTACAGTCACCGACTGGGACTGTACCCCTCCCACGGCGCAAAGAACGAGGACCGCGCCGTCCAGGACCCTCAAAGCTCGTTCCACCTCAATGGTGAAATCCACATGGCCCGGCGTATCGATGATGTTGATCGGATGGTTGTCCCACGAACAAAAGGTCGCGGCAGACTGGATAGTGATGCCCCGTTCCTTTTCGAGTTCCATAAAATCCATGGTGGCCCCGACGCCGTCCTTGCCCTTCACATCGTGGATGGCATGAATACGCCTGGTATAGAACAGGATTCTTTCCGTGAGAGTAGTCTTGCCGGAATCTATGTGCGCGCTGATGCCGATATTTCTCAGCTGTGCAATCTTCTCTGAGCTCTTGGTGGCCATTTGTACTCCAGAACGGGAGGGGGAGTCTCGCGGAATGGCGAAATCGCAGTTCCGAACGGAACCGAGGGATATCGAGCCCTGCGGCCTCCCAGTTTCCCGCAAATTGCGGTTTGACGTTGATTGGTAACACGCTGCTACATAAAAAAGAACGGGCACTCAATAAGTGCCCGCTACAGCTTCGGCTTATAACTCATGATGAAAAAAAAGAAAAGACTTTTGCAGGGAAGTTTTACTTAAATTCCCCATGCGGGAGCGGAATCTACCTCCTTGCAAGCTTGGAGCCGCCATGGCGCCTTGATGCCGATTTGGCCTTCGTCCTGGAATGAGCGCTCTGTTTGTGCTCCGTTTTTCCGCTGGGTCTGTGAGCCTGCAATCTGCTCCTCACTGGTTTCTTGGCAGCGGCGGGCTTCGCATGCCTTGCCGCGGTTTGCTTGGATATCGCCCCATGGCGCCTGGCAGGGTGCGTTATGGCGACCGGCTTGCGAGCGGATTTCACCTTGGCCGGTTTCAGCAATTTTGCCCGGTGACCAACGTGTCTCACCCCTGTGGTTTTTCGGCTGGGATACTTGATTGAGCAAGATGACCTTCCCAGGGAGGGCCTGACCGGAAGATTCGCCTGCGCCAGCTTTATCATTTGCCCGCGCCTCAGGTGGGAGTTGCGGCTAAGATGGTTCAATCTGCAAAGCGAAGAGAGGGGAATGCCCGTTTTTGACGCGATGTCTTTTAGCGTTCCCCTGCGGGCCACCCGATAATAGGCGGAGGTTAAGCCTTGTTTCCCGGATTCGGACTCAAAACATATCCGGGAAGGTTGTGAGCGACGCCCTCGGGATATCCTTCGGGCAGAAGAGGCGGAAACCGCCTCGGCAATCTTTATCCTGGCTCCGGAACGAACACGGGCGTTTGAGGGAAGCCGATTTAGCCGAGCAAGAAAAACAGCCGATATTCCGGTTTTTCTGGCCACATCCTTTAGTGTCCCGCTGTGTTTTACCGTATAATACGCCGCAGGCTTGACGCTGTTTGGCCGCTCCGCCCGAATTGACTCGTGCGCGCGAAGCGAATGAGACTTGGCAACGGGGCGCTCCGAGGAGGTCTGGTCGGAGACCTGCTGCTCTTCGTCGGTGGGACCCGACATCGCCCGGGGCGCGCTCTCCGGTTCCAAAGACGCCACCCGTACCGGCGGGGCCGCGGCCTGGGCGATGTAGCCCGGCTGAAGAGAACTGGCCAGTTGGACCGCTCCGCTCTCAAAGCTCCTCTTGTAGAAAACGAGGCAACTGCCCGGAACAAGCACACTGTAAGGAGTTATATGGTTCCACGCGCAAAGTTCCCCCCGGGAAACCCCGAAGCTCCCAGCCAGTTGGCAGACCCCTTTTTCACCGCCGGTTACATAGTAGTCGACCTTTTTGGGCAGATACGACTCCTGGGCCACCGCGATAATCGATCGCATCTTGTCTTCATCGGCCCCTATATGCGAGGCAAGAGTGGACCAGGGAGTGAAAAACCGGATGTGCATGTGCGTGACATGGCCGGGGATATCCTGCACCAGAGCGCCGGCAACGTTTCCGAAAAGACGGTTTAGATAGGCCTGGGTGTAGCCGTGGGCGAGCCCGTAATCGTAGAGTACCTTCTGAATGCTCCTGTCCAGAAAAATATACTGCACCCGCTGTGACGCCACGAGATTTTGAATCAGGAAAAGAGTCTTTTCGGGATCGAGATTATCCCGGTTCATCGGAATGAGATTGTGAAGCTGGGTGTTGTCTTTGGCGTAGAGACCAACGTCTACGTCCCTGCCGTTCTCGTGGGACGCATGATCTGAGAAACGACCGCCACCCTTTTTAGAAAAATCTCCGATGAAAACGTCGCAGGTCCCGGGAAACTGCGCCTTCACCGCCTCTATCCCGTCGAGCAAGGCTCCTGCAAGCTCCGGGGTCGTATACGCCCGGTCATAGTTCCGGACATGATAGCCAGGGAACATATCGGGAAAGACTACGCCGTTTACGAGATAACCGTTGTAAGGTTCCCCGTAGGACGCCGTTAGTGCATGACATGTTTTAAGAAAGACTAGAGAAGAGAATGTAAATGCGGCCAGCAGAATCAAGGCATGACTTAACGCCCGTCGAGACCAGGCTCCCTTCATAACCCCCCCATGTTTTAGCGTAAAGGTAGCTCTCACTATTTGCCGAAGCAGTACATAGCAAGAATATTGAAAAGATGGAATTCCCTACCAAAATAAAGACATTACTGTCAAACAATTTTTCGGTCGAGTCTTCGATTAATTTGAGGTATGCAAGCTAACTGGTTGAAATAGCAAATGAAAACTGCGGCGAAGAAATGTGGATAAGAACGTGAATACTCAAACTATAAAAGACAAGTCAGGCTCGGTAAGTAGTTCTATTCACATGGAAATACAAAGTGGGTAATCGTATATAACATTTTCCGGGAAAGTGATAGTCAAATTTCCCGTTTGGAAAAGATAATCTAAAGGTGAATCTCAATCCTTTGTAATATCAATAATTATTTCGTAATGCTCACCTGTGTTCACCATTTTTGCGCTATCTGGCTCGATTCCGACACAACCCCGTACGGGTCTCCCGCAAATACTATCTGCCCGTTGCTCCGGGTAACCACAGGAATGTATTCCACCGAGATGGGCACAGGTTTGGTGAGTTTGACATATGCCGGCTTGGTCCCTTTCAGGATCCAATCGATCTTTTGGCCGTACGGGTTTCCATCGTCATCGAGAATGGCTTGAGCCAGTTCGAGAGCATTGTCGACCCGAATGCAGCCGTGTGAAAAATCCCGGCGCGACCTTGCAAACAGGGCTTTTTCAGGGGTATCGTGCAGGTAAACGGTATAAGGATTGGGAAAATCGAATTTCACGCGCCCGAGAGCATTCTTGGGCCCCGATTTTTGAAAAAGTCTGTGCTCGCCAAAGCCATACTTGGATTCCATTTTCACGTAGCCGTGTTCTTCAAACCACTCGGGATTTGATTTGGCCGCATGGTTTAATTCGAGCCGGATGCGCCCGTCGACATACCAGCGGGGGTTGAATATGATCTGATCGATTTGACTGACCATGGTGGGGGTCTGGTTTTGTCCCACTATTCTGCCATGCCGGGTTATCTTCTTCCCCTTGGCTCTGCCTACGACCACCTTGTCAGACTTCTCCAGTTGCCCGTTGTTATAATAGTCGAGCATAAATTGTGGAATATTTACCCGGATGAACCGGTTGAACTGGCGCGAAGGGCTGTTGCGAACGGCCTGCAAAGAGTAGGCGATAAGCGCTGCTTTTTGTTTGAAAGCCATATTGAGCCACGCCAGGGTTTTTCTGCCTATGGCCCCGTCGGGGCGCAGCATGTGAGCGGCCTGAAATTGCTCGACCGCTCGTTGTGTCGCCTTGTCGTAGATGGCTGTGGCATCGCCGGAATAAAAACCTTCCTGCTCAAGCCGTTCCTGCAGGCGACGGATGTCTTTGCCGCAATAGCCCGGACGTATTTTGGCGGGCAGGCTGACGTAGATCTGGCCGCTGCGGGCTGCAAGTTCCCGGTACCTCTGATAGGCCGCACGCAGGGCTTCGTAGCCAAATCCCTTCGGTTCGAGTTCAGTGAAGTACTGCGAAATAGGCGCCGTGCCAAAAAGGGCCTTTAGCCCCTCTTCCCGTGGCGAGTAGGGATCCATTTGCTTTATGAACAGGAAATAGTCGGTGGTGAGGCGGACATCGGCTTCGCTGGCCGCCCGAAAACACCGACGATACTCTTTGGAAATCGTGCCGATGTCTTTTGCCTGACTAAGCGAGGGGCCGGCGGCGTACTGCGCGCCACCGGGGGATTCTACCGGGGGGCGTCCCTCAAAAAAAGATTGTGCCCTGCCGGCATCAAAATTCGGATCGACGGCGCGCAGAGCGGACCGGCAACCATCGAGTTTTTGGATAATTTCTGCCAACCTGTCGAATTCGAAAGGCGCCGGATCGATACCGTCTTTATCCATGAGGCGCAGGCGGGCAAGCAAAGTCCTGGCTTTGCTTGCCAACTCGAACCGGGAGTTTATGAAGATGGGTTGCCAGTTATTGGCCACGTAAGCCGTGCTGACAGCGTCGGGAGAAAGGCCCTTTAACTCCGAGGCCGGTATACACTGCCAGATATGATTGGACCAAAGTGTCTGCAATGCATAGTTTCCGGGCTGCTGTCCCGTGGAAATCGGAGGCCTTGCGGCCGAAGTTGCGCTGCCTATGGGATTCGCGCGCTCGACGCCGCCTGGCGTCTGCCCCGCCCCAATCCCTTGAAACGCCGTTACCACTAACGCGGCTGTAGCCGCGAGAATGGAAAGACTTCTTATCACTGGCAAGGTTCGTATGGACCTCATCTGCCCCTTTTCCTGAAGAAAATATCTGTGGTTAGGAATTGTAGTTGCAATGGCGGACTCGATTCCCGTCTCCATGCCCGGCTTCCCCGCAAAAGATGCATGGATGGAAAGGCCTTTTCTATATACCAAAACTGTGTTATTGGCAATCAACTTACGATGTTGACAACCGATAAAGAGCTGATTTGGGAAATGATGATTTTTTCATGGGCCTTGCTTTGGAGCAGGCGCAAAGGGGGGGCCTGCTGGGAGAAGTTCCCGTTGGAGCGGTCCTTGTCGCCCCCGAAGGAATTGTGCTCTCCAGCGCCCATAATAATCCGATCGCCTCTCATGACCCGACGGCCCATGCCGAGGTGGTGGCGATCCGGAAGGGCTGCGCAAGCGCTAAAAACTATAGATTGAGCGGGACCGTCTTGTATGTCACTCTCGAGCCGTGCGCCATGTGCGTTGGAGCAATGCTTCACGCCAGGGTAGGGCGCCTGGTGTTCGGGGCCTACGATCCGCGCCACGGCTCTGCGGGGAGCGTGGTCGACCTGACGGAGGTCGCTTGCTTTAACCATCGCCTGGAGGTAACCGGGGGCGTTATGGCCGAGCAGTGCGCCGATATTTTGCACAGATTTTTTAAGGCCCGCAGGGGCCGTAAATAAATAATCCTTATGTTTGCACCGATTGCCATTTCAATTCTTTTTTACTTGAGCTAAATTTGGCGTTTGATTTTTTGCCCCGCATTGCGGTAAACAGGGGTTGCTGTTGTGGAGAGGTACCGAAGTGGCCGTAACGGGCTCGACTCGAAATCGAGTTGTCCTGTGAATAGCAGGGCACGTGGGTTCGAATCCCACCCTCTCCGCCACTTCCGGCGATCTGCACGTGGCCGTAGTGCGCAAACTGGTGTAAGCACCTTGCGGAGAGATGTCCGAGAGGCTGAAGGAGCACGACTGGAAATCGTGTGTACGCCCAAAAGGTGTATCGAGGGTTCGAATCCCTCTCTCTCCGCCATCCTGCCTGCTGGCCGAATGCCTTCAGGCCGGTCTGGTCCAATATGTCCTATCAAGTACTAGCCCGTAGATGCCGGCCCGAGACCTTCGAGGAGGTTATCGGCCAGCCGCATGCTACACGCACGCTTCAAAATGCGATTCGTCTGGGTCGTATCGCCCACGCTTATCTGTTTTCCGGAGCAAGGGGAGTGGGCAAAACCTCCGTTGCCCGAATTATGGCCAAAGCCCTCAATTGCGAAAAAGGCCCTACCCCCGTTCCGTGCAATCAGTGCTCGAACTGCCGGGAAATCTCGCATACCAACTCGGTGGACGTACTCGAGATCGACGGCGCCTCCAATCGCGGCATCGACTCCATTCGCGAGTTGCGGGAAACCGCTCGCTACAGGCCTGCCAAGGGACGCTATAAAGTTTACATAATCGATGAAGTGCACCAGTTGTCCACCGATGCCTTCAACGCTTTGCTAAAAATTCTCGAAGAGCCCCCCGCGCATGTCATTTTTATCTTTGCCACCACCGAACCGCACAAGATTCCCGCCACGGTGCTGAGCCGGTGTCAACGGTTCGATTTCCGTCGCCTGAGTCTGCAGCTTATAGTTGCGCATCTAAAAAAGATCGTCTCTGAGGAAGGCGCCGAGTTTTCGGAGTCTTTGCTCTATGCCATAGCAAGCGAGGCGGACGGGTCCATGCGCGATGCGCAAAGCCTGCTCGAACAGCTTCTTGCGTTTAGCGCCGATGACCTTCCGGAATCTGAAATTCTCGATATCCTGGGAGTAATCGACAGGCAGAGCGTGATGAGGGCCGCCGAAGCGATCATTTCCGGAAAAGGCCTGGCCTGCCTGGAGCTTGCCGCCGATGTCTACCGGAGGGGTTTGGACTCAAGACGATTTTGCCAGCACTTGTGCGACCATTTCCGCAATCTTCTCTTTGTGAGCTTTTCCGCAGGCGGTGAAGCGAGAATCGATCTGCCCGGAGACGAAAAGGAACTCCTGCGGGAACTGGCGGCCAAAACCACCCCTGAAGCCCTTCATGTTTATTTCCAGATGCTTTTGCGGGGTGAGGAGGACATCCGCCGCTCCAGCATGCCAAAAATCGTGCTCGAGATGCTGCTTTTGCGCATGGCCGGCCTGCCAAGGATGGAGTCGCTCGATGTGCTGCTCGAAAGGCTCTCGACTCTTGAGCAAAGTCTTAAAACCGGGCAGCCCGCAATCGATTGTATCATGTCCGAAAGCCGGCCCGGCTTCGTGGCGCGGGAGCCAGGACCGAAGAGCGAACACAAGGGCGAACCAAAGGCGGTTGTGCCCGTGTTGACCGCCGAGCCCGAGCGGCCGGTTTCCCGCGACCCGGGCACGCCGGAAGCCATGGCCCTGCCCGATGACGCCGCCCCCCTCACCCACTCGCAAACCTCGCCCCCCTCGGCTGCCAAAGCAATAGAAAACTGGCAGATGTTTGTCCGTTTTCTCGAAAATCATAACCCGATTTTGTGGGCCAAGGTTTCACATTGTTCCGTTAAGGTTTCGGGGGAAGTCCTGGAGCTCGAAGTCCCGGAGATGTTTGAAAGTAGCGCCAATGGGCCCGAGTTTATGAAAAGCCTGGAGGAGGCCTCTCTGGCCTTTTTTGGCGCAAAGCTCCAGTGGACCATAACCAAAAAGCCGTCCGCAACCTCGCGCGGCCCTGCGGCCAGGGCCGGCAAGACGGGCAAAATATCTGGCGCAAAACAGATAGCCGCCCATCCTGCCGTCCAGCGGGCAATAGAGATACTGGGGGCCGAACTGGTCGAGGTGAAAACCCCGGAGGGCGGCCCGCGGGAGCGTCGCGGAAAGTAGACTTCTTTGTCGTCGAGCCGAGGTACTCCGTTTCGAGGAAACCCCCGTGCCGCCGGCTCCAGAGCGTAATAATTTTAGGTTTCGATAACTGATTTCGACCGGAGGGAAAAGACAATGCCGAAAGGATTTAATCCGATGCAGCAGGTAAAGGCGCTGCAGGAGAAAATGACCAAGATGCAGGAGGAGCTGGCTCTAAAGAAAGTGGAAGCAAGCGCGGGCGGTGGCATGGTGACCGTTGAGGTCAACGGCAGGCAGGAAGTTTTGAGCATCAAAATCGACCGGCAGGTTGTCGATCCCCAAGATGTGGAAATGTTGCAGGATCTCATCGTCGCCGCGGTAAACGACGGCTTGAGGCGCGCCCAGGAAATGGCTGCCGGAGAAATGGGAAAGCTTGCCGGGGGCATCAATATTCCAGGATTGAATATACCGGGGCTCTTTTAACGGTATATGAACCCTTATCCGCCCATACTGAGTGAGCTTATCCGCAAACTGAGCAGACTTCCGGGGCTTGGGGAGAAAAGCGCTGCGCGCATTGCCATGTATCTTCTCAAAGCGCCGGAAAGGGAGGCTCAAGAGCTTTCGGAAAATATCCGGCAACTTCGCAGCAATATTCGAACCTGTTCGATCTGCTTTAATTTCACAGGTGAGCCGGTTTGCCCCATTTGCAGCGATCCGGCCCGCGCAACCGGTGAAGTCTGTGTCGTTGAAGGCACCGCCGATCTGCTCGCAATCGAGCAATCGGGGGCTTTCAAAGGCCGCTACCATGTCCTGCAGGGCGTGCTTGCCCCTCTCGATGGGATCGGCCCCGATCAAATCCGCATACGCGAGCTTTTTGCCCGCCTGAAATCCGAGAAAATCACCGAAATCATCATCGCGACCAACCCGAGCAGCGAAGGGGAGGCGACCGCCCACTACCTTCTTCAAATACTAAAAGACCATCCGGTGCGCGTAACGCGGATAGCCTACGGAATACCGATGGGAGGCGACCTCAAGTATACCGACCGGGTGACCCTTGAACGGGCGCTGAAAGGAAGGCAGGCGTTTTAGCTCAGCTGAAAACCGGGGCGGGACTGTGTCTTCTTTTCCATGATTCGGGTACATTACCTCGCCCGCAATGGTGCGGCTTGCGCGGCCCCCTTTTCGAAAGAAATGGTCGAAAGGCATTGACGTTTTTTTCACAAAAACACATAATTAAATGTTTTTGTGTAGAAAATCTATCGTTTGCCGTTCCGCGCCACGTCCCGAATTTAAATCCGGCGCAAGACCCATCAAACTAAATTTATTTGGCGTCCATTCGGGAACCAGCGCCTTTGAGGGCGGCGGGCTAAACGACCAGGGTGGGCTAGGGGCGAGTGTGGCCCACCACGAAGCGCGACATCCGCCCACCCCGGGAACTTCTCTTTGCCTCAGAAAGGGGAAAAGGGTTTCTATTATGATTGAGATTAGATTTCATGGACGTGGCGGCCAGGGGGCTGTCACCTCAGCCGAGCTAACCGCTCTGGCCGCCATCGAGGAAGGTAAATATGCTCAGG
>JARLHO010000050.1 GCA_031292215.1 Syntrophobacteraceae bacterium | reverse complement strand
TCCAGCCCCTCCATAGTAGCACCGAAAACAGGGGTCGCGGATCCCTTTTGCCGAGCAAGAGTGAGTCTGCCCTCCTGCCACGCCACTTTCCGGTTTTTGCGTCTGTCGCCACACCTTTGCTCCTGGCCATCCGAATCCGTTATTACGATGGGGACCATCGTTCCATCTGTCTGGGCAATAATCCATTCCACGGGTCCCTTTTCGGGAATCTCCGTCTGCAAAGACTCCATTTTCCGCCTTCTTCGCGCATGATTTTCCGTCACTCTACGCTCCGCGCAAACTTGGGCTAGCTTAAATCGTCGCTCGTTTTTGACCGGATCCTTGCCCCCGAACTGATGTGAATTGGACAGTTGTTTCGTTTTTTCCGGCGCCGGCAAAGTAATTCCCCCCAACCCCCCTTTGCAAAAAAAGGGGGCGATCAGGCCAAGCCCCTTCTTGGGGTTCTCCGCTAAGTGGTAAGTGGGCGCATGTGCGGGTAATTGTAAGCTTTGCAAAAAAGGGGGGCGATCGGACCCGGCCCGTTGCGAAGTGGAGCGCAAAGCGCAACCCATCGAGTCAATCTTCAACTCATGAATAGGAATGGTTTTCCGGGAGGCCCCGTCACCGATCACAAGGCCCTGCCTGCAAGCGGTATATGCACATGGAAGGTCGTGCCGGCGCCCACCATACTATCGACTGTGATACTGCCGCCTAGTTTTTTTACGATTCCATAGCAGATCGAAAGTCCCAGACCTGTCCCTTTTCCGACCGGCTTGGTAGTAAAAAAAGGATCGAATACGCGCTCCAAAATATCTCCGGGAATTCCCTGCCCGGTGTCTTCAATGTCAATTACCACCGAACCTTCTTCCAGCCTGCTCCGGATTGTAATTGTTCCGCCCTCCCCGCTCGCGTCTATCGCATTATTTATGAGATTAATGAAAACCTGCTGCATTTCGGAGGGGGAGGCGGAAATGAGCGGCAGGTCCCGGGTCAATTCGGTCAAAATGGGGACGTTATTGATTTTTGAGCGCTGTTTGCAAATGTCTACTATTTCCCCGAGTATATCGTTTATCCGGATCAAGCGGGGAACAGGGTCGGTCTTTCGCGCAAAGCTAAGCAGCTTGTGGGTTATCTCCTTGCACCGGCGTCCCTGAATTTTTATCTGCCCGAGGCAGCGTCTGAACTCCTCTGCGTTCGGGCAATCGCCGAGTTTCTCATCTCCCAGCAGGTCTTCCATCCAACCGGCCTCCTCGACCATCACCGCGACCGGATTATTGATCTCGTGGGCCACACCCGCTGCGAGCTCTCCTATCGAAGCAAGCTTTCCCGCCTCTATTACCTGCCTGTTCATCAGCTCCTTTTCCCGTTCGGCCTTCTCGATTCTTTGGACCATCTTGCGCGAGACAAAAAGGGTAACCAGCACAATCGCCAGGCATCCCGGGAAAAAGATAACCAGGGCGATGGTTCTTGCCCGGTTGATCTGCGAAAAGGCGTCATCTCTTTCCTGCTGATACACCAGAGTCCAATCGCCGGACTTTAGAGGCATGAGGATGAAAAGAAAATTCCTGTCCCGGTTTCGAACAACTCCGGTCACACCATTTCCGGTGGGGATCATTTGGACTTGCGGCGCGCGAAATCCGGCGATTTCGGTTTTCCCCGCCCCTTTTCCCCCGCCCCATGAAGTCATTTGCAGCAGGCCGAGAAGGTTGTCGATGGGTTTGATCCCCGGGCGGGACTGAAGCGTCCCATTATTGTTTACTATAAAGGCCGATCCGGTCTCCCCGATGTGGATCTCTTCCACCACGGAATTGAAGGCGGCGAAGTTGACCGTTGCCCGAACAAGCCACTCCCGGTCTCCCTGCCTTTTTCTCAGGCAGATAAGAAAGTGAGGCTCACGGCGAACGCCAAGAAAAACATCGGATACGTAATGGTCTTTCTTACGGGCTTCCCGGAACCAATCGGCCGCACCATAGTTTACGTTCAAAAGCTTAAACTTGCCGGCGTAGGCAATCTGAGCGCCATTGGATTGCAAGACTCCCCAATCGACATAAACACCCGGATAAACGGCTTGGAGAGTGGCGAGCTTATCGCTTAGAAATTTCTGGTTGGATAATTGGTCATATGAATAGGAATCGGCTATAAACGATATATTCAAGAGTCTTTCGTTTAAAAATGAATTTATGTGCTGCCGATGTTTTTCCACCATCTCGTAGAGGTTCTGCAAGACTTTTGCCCGATAATAGGTCTCAAAAAAGTAGCCGATAAGACCGGTTATCAGGATGAGCGGAGTAAAGGAGACAACCATTATGATCAGGACCATGTTCCTGGTCAAAGACGCATAATAGCGCTTCTCTTCGACGCCGGGCGCCACGAGGGGTTCGCTCATATCAAACGCCGTTTCATGGCCAAAGCCCACGGTTCACCGCTCTATCAGCAGACCACCCAGACGGTCCTGTTTTTCGCCATATGGATGACCCTTCTGCTGATACGTCCCATGGTGAATTCCTCGACTCTCGAAAGCCCTCTTCTGCCGACGACGATCGTGTCGTAGCCGCCTTCTTCGGCTTCCTGCATAATGGCGTGGGCCGAGTTGCTCACATCGCGCACGATCTTTTGATCGATCCTTGCCGGGTCAAGCCCTCGGGAAGTAAGAATTTCCCTGGCCTTATCGAAGGAGGGTTGCATCATCGAGGCAACCCGGTCCAACTCGCCGTGGACTCTTTCCAAGGCATCCTTGTCGGCCTCCGATGAAAAAACTTCGCGCACAAAATTTCTGAAACTGTGAAAGGTGCGAACCGCGTGGAACAGTTTGATTTCCATATTGGCGGAACCATCCAGCACGTCGGCCAAGTGCGAGAGTGAGCGCATCGCCTCATCGGATCCGTCCAGGCACGCCAGGACCTTGGCCGGAGGGCTGCTTGCGCCAACAACCCACAGCGGTATTCGAACAAGCCCCAGAAGGTGCTCGGCAACCGAGCCCAGCATGAAATCCTTTAGATCGCTTAGCCCTTTTCGCCCAAGGACTAGCGCCCGGTAACCGTTTTGCGATTCGGCGACGATGTCTTGCACAATACCGGTCTTTCTGTCTTCGACCTTTACCGTTACCGCCTCATCGGAAAATCCGGCGTTTACAAGAATCGACCTCGCTTTTTCCATGAAGGCGGTGATCGCCTCCCGCTGCTTTTGCTCCCATTGCTCAACGCTTATCAGTTCGTAATGATAAGCGGGGACTTTTCCCTCAAAATCGATAAAAGATTCCGGGACCCTTGTGACTACGTGATAGAGCACCACCTCAAACCGTCCGGGGTCAAGGATCGAAGAGACGTAGTCAATCATTTGAACCGAGTGTTGCGACCCATCGCTTGCGACAAGTATTCTTTCTCTAACCGAACTATCCATCGGTGGTCCTTTCCTTATAGCGAACCGGTGAGGGTCGCAAAACATGGGGAGCACAGGGCCATAAGTTCCGCCCGGCAATCAACCTCGCCCGGGTATCGCCTACTCCCCCCCCCCCGGGGTGTTCTCAGCATAAAATTTGGCATAGCCCGATCAACGCCTGAAAAGCTTTAGTATTTGGTCGCTCCATTTGGAAATAGTAAAACGCACCTTCCGGAAAAAAGTCCCGACCGGTTCTTTGGGGTTGGAGATGAGCTCATCCCTTTGCTGTTTATCAAGAATTTTCTCCATGGGGCTACGGTAGATTTTCATCGCTCTATGCTCCTTAGGGGGAGACCGGTTCCCGAATTGGAACAGGTTATGCCTCCTTTTTAATTTCCGACAGCCGCCCTTTCTTTTTCCAAAGCTTTGGCGGCTTTCGTGATTTTATCGCGCATTGTCCCGATTCGAAAGGGCTTTGCAATAAAATCAAAGGCCCCCTTGCCGGCTGCTTCCCGCGCGAGTTCCAGGGACGCATATCCCGTGATAATGATGACTTTGGTCTCCGGGGACTTTCGTTTCACCCTCTCCAGGAGTTGCATGCCATCCATGCCTTCCATCCGGATATCGGTAACGACAATGTCGAAATTTTTCTCAAGAAGTCGCGTTGCCGCCTCGCTTGAGCGAACGAACGCTTCGACACTGTATCCTTCTTTTTCCAGGGCGGACTTGAGGCGTTGTCCCACGATGGATTCATCGTCCAAAATAAGTATTTCGAGGCTCTCTCCCACAAATCCTCCTTTGGCCGTTTTTCCGGGGCGGAGTTCATAGAGCAGGGCCGATCCCCGTAAAACTTGTTCGAGTTACGCCGTTTTGTCAAGCGCCATTGTCAATATGCGCGTCCGTTGCCGACGGTTTGAGCGTCTCATGGATATCCTTTAGTATCTTTGTTCTATGGGCTTGATAAGACGCCTCGTTGGACATGATCATATCCAACTGACGGGTGTGCATGATGAGGTACCCCAGAATTCTCAGCCGTTCCTTCATGAAATTTTCGCTATATCCCTCCATGCGCGCAAAAACCCCGTCTTCTTTTACTTCGGCCCGAAAACCGAACTGTTCGAGGATCTCGCCCACAAACCGCGCGCGCCTGAGCCTCCTGTCATAGTCGGCGGCGCCTCCCTTGAGTTGAAAGCTGATGTAATTCTCCGAGGACCTTTCCCCAACGAGCGCTTCGACCGTGGAAAAATGGAAACCGAAACGGGAACTGAGGCTGCAAAAATTTCTGGACACCATGAAGTAGTTGCGGGCACTGTAGGGACTGGGCATGGACGGATCGAGAGCAGGATTTATGCCGGCTTCAAGCAGGATCGACATAAAGCCTCTCGCGTCGATCGGGGGCGGCCCCGCCCACGGCACCGCGGTAATTCCCTCCCAGATGGCCAGCGTGGGGATGGAGACAATGTCTTGCAGGTACACGAATTTTCCCCTCACCCCCTCCCGGAAACCGTCATCGAGGTTTATCAGCCACCACTGCATGGGCACTTCGCAGACCAACTGCTTGCTCATTTTTTCCGAAAAGCGATGGTCCCTGCCAAAATTAAACATCTCCCGCACCGACATTTCGTGGGAAAAACGGGTGATATCATGTAACGTCTGGCAATTTTCGGGCCGAAACATCGTAGAATCGGGATCGAGGAGATGGAGGGGGACGATATGGTTTGCGACCTCCTCAAGAATCCTGTGCACCGGGCTTCCCGCCATGAAGTTTTTCCTGACGGGAGCTTGATCGATAAGGGCTTCGACGCGCCCGCGATAAACGGTTAGCCCATCGGCATCCACGGTTACATCGCGGCCGTTTTCGAGCCGTTGGACCGCCCCCTGGACCCCGAAAAGCGCCGGGACTGCGAACTCGCGTGCCAGGTTGGCCAGGTGTCCCGCGATGCTGCCCTGTTCGGTAACAACCGCGCAGGCCCTTCCGAGCAAGGCGGCCCAGCGTGGGTGCGCCTGGGCGGCAACGAGCACCGCACCCCGGGGAAAAAGAAGCGTATCGCTATCTTTTCGCACCACGAAGACCGGCCCCCATCCCGCGCCCGGGCTGGCAGTAGAGCCTCCCCGAAGAAGAATATCGGAGCCAATAGTTTCGCGTTCCTGCGACAGAGGCAATGGCTCCTTATGCTCCTGTTGCTTCAGAGTGCGGCTTTGCAAAATGAAAAGGGCGCCGTTTTCATCGAGCGCCCATTCGACATCTTGAGGCGCTCCGTAGTGCTCTTCGAGCATCAGGGCGATTTGGGCCAGTTCCAGTATGCGGGCGTCATCGAGGGAGGGCATGCGGTTTAGCTCCCCGGCAACCTCCATGCGGCAGACGCCTTCTTCCGCATCGCAGGCGAATTTGAGATTCTTGGTTCCGATCTCTCGAACCGTGACGGTCATGGGGCT
The DNA here is from genome assembly GCA_031292215.1 of Syntrophobacteraceae bacterium. Classification (GTDB taxonomy): domain Bacteria; phylum Desulfobacterota; class Syntrophobacteria; order Syntrophobacterales; family Syntrophobacteraceae; genus SbD1. The sequence goes on along the minus strand of JARLHO010000050.1, from coordinate 76,788 downwards.
CTTACGAGATACGACAAACAAATCCGATTCCATCCCGCCATCGACAATCGATTTGGGCAAACCCCAGGCGGAACTTAATAAAACGGAGTCATCCCGGATGTCTAGCGGGTTACGAGAATACATGACACCCCCCGCCGAAGCATTGATCATCACCATGGCGCCCACGCACATCGCGATGTCTTCATCCAGGATCCCGCGATTTAGCCGGTAGAAAATGGCCTGCAGATTATATTTGCCGGCCACGATCTCTTTGTAGGCCTGCAGTACGTTTTCCTCGCCGACATTTAACTCCGAACGGTATTGACCCGCAAAGGAAGTCCCGGCGGAGTCCTCGCCAAGAGCGCTGCTGCGCATCGATATTTTCACGCCGGGCAAGGTTTTTGCCTCAAGTGCCCGGTAGGCCTCCACGATCGCCGTTTCCAGCTCCCCGGGGATGGTCGATCCGATTATCAACTGCTGGATGTTGGCGCTCAATTCATAGAGATTATCCATCTCATCCATGGAGGAGGTCTGCAGGAGCCGGTCGATCTCAGCCTGTAGATCGTTGTGTTCGAAGAACTTGCGGTAGGCGGCCGAGGAGACGACAAAACCGTTTGGAACCGGGAGGGCCAACACATTTTTCACCTCTCCAAGGCTCGCCATTTTGCTTCCGACCTGGTCGGCCATGTCTTTATCGATTCCCTCAAGAGGTATGACCAACTCCTCGCCAAACGACAGCTTCCTTGCCGCAAGATTTCCTTCGACCTCTTCTTCGATCTCCTTGAACCTGTTAAAAAGAATAGAGTACTTGCCCGGCGCCAGACGATCCAGGTTCTGGATCATACGGAAAACGTTTACCGAAACAGCAGTCGTATCGGCTCGCACAAGGGACATGCCGAAGGGGCGGTTTCCCCTTAGCGCCTCCTGCAAGTCGGCCATGATCTCCAGGGCCTTATTGTTTGCGCTAAGCAAAAGCCTGAAGCAGAGGTAGCGCGACTTGAAGGCGGCGCGCAGCTCTTCCGCGCTCGATCCCTCATGGATCTCCGAGGGATCTTTTCGAAACAATTTCCGTTTCAGAAACGTCGATAGCTTGCCCATGCTCATAGGAATCATCTGTCGGATGGGTGGAGCAAAGCGCCATCCATCGGATTAATCTTTTGTGAACTCCAAATTTCATTCTTCGATAAAACCGCGTCCGAGGTTGCGGCGGCCCGGCTCTTATCGTATTTAGCCTTCCAGTAAATCCGATGCCCCCGGTTTTGGCAAAGGCCCGGCGGCGGCCTGCATGAGGGCGATCTTTTGCTCCTGAAGCGCCTTCTTTTGATAGGCGTCCTGGACCTTGTAGAGCAGTTCGTCGATTTCCACCGGCTTGGTAAGATAATCGAAAGCCCCGATTTCCATTCCCTCGATGGCAGCCTCCAAGTTGGCATGACCCGTAAGCATGATCACCTCCACCAGGGGATAGTGTCGCCTGATTTCCCTGAGGGTCTCGATACCGTTCATGCCGGCCATCTTGACGTCGAGAACCACTACGTCCACGGGTTTTTCCCGCAGAGCCAGAAGAGCCTGCTCTCCGCCGCCCACCCCCGAAGCCTTGAGTTTTCGTTTTACCAGGCGCTTTACGAGCGTTTCCAAAAACTCTTTTTCGTCATCTACCAGCAGCACTCGGATCTCATCGAGGGACATCACTTGTTCTCCTTGAGCTTCCGGTAGGCTTCCTGCATCTTCTTGGTAAGGATTGCTATGTCCACAGGCTTTTCCAGATAGGCATAGGCGCCCATCTCCATGCAGAGAGCCTCCATTTCTTTGGATCCATGACCGGTAAGGACAATGATTTCCACTTTGGGATGTTGCGCTTTTACTCGGCGCAACACCTCCAGGCCGTCTACTCCCGCCATTTTCAAATCCAAAACCATCACTTCGGGCTCATCTTCATCGACTACATCCAGGGCTTCCAAACCGCCATGGACCACCGCCGAATCGATATGGCGCATCTGCAACCGCTCAGACAGAGTCTGGACAAATTCCCTTTCGTCATCTACCAGCAAGACCTTCGAAGGCGTAGGCAGGCTAAAGTCTATCTTTCGATAGATATCGGTCTGGTAGTAGCCGGGTCCAACCACCGTCTCCACCTCCCCGACACCGGGGACAGTCAGGATAATTCTTCTCAGCTCATCTTCCAGGGAAGAAAGCATCAGGACGTGCTTGTTTATGGTAACGATCACCTTGTTATCCTTGACCGTCACCGGGATGCTGTGGCCCTCCCGGGCCAACGTGGCGCCAACCCTCGCGGCAAGCGCAAAATCTTCCACCGCCTGGCGGGATACATCGCTTACCTGTACCACCTGTTTTCCCGCGTTGTCGCAAACCAGGCGCGCCGCCTCATCTGTGCCGTATTTGTCCATGGGAATTAGCAAATCGTAGAGTTCGGCCGCCCACGGGTCGCAGTTTCCGTATAGGTACTCCACCCAGGTCGCGCGGCTCTCATCGTCTTTTCGAATCTTTTTGAGAGCGTCTTTTTCCGAAAGATTCTCCCTTTCGATCGCTGCGCAGAACCTGTAGCGCATATCCGCAATGAGGCAGATCTTTATGGCATGGGAGATTTCCCTTGGCGGAAGAAGCCCGGCAAAGCCGGTCAACAAAAGATTGTCCCGGCGCAAGATATCGGAGAGGGCGCACTTGAGATAGGCCAGGGATCGTTCCTTTTCATGAGTGAAATTGTTAAAAATCGAGGCCTTTCGGGTCATGGCCGAGAAAAGTTTTCCCTGCTCGACGTCAAACCGCCTGCTTGTCTCTGCCACTAAATCCTTGTCCGTAACGAGTTCGTAGCCTGTGGCGTCGAGAATCTTTTGAACCACTTCTTCTTCCCGACAACAGGAACCGCTGAAGAGCGCGATAACGGGCATGGCATTTTCCTTGTGTGGTTAGAGTCTTTGCGCCACCTAATTTATGAAGCATACCGTCATGAGAGGACATTCATCTTCCCTGCACCGGGTGTGGGATCGGGAGTGGATGGTCTGAATGGCGGCCTGCATGGTTGAGAATATGTTTCTTTCTCCTATCCTCTCATACAAGTGGGTTCGCTTGAGCACCTCCATCACGTTTTCATTTAGCCCGGAAAAAGAGATATCGTAGCCGGCGCTGCGTACTCGCTCCACCACCAGGGAGAGAATTTCCTCACCCGATGAGTCCATGTCGTTGATTCCGTTGGCCACGATATGAATGTGCCTTAACTCGCGTTTGTTCATCGTGAGGTCGAAGATCATGTCCTCCAAAAATCCCGCGTTAGCGTAGAAGAGCTGGCCCTCGAATCGGATCATGGCGATGTGTTTACATTCCTTCAGGCCATGCTGCCTGGCGCTTTTAAAGGACTTATCGGGATACATGGAAAGAGTTGTAACCTTTGGGCGCATGCTCTTATACAGAAATACCATAAGAGATAAGACCACTCCGATAGTTATGCCCAGTTCCAGGTCTGGGGCCGTAATAAGGGTGGCCACACAGGTGATTATCGAAATTAGCCCGTCATACCACTGGGCCTTCCAGGCATGGACAAACCCCGAGATATTTATGAGCCCCAGAACGGCCACCATGATAATGGCCGCCAGAACCGATTCCGGCAGATAGTAGAGGAGCGGAGTAAAAAAGAGCAACACGATGGCCACGCAGATGCTGGTAAAAACACTCGAGAGCCCGGTCTTGGCGCCCGACTGAAGGTTTACCGCAGAGCGCGAAAAAGAGCCCGAGACCGGATAGCCCAGGCTAAAGGAGCCTACGATGTTGGCGATCCCCTGACCGATGAGTTCCTGGTTGGGATCCAGACGCTGACCGGTTTGAGCCGCCATGCCCTTTGCAATGGAGATCGCCTCCATAAATCCCAGAAGGCAGATGATGGCAGCAAGAGGAAATAGCTGCAGCATTACCTTTACGTTCATATTCGGGATGGCAAACGAGGGTAGCCCTTTGGGGATCTTTCCCACCACATTGCCGCCCCCGCTCATTGTAAGTCCCCGAGGGTCGAGAGGGTCGTTTTTTACCTTGATTCTCCAGGTCCGTCCATCGGTCAACATTGCCTCGGGAACATGACCCTTTGCGTAAAACACCGGTTCTCCCTTCGGCCCCGCGACGCCACTAAACAGGTAATTGCGAAGCTTTCCACCGATCTTGCCCGATTTTTCCTTAAGCTCTTCCCGGTTGAAGGCAACGTTTAGCGCCTGTTGCTTGAGATCGAAAGTTTTTTGGCCGCGAGAGCCGAAGGCTTTCTCGGCCGAAGAGATCTCGGCGGCCAGAGCCGCCTTCTTGGCCTCAAGCGTTTTCATTTCCCGTAGATCGGCATTGAAATCGTCTATTAGCCCCCGGACTTCGGCAACCGCAAAGGCGTCCACGCCGACCTTGGCGTTACGTTCAAACCCCGTGGCCCAGGAGATCACCACAGTCACCACCACGGCGACCAGGACGTTTGGGATCCTGCGATCGATCCATTTCAACCCGTACATAATTGCAAACGCGAAAATGCCCAGAGCAAGTGTGGGCCAATGGGTATATTGAATCGCCGAAACGATCACCTTGTAGACCGTCTCGTATTGGTGCGCCGATTCGCCCACCGGGACCCCGAACAACTTCGCCAATTGCGATGAGGCGATGATCACGGCGCCGGCATTGACAAAACCATTGACCACCGGGTGGGACAAAAAATTTACGACCATTCCGAGGCGTAGGACTCCGATGCACAACTGGAAAAGGCCGACAATCAGGGCAAGGAGTATCGCATAAGCAATGTAGGCGGTGCTGCCGGCGGTAGCCAACGGCGCCAGAGCCGCATTTGTCATGAGGGAGACAATGGCCACCGGACCGGTTGCCAGTTGGCGACTGGAACCAAACAATCCGGCAAGAAGGGGCGGAAAAAGGGAAGCGTACAAGCCGTAATAGGGGGGGAGTCCCGCGAGCTGCGCATAGGCCATGGACTGGGGGATCAATACGAGAGCAACGCTTAGCCCGGCAATAAAGTCGGCTTTTACCGTACTCGGGTTGAGGCTGCCTGCCCAACCGAAAAATGGAAAAACCCTAAGAAGCAGGGAGGACGCTTTGAAAGCCTTTCGTTGAACCGGAATATCCAACTCTCACCTCCTCTATCGAATAGAACTCAAGTAACGTGGACAAGCTGAGCGGCTTTGGTTTCCAACTATTCCTCCCTGGCGCGACCTTTTCACCCGATGTCCGGATCGCCAAGCGAGAGCTCTACGCGCAAGATATTCGCCCGGCGAATCCTTTCCTCATGCTCCGACTTGCATTTGTAGGCCTTGAGGATGTTTTCGAGCAAGTCCTTCAAGTTGGCCGGCTTGGTCATGTAGTTGAACGCGCCGGTCTGGATCGAATCGACCCCTTTTCCCGGGGTCCCGTGGCCCGTTAACAAAATGATCTCGGCAAGAGGCCTTATCTCTTTTATCTCGCGAAGCGTTTGCAGCCCGTCTTTTCCGGGCATCAACATGTCCAAAACGATTACATCGGCCTCCTGCTCTTTTAACAAAGCAAGGGCCTCGGCGCCGCAAAACGCCTTCATGACCTCGAAGCCTCGAACTTCGAGACGCTCGCCAAGAGCCTCCACAAAGTCTTTTTCATCGTCGACCAAAAGCACCCTGATTTTCATTATCAGCTCTCCTCATCGTCTGGCTAAGAGGTGGGTCAATAGGAAAAATTCGATCCATCCGGAACTTTGACCGGGAGCAGGACCGTAAAGGTGGTCCCCTCCCCCTGCTTGCTCTCGACCTCTATTTCGCCACCCAGCTTTTTGACTATGCCATAGGTTATCGGAAGGCCCAGGCCGGTTCCCCGGGCGCCCTTAGTGCTGAAAAAAGGCTCAAAAATGTGTTCGAGCGTATCTTCCGACATGCCGCACCCGTTGTCGCGGATTGCCACCGCCACGGTTTGCGGACCCCTTGCCCGTGTCGAGATGCTGATCGCTCCCCCGTCTTGGACCGCGGCAAAAGCGTTGTTTAAAAGGTTTAAGAACACCTGCTGGAGCTGTCCCCTGTCGGCGGCTACCCCCGGAAGGCCCACGGAAAACTCGAGTTGCAGTTCAATGTTGTGGTAGAGGGCTTCCTTTTCGAGAAACGTGAGGGTCTCTTTGACAATGTCGCCAACATCCAATATTTCAATATTTACATCCATTCGCCGGGCAAATCCCAGAAGCCTGTGGGTGATGGCGCCGCAGCGGTTTACCGCATTCAAAATCGAGTCGGTGATGGTAAGAAATCTCTCCTTTTGGGGGAACTCATCCGCATACTCGATGAGGTCCTTCATGAGGCCTGCCTTCTCATTTATGATCGCCATGGGATTGTTGATCTCATGGGCCACCCCTGCTGCCAGACGCCCGATCGAGGACAGCTTGTGGTTGTGCTCCATCTGTCTGAATGCTGCCTCACGTTTTTCGTCGCACTCCTCGATTCGTTTGACGAGTTGGTCCGTTAGTCCGAATACCACCAGAAATATTACGATTACGCTGACGACAAAGACCGTTATAAGGTTGCTCTTCATCGAATACCACGACTTCATCACCTCCGCTCGCTGCTTTACCACCGCCAGGATATAGGGATAGTCGGCAAAGTAGGTGTATGCCAGAAAAGCCAGGTCGCCATGTCCATTTCCGATCTCTATCACGTTCGCCTGGTAGGTCGTGGGAGGCAACTGCAGTGGAAATTTTTCAAGAGTTTTCCCGTAGAACTTCGAAGGCGTCTGCAGGACTCCCTCCTTGTTTAGCAAAAAGGCGTCGCTCGCCCGGTCCAGTTCCATGGAGGAGACGAAGGTATTTAGCCGCCGGGTATCTATGGTGGCTCGTAAAATCCAGGTTTTTCCCTGCCTGTTCCAGCGCTGGACCGCGAAGGCGATATGGGGAAATTTTCTGTATCCCAGGAAGACATCACTGATGTAGGTCCCCTTGATTTGCGCCTGGTGATACCAGTTCTGTTTCGAATAGTCCCTCCCCTTGACATCGTAGGGCCCCACATAGGCGAGCTGGATTCCCTGCGCGCTAATCACGCCGAGGTCGACAAATTCGCCGAATTCTTCCCGCATCACCCGGAAAACTCGGCCCAGCGTCTGTTCGTTCACCAGGTCGTCGTAGCCGTAGGCGGAGGCGACAAAACTTACCGCCGAAAGCCTCTGAGCCAGGAAAAGGTCGAAAGAATGGGTCGTGCGGCTTACCGTCGCCCGAAGAGGATTTAGGATTTCCTGCTTCAAACCCGCCTGGTATTCGTGATAGTTGATGGCCGCCATGATGACGAGCGGGACAGTAGTCACAAAAATCATCAGGATGAAAATATTGCGCCGAAGTATTTTGTAGCGCTCGGGGGAGGCGCCGTGCTCCGGCAACTCCCAGAGCTTTAGTCTTTCCACCCGGCTTGCGCGTCTGGTCTTATCCTTCGAGTTGTTTGCCAGTGACATATGCCCGCCCGTCATCATAGAAACCGTTTAGAGTAAAATCTTTTTCCCCTATCGGCTGTGGCGGCCTTGCAGCACGCTTTGTCCCAGCGCCTTGCAAATCCGGGCCGCCATCCCCCCCCGAGGCCTCCTTACACTTCCCTTTTGGTCTTCGCCTTGGACATGCTGAGGCCAAAACCCTCGCACAGAAAGTAAATCGCAAACCCCCACCACAAGGTGTAGAGGATATAAAAGAGAAGCATGCCGGTTACGAGCCAGGCCCTTTGGCTTATCTTTTCCGCCGGGATCTTGTAGAAGTTGTATGCCGGCTCTATGGCTTTGGTCATGACTTCCTCAATAATATTGGACTGCTCGATGTTATTTCGGGAACCCTTTTGGAGCGCTTTTGACGCCCCCTTTAATGCGCCATACCAGCTCTCCATAGCCTTTTGTTCATCCATGCCATACCTTTGGCCGATCTCCCGGCCTTTGTTAAAATACATCGAGTCGGCATCGCGCAAGGCAGCTCCAAGCAACGGGGCCATGGGCGTTTGGACCTTTAGCACAACGCCCTGCATAGTGGTGTTGGGCGCGGTCTTCGAAAGCACCTTCCAGGCCGAGGCCGCTTCCCCGGCATCTTTCATCTTTACGCTTACCACCAGTTGCTGATTTTCGAATTTTTTGAGGTTTCCTGTGACTTCCGGAATAAAATAGGCTGAACCTTTAGCCAGCGAATTAAACAGCCTGTCTGAGAATTTCAGGCCGTTCTTTCCCTGCCCCCACACGGGGGAAAAAATCAGGACCAGGACTCCAAGGAAGGTTAAGCCAAGAAAGAGTCCCAAACTCATTGTTTTTTTATCGGCGATCAGCATATTTTGTCTCCTCCGGGCGATGTTCGCGCCGCTTGATTTAGTCGTAAGCTCCGGGATTGTCTCCGATCGGCCATCCCATTCTAGGGTTGAGCAATAGACTCCACGGGAGCTTTGCGGCCCAACGATTCTTGTCGAAACACCTTCAGATTGGTTATGAATTTGGTAAACAGCCAAACTCCGAAAAATCCTGTCGCGGCCCAGAAAAGTATATTGCCACCCGTCTCGATGGCTCCGGTCACAGACTTGGGGAAGTTTGCCAGTCCAAGCTGGGTCATTTTCGCCGGCAGTGTAGAGACCCGGTTGAAAAAGCCGGCCAGGATGACCGTGGCATAAAACCCGCGAATGTGAATGCCCTTGACCACCTTGGTGACAAGGGCGCCGAGTTGGATGCCCACAAGAGAGCCGATCAGAAGCCCCATCGCCAGGGAGTAGAATATGAACCCGTAGATGGCGTACTGGGTAATGGAAGCAAGACCGGCGGTGAAGATGATCTGAAGGATGTCGGTGCCTACCGTTGTCATGGAAGAAACACCAAAGACATAGACAAACATGGGAAAGGTCGCAAAACCGCCCCCAACTCCCATGATGGCCGCAAGCATACCCACAACCGCGCCGCCCCCGGTGATCATCACCCAGGAAATCTTTTTGCCTCCGGGGACAAAATCCTCGTCGAACCGGATCATCGGCGGAATAGTTATGTTCTGTATCTTCGTCGCCAGACCCGTGGTTCCGGCGTTTGCACTGCCGTGAGCATCGATTTTTGTGGCCTGAACTCCTCTTACATTTTTCAGGAAGTCATAGAGAGCGTAGAAGCCCAGAAAACCAAGAAGAAGGGCGTAGATAAGGCTGATGAAAGCGTTGCTCAATACAGGATTGATATTATAGATCGCCCTGTTTATCGTTCCTCCAACGTAGACGCCGACAAACGAGCCGACAGTAAACACCGCCGCAAGGCTAAGAGAAACATTGCCAAGCTTTCTGTGAACGGTGGTTCCCATGATCGCTTTGGCGAAAATATGGAAAAGGTCGGTGCCCACAGCCAGAATTCCTTTTACCCCCACAGCCATGAGGGCCGGCGTAACGATGAACCCCCCGCCCGCTCCGATGCAGCCGGTGATCAACCCGGCAATCACTCCGACCAGTATTGACATTAAGAGCACTGACGTCGTACAAAACGCCGGAGCGTACGCTTCCTTGCCCCCGAGCATGGTAGCCGCCCCGACTATGGAAACGAGCAGAACGGGAAGACACAGCACAAGCAGGATCAAAAGCTTCTTGCGGCTCCTAAAAATTGAGGTCGACACTTCCAGCTCCCACTGCGCATGGGCAATGGACGCATTCTGCAAAAACTCATAGACTTGCCTTGGACCGCTCATGTGCACAAACCTCCTCAAGCTGAGAATGAAATACGATGAGAATCAGTCGAGATGCGAAGCGGCAGCAACTCGCGTCTACCAGGCCAAGCTGTGTAGAGGCAACTTGCATGCCATCGGGAGAGTTTTGCATATCAAGCGTAACATGTTGATTTAATTAAATATTTATATTTCAAATCGATTTTGTGGCTGTTTTGAGGGTGACAACGCAAAGTGTCACCTTTTTACAAAACTTAACAGTGGACGGGCAATTGGAAGGATGCGGGGAGGGGGAGGACAATGTTGTTGAGTTAAGAAGTCCCGAGCTTTTCCTGCCTGTTTGAACACCACTAATTCCCGGGGAAGGCGGGGAGCCAATATGATCAGAGATATCTTGATTGATGGTTCCGGTCTGCGCCCCTCGGTTCCGGTCTGCGCCCGGTCTGCGCCCCTCGGTTCCGGTCTGCGCCCGGTCTGCGCCCCTCGGTTCCGGTCTGCGCCCGGTCTGCGCCCGGTCTGCGCTCCCTCACGGGGTCGTCTCTTTCTTTTCCGGGGGTATCGGCCTTACGGCCTCAACCGCCCGGCTAATGGCTTTGATCCCTCCGGGATCACGATCGTCGCTCTAGTCGCTTAACTCAACAGCATTGAGGGGGGGAGGAGGGGTCTTGGGGGGATCGCAGGCAGCGGGCTATAATTTTTACTAATGATAGCAGTCCTCGAAGAGCAGTTTTAGCGGCGTGCTCATGGTTTGGGTCAGGTTCTGGTCCCAAACACTGAAACCCAAGTGAGACCATGTGAAACCATCAGTAGACACTACGTGTCCGGTTACGGCGTGGAGAAATCGTCTATTAGTTTCCTAAGCGTGCAGACCATGACCGGCTTTATGAAGTAGCCGGCAGCGCCCTTTTCCAGCGCGGTCTTTATGGCTGTTTTCTCGTTCCCATGGCCATTGGCGATCACCCTCGGAGCGCAAGAGCGCCCCGTAACCGAGGCGAGGAGGAGAAAACGGTCGTCTTGGAGGATGGAAACATCGGCAAGAACAAAAGTAAAAGAGATCTCGGACATCAGGCGCCTGGCCTCATCGGGCTCTGTTACCCAATAGCAGGTGAAACCCTCGCCATGGTTTTCGAGAGCCCGCGAGAAAAGTTCCGCCGTGTCTTTTTCCGGATCCAGAATGAGGATATTTTTTCGATTTTCCCTGGCCATCTCCAACACCTGAAACGGGGCTAAGTCTTTACCTGGAGGCAATGCAAAAAGACCCGGGAACAGCTCATCCCCAATCTCTTGCGATAGGTGGATTCAAACTTTGTGCCAGGATTTTCTTCTCAATTGCAGGCGGGCAGAACTATTTTAAACGACGTTCCCGCTGCCCCCGGAGCTTCTTCTTCCGTGACACTTCGACAGTCTATCCGGCCACCGCACCTCGTGATTATTCCATAGCTCACCGAAAGACCCAAACCGGTTCCCTGCCCGACTTTTTTGGTGGTAAAGAAAGGATCGAAAATCTTATCGAGGTGCTCCTTCCTTATGCCGCAGCCGGTGTCCGAGATTACGGCTTCGATCATTTTTCCGCCCCCAATCGGGCGGGTTTCGATTTTTAGCAGGCCCTCAGCGTCCATCGCCTGCAGGGCGTTGTTTATAAGATTTAGAAAGACCTGCTGGAGCCCGGTCGAATCGGCCCGCACGAAGGGCAGCTCCGGGGAAAGCGAAAGGGCGAGCTCTATCCGGTTCATCTCCAGGTTGTGGTTAACGATTGCCACGATGGACTCGATACTCGCGTTCAAATCGCAGCACTCCAACTGTTCGTCTCTCATTCTGGCAAAGCTCAGCAACCTTTCCACGATGGACTTGCAGTGGAGGCCGTGCCTTTCGATGGTCTTCAGATCGTTATACTCCATCGAGTCGGGGTCGATTTTTTCCAGGAGCAAATCGCAAAAACCGAGCATTATGCCGATCGGATTATTTATTTCATGCGCGACACCTGCGGCCATCGTCCCAAGGGAGGCGAGCTTTTCGGTGTTTATAAGCTGTTGTTCGATTTCCTTGCTCTTGGTAATGTCGCGCCCGATAGCCAGGACAAACTCTTCTCTTTCCTCCCCGGTTACCGGAATATACTTGAAATCGAACCAGAAATGGCCGGAGGGCAGGTTGAGGCGCGCTTCGATCTCCTGCCCCTTTCTCGAAGCAAGAACTTCCCGGATACAGCTCAAAAGATCTTCGACCTGCTCGGCGGGCAAAAAGCGATAGAGACTCTGGTCGGCCAGCCCCCCCGCCTCTACCCCGAAAATACGGGACATGTGCTGGTTGGCCGTCCTTATCAGCCCGTTTCGATCAATGGTGCAAATCAGGTCTTCGGCGTTTTCCACAAGGGACCTGTACTTGGTCTCGGAGCTTTCGAGCTCGTCTGCGTATTTTCTTATGTCTTTAGTCTTTAGCACGACTTCGTGCTCGAGAAGCACCGACCACCGCCTTTCGTAGAGCACGAAGAAAAGACAGCAAAGCCCTATTACGAAAACAACCAGCGCCTGGAGAAGAAACTGCCTCATATACACCGAATAGACCATGGCTTCGACTTCGTTTACCGGCGCGGCAACGGCCACCGACCAGGAATAATTCATAAATGGTCCTTCGATGTGCACGGGCGTAAAAGCGACAAGTTTTTCCATGGGCCTTACGATTCCGCGGTGCCACCCGGAGATGTAGGTGCCTGTGCCTTCCTTTCCCTGCATCATTTTGTCTCGTTCGATCTTGTCGATTTTTGCGAACAAAAGGTGCGGATTTCTATTGTGGCGTGCGCTGAGCGCGCTTTGACCGATAAAGGGCTTGTGCGGGTGCCAGATGAACAGGCCATTGGAGTCGATCACCCACGCGTAGCCGGTTTTGCCCGAACGGATGTCGGGCATCATCTCGCCCATGAGGTAGGAGGCGTCGATTGTCAGCCTGAGATAGCCGGCAAAGGCTCCGGAAGGGGCGAGGTGAGTCGCATCGGAGGCGTTGTCATAGGTGGGCATAATCAGGTCGAACACGAGGTCGTCATTGTCTTTTTCCCCTCCTTTCGGATGGAGAGCGTCGCCAAATATTTTCCCCATGTTCGCCGGCTCTTTGGCCCAGGCGAGATACTTTGCGGCTTCCCGCTGCGCGGGCCCCAGATGGCTCGTTACGATCCCCTGCTCGCTCGCGCTGAAAACCAGCTTGCCCTGAGCATCCACACGATAAATCGTTATGATGGAGCTTTCGTTAAAAACCGGCAGTATCGACAGCAGCAGGGTCTTGTAGCGCGCGGGGTCGAAGTACTGAATGGCGGGAAGGGAGTCTAAGAGCTGCAAGTCGCCCATGGCGCTGTCGATGTGCGCCTCGATCCTCTGGGCGCCCAACCTGGCCAGGGCCAGTTGCTGTTCGTTAAACTGGCTTCTTACCGTATCCTTCATGTACTCGGCAGTGGAGATGGCGAGCCAGGACGCCGCGGCAACGAGCAAAACGGCGGCGATACTGAGGACCTTCAAAACTTTGAAACGGTTGGTCCTGGACTTTGAATACATTTTTTGTGTTTCATCCATACGACTGGAGTTAAAGAGGGTCGATAAAAACTCGACTGCAACTTTTTAATGACATTTTATTTGACTCTTTAACGAAAGTGGAGCGAAAATTCATCGGTTACATCTCAAAGAGCCCCCGGGCCGGGATATCCGGTTCCGTAAAACCCTCTGATCCCGAAAAGGTGATAAGGATGTCCTCAATTCTTGCCTTGGACGACGAACACGACATGTTGGCCCTTTTGAGCAGGATCGTATCCGAGAAAAGCTCCCATGAGCTGACCACGCTAAGCGACCCCCAGGAATTGACGCAGCTCCTGGAGCAAAAGAGCTTCGATGTGGTGCTGACCGATCTCAAGATGCCGGGCAGGAGCGGGATCCAGGTGCTGGAGGAGGTAAAGCAGAAAAACCCCCGGACTGCGGTGATCATAATGACCGCCTACGGGACGATCGAGTCGGCCCTTCAAGCCACCCGCAAGGGAGCTTTCGATTACATCACCAAGCCCTTCCGAAAAGAGAGGATTCTTCACGTCATCGAGCAGGCGCTCAACTGGCAAAAGCTTCAGCAGGAAAACAGCTACCTTCGCCAAAAGCTCGAAGAAAAAACGATTCTGCCAATGCTCGTGGGCTATACGCCCATCATGCAGTCTCTTTCCGACCAGATTGAAAAAGTGGCGAAAACTTCGGCTACCGTCCTGATAACCGGAGACTCCGGGACCGGCAAGGAACTGGTCGCCCGCGCGCTTCATACTCAAAGCGCAAGGAGCGCTCAGCAGTTTATTCCGATCGACTGCAGCACGATTCCCGAATCGATTATTGAATCCGAGTTGTTCGGCCACGTCAAGGGCGCCTTTACCGGCGCTATCCGCAACAAGAAGGGGCTGGTCGAGGAGGCCAACCACGGGACGCTTTTCCTCGACGAGATCGGCGACCTCAATCCCTCCACGCAGGTAAAACTTCTGCGCCTCCTCCAGGAGGGCGAATACAAAGTCGTGGGGTCTAATTCCATCTCCAAAACGGACATCCGATTCATTGCGGCCACCAACCAGAACCTGGCCGAAATGATCAAAAAAGGGGCGTTTCGAGAGGATCTGTTCTATCGGCTCAATGGGATAAATATCCGGCTTCCAAGCCTTGTGGAACGCAAAGAGGACATCCCGCTTCTGGTCTCCCATTTTCTCGATAAGTACAACGGCCTCTACGACAAGAGGGTAAAAAGGATATCGAACGAACTTATGCGGGACATGATCGGCAGGGATTGGCCCGGAAACGTTCGCGAACTGGAGCACACCATTGAAAGAGGCGTTATAATGGCCTCGGGGGAATGTCTCGAATTTTCGGACATAGCGGCCGCAGGAGCGGTCCCCCGGGCGCCGCAAGAAATCGGCCAGTCCTGCGAGCTCTTTTCCATGCCCTTTAAGGAAGCCAAAGACGCCCTGATCGACAAGTTCCACTCCGAATACATATCCCGGGTTTTGAGCCGCAACGAAGGCAATGTCTCCAAGGCGGCCCGCGAATCCGGACTAAAGCGCCAATACCTCCACAGGCTTATGCGCGAAACCCGGCTCGATTCGAAAACTTTCAAGAAAAATCACCCGGACTAACCAGCCCGTCCCCCTGAACGTAACCGTTACCTATTCCCGAATCGATCATTGCGGTGAATACGGCCTCATATTCTTCTTCGGTCGTTTTCCTGTCAAGGGGTGGAGAATTGGGGCCCTTGTGCGCCGGAAAATACTGGTTCATAAGGCTGACCCAAACCCCCGGGCCCATCTGCTCGGCTAGAAACGCGAGGGATTCGCGTGAGCCGGCGAGGTTTTCGGGCAGCACCAGGTGGCGCACCATCATTCCTTTTCGCGCGATTCCCGCATCATCGGTAAAAAGTGGGCCGACCTGGCGCCACATTTCGCATAGAGCCCTGCGGTTGTAGCCGACATAATCGGGTGCGCCGGAATATTTCGCACTGCTTTGCGGATCCGAGTATTTGATGTCGGGCAGGTAGATATCGATGATTTTATCGAGAAGCCTTAGGGTTTCGGGGGACTCGTATCCGCCCGAGTTGAAGACGAGCGGTATGCGAAGCCCCTTTTCGACCGCCGGGATAAGAGCGCGGACAACGGCTGCCATCTGATGGGTTGAGCTTACCAGGTTTATGTTGTGGGCGCCTCTTTTTTGGAGACCCAGCATGCCGCTGGCAAGGTCTTCGATACTCATGTCGCGGCCCACCCCCATCTGGCTGATCGGGTAGTTCTGGCAAAAGATGCACCCGAGGGTGCAGCCGGAAAAAAATATCGTGCCCGAGCCCCCTGTGCCCGAGATGGGAGGCTCCTCCCAGTGGTGCAAATTTATGGAGGCGACCCGGGGCAGGCTTCCCACCCCGCAGTAGCCCAATTCCCCGTTTTTTCGGTCAATTGCGCACCCGCGAGGACACAGATCGCAATTATTAAGCTTTGCATCCAACGCCTGGGCTCTTTGCAGCAGTTCGCCGCTCTCATAAAGATCGAGATAGCCGGGGCGCGCATTTGCCATGGATAGAGACCCTCAAACCTTTTTAAAGCCAAACCGGTTGAAAAACTCGCTTCTAAAACGGGAGGCGCTCGCAAGATTTACGTCCGCCATATGGACACTTTCGAGTTCATCCAGCTCGAGAACGGCCCAGTTTTCGATGTCGTCAATGGATCTTGCCCAACGATTGAAATCGTCCTTATCCAGCATCTTAGGAGGCTGGATTATGAAACTGCCCCCGCCGTGCTGATGAACGCGCTTATCTCCTATCATCGCGTTGTAGTCGGCCGTATTGATTCCAACTATCGGAAGGAAATTATCGAAGGCTCGGACCAGCCCCCCCGTTTTCCAGTGACCGCGCAGGGCCGAAAATGCGCTCGGATTAAAAACGATATCCACGCCCTGGTAGGATAGCTGGCGGCCGGCTTCAGGCTGTCCCCAGAAATCGATGCCCACCGGAATGCCGATTTTTCCAAAGTCGGTCTCAAAGCCCCGGAACACCCCGTCGCCAGGAGAGATTCCCAGCCTCTCGCGCTCGATCGCTCCGACGCTAACCTTGCGCTGTCTGCCTATCGGCTTCCCTGCCCTGCTAAAAAGCATCGAAGTATTATAGCGCTTCGCGCCGTCTTCTTCGATCATGCCGGCTAATACGTAGCTGTTTAGTTTTCGCGCGGCAGCGCCGATCTCGCGTTCGCCAAGAGCCGGAAAGTACTCCGGCAGGCAGATGACATCGAGTTGTTCGCCACGGCATCTTTCCATCAATTGAAGAGCGTGTCCGATATTTCGCGGATCTTCGGGCGAAGGGTACGGTTTGGGCTGAATGATGGCTATTCGAATGTTTTCTCTCATTAGTCCCTTTCTTTGAAGGCCCCCGGAGTATATCAAATCCCGGGAAAATAAACAGCCGTTGCGTCTTCTTGGAAAAAATCCCTCTTCGGGCCGCAAACAGCCATTATGCCGGCACAGTCATTCCAACCCTTGCCTTCCCCCTTCCCGTCCTTACAATTACCCACACATACGCCCACCTACCCCTTACCGGAGATTTGCCTCGACCGCCCCCCTTTTTTGCAAAGGGGGGTTGGGGGGATTTCAAGTCTATTCGTACAGCACGGAGTAAACTCCGTCCCTGTACTTAAGGATATCGAGGTCGAAAAACCTGAGTACTGAATAACCCAAAATCTTTTACTCTGCCGATAGAAAACCCGATCATTGGGTTTTTCGCCTAGCTAAATCGTCGCTCGTTTTTGACCGGCTCCTTGCCCCCCGAACTGGTGTGTATTGGACAGTTGTTTCGTTTTTTCCGGCGCCGGCAGAGTAAATCCCCCAACCCCCCTTTGCAAAAAAGGGGGGCGATCAGGCCAAGCCCCTTTCTTGGGAGTCTCCGCTAAGGGGTAAGTGGGCGCATGTGTGGGTAATTGTCAGCTTTGCGAAAAGGGGGCGATCGGCCCCAGCCCCTCCAGGCGCGAGTCATTGCAAAAGTAAGTAGGCGGGTAATTGTAAACTCCCCGTCAGGGGAGCGACAAAAGACAAAGAAAAAAAGCAAGAATGGGAGGGCGCCTCTATGGTAACATCGACATCGCAGGGTAAATTTATGGCCGTATCGAAGGCGAAAATCGATTTTAATTTTCCCGAAATCTAGCGCACATTCATCTACCCTGGCGTCTGTGGCGCATTTGCGGGGCTTTTAGTCTTTTGTTGACATCGAGGGTGAGGCAGGCTATACTTCATTTTGTTGTCGCGGGGTGGAGCAGTCAGGTAGCTCGTCGGGCTCATAACCCGAAGGTCCTTGGTTCAAATCCAAGCCCCGCTACCACGCAAATTCAGGGACTTAAGAGAAATCTTAAGTCCTTTTTTTTTCGTCCCCCACACTATCCCCCATAGGCGGATCAATTTCGCCCATTTCGCCGCTCGAATCACCTTTACTTTCCGGAGCCGTGAAATCATCAAGGCGGGGTCCGTCCAACCTCAACCGGGAGGTTTCCGCATGCGTCCGTACAAAAGGCAAGAACTTGACCGCCAGGGCGAAAGGCAAAAGACAATATCATCTTTTTTTGACGTTGGTAAACCTTCTAACGACTACGGCATAGGCATTCTTGCTCGCAGCGGTAACAAAGTAATGGTGTTGTTCCGAACCTCTGACTGTCTGCCATTTGCCCGGCTTGCGGCATTCAATGAGGATTTGGTCGCCCTCGATGGCGTCGCCTGCTTCCCTGTGGACCCGGTGATCTTCCCTTCTAATCGACTCCGGCAATTTTGCCTTCCTGGTCAAGCTGTTCGCATGCCTGGACAATGAGAGGAAGCGGCAGGTCCAGGGCATTCACCAAATCGACATAGTCGATGATCTCCCCGTGGTGCTGCTCGAAATATTCCTTGATGATGATCTTCGCCGTTTCTACGCTCGGCAAATAGCGCTCTTCGATCTTCTCGGCTTCCGATCCGTTCATAATCAATCCCTCGCGTTTTCAAAGTTGATAACCTTCCCTGTGTCGCCGTTGGTCCCCTTCATCGCCTGCCCGACAATGCTTCCGGCCAGGTCCGAACCCTTCCGCAACGTCTCATCGCGCAAGAAGGCGTATCGTTGGGTCATCTGCGGGCCTTTGTGCGTCATAAGTTTTTGCAGGGTACACATATCGACCTGCCCGGATGAAGCCGGCATGGAGGCATAAACGTGCCTCAGACCATGCAGCGCCCGGAAATCTTCGGGCAGGCCCGTAGCGGCCTTTTATGCGGTTCACTGTCTTGGGGATGTCTACACGCTTTTTATCCCCCCTGCCCGGGAAGACAAACCGACTTTCGGTCCTCTCGTGGTTCTCCAAGAGTTTCCGCGCTTCGGTATTCATGGGAATGCTTTTGCTTTTGCCGCCCTTGGGGTCGCGGAGACCGATGAAACCGCGCTCAAAATCCCGGTCGGACCACTTCCAGCCGGAAGAGTTCCCCGCGCCTCATGCCGGTAAACAAGACCATTTTCATCAGGTTCGCGGCCTGGAACATGGGGGGTGCTTTCGATTTCTTCCAGGAGCCTTGATAACTGGTCGGAGGGCAAGTCCTCGGTCGTCACGTTATCAACCTCGGGCATTTCGATAGTAAAACCCAATTTCGGGGAGAGCTGCTTATCAGCGCCGAAATTGATAATCCGGCACAAGAGTTCCAAGGCGTTCCGCACGGTAGCGGGCTCATGGGTTTTGACCATTTTTACTCTTAGCCGGTCCACGTCGAGGGGAACGATTTCGCCCGGTTCCTTTTCCCCGAAGAGCGGCTTGATATGCTTCGGCGGTTCTCATCGGTCACGATTCCCTTGAGGTCGGGTTTCCCGGCCATGTATTCTACCCATAGGCGGTTTATGGTCCACTTTGCCTCCGCCCGCCGCCGCTCCTGTTCGCGTTGCTCCCGGTTTGTGGATTCATTGCCCTGCATTCTCAGCGCCCGGATTCCGCTCGCCCTCGCCAGGGTCATATCGTCTTGGAACTGCTTTCCGACCTTTTCCTCGATCATCTTCCCCTTGCGCCGGTAACGGATGTAGTAGACTTTTTAAGGCTTGCCGCCCGGCACGGTCGCCTCGATGAAATAGACTCCGGGGTATTTCGTCTTGAGTCTTTCCTGTTTCAGCCATGGCGTCATCCCTTCCGAATAAAGGCCCGATCAGGAAACCCGAAGATTTTCATCCCCCCACATTTCCCCTCACACTTTCGATACATTTTAGGATAAAAACAGGTAAAGTCAACGAACTGATTATTTACTGAAATGGCTTATTGCGGGACATTTCTGGAGGTTCTAAGAAATACAGGTAAAGCCACCCTCCGGGTTCATAACCCGAAGGTCATTGGTTCAAATCCAAGCCCCGCTATCACGCAAATTCAGGGACTTAAAAGAAATCTTAAGTCCTTTTTATTTTCGTCCCGGCGCGTCCCCAACAGCATCCCCGACACTGTTTTTCATTCTGCCTTTACCCTGCATTGACTGAGACGACCTGCATCGGCGCCGAGCAATGCGTTTAAGTCGTAGTGGACCAAGTCTTCGATGCGCTCAACCGTCACGTCAGCGGGCGGATACGCATCGAGATCTTTTTGGTCGAGGGCATAATGTCCCTGGCGGGGCCATACGGTCGTCAACCGTTTTCCCCAGATCTTTTTCATGGCTGTCAGAATGCGCAGCTTATCGTCGACCATGACATAACGGCGCGCCGGGTAGCGCCGCTCGACATCTTCGAGCATCTGCTCTTTGTGGATGTAGATGAGCACGCGGCCCTCGACCGCCTCCCATAGCCCCGAGCGTTGAATTTTTCGCGGCTGGAAAATCATGTCGCCATCGGAGAGGACAACCGTCGCCCCCCACGGGCGAACATGGGCAAGGGCGGCGAGCGAACCGGGATACAAGCGGTTTGCAAACGGATAATCCACCAGAAACGAAGACAGTATCGGCAGTCGCGGATCGCACATGTCTTCTAGCCGGAAGCGCTGCAAAGCCCCCAGGTAGTCCGCATAGCCAAGCTCGGCGTACAACCCTTCCAGGATGGCGAAGTAGCGGTCCCGGGCCTTCGCTCCGAACTCGCGCTCAAGATGGTGTCTGAGGTCACCCACCACCTGGTCGTTATCGAGCAGGGTATTGTCTACGTCAAACAGGAACACAACTTCGCCGGGTACCGTCATGAGAGTGTTTCCGCCTCGACAGGTTTTTTAGCCAAAAGGGGTGCGCCAACCGCCTCGGGCTGGTTGGCGACAGCTTCCATGACGGGCGTTCTCCTGTTTTTTTTATGCCGCAGGTTCTGCAGGTTGCGAGCCTGTCGCATGGTCAAGCCCTTTCCATCGCGGCATCGTATTGGCCACGGCGCGCGGCGCTGTTGCATCTCGCGCGATGATACAGGGCCTTTTGCGCCGCCAAGACGTTGGCCTCCTCGCCCCGCCAAAGCTCCAAAGCCGGTTGCTGAATGGCGCGGGAAAAAGAAAACGTAAGCGCCCAGGGCAGCCGGGATTTAAATCCAGCGTTCATGGCATTCAAACGGGCCGATGAGAGTTCAGCCGATTGGCCGCCGGACAAAAACGCGATTCCCGAAACGGCGGCGGGAACGGTCCACAAAAGACTCCTCACCGTGGCGCGCGCCACCTCGTCCACCCCTTCCTGCCGGGGGCAGGTCAATCCCGGAAGCACCATGTTGGGCTTAAGGATCAACCCCTCCAGTAGCACCCGCTGCGTGTAGAGCTGGTTAAAAACCGTTCGCAGGACCTCCTCGGTTATCACGCGGCACCGCTCCAGGGTGTGATCGCCGTCCATTAGCACTTCCGGCTCGACGATGGGAACCAGTCCGGCTTCCTGGCACAACGCGGCGTAGAGAGCCAGCGCATGCGCATTGGCCTCGATGCAGCCCCGGCTGGGAATGGCGTCGCCCGGGGCGATTACCGCGCGCCACTTGGCAAAACGGGCGCCCATTTGCGAGTATTGGGCCAGCCGCTCGCGCAGTCCATCGAGGCCTTCGGTTATTTTCTCTCCGGGATGAGCCGCCAGCTCCTTTGCGCCGGCATCAACCTTGATGCCGGGAATGATTCCCGCATCGGTTAAGACTGTAACAAAGGGAGTACCGTCTTTTTTCTGTTGGCGGATCGTCTCGTCGAAGAGGATCGCGCCGCTAATGGACTCACCCAGGCCGGGCGTGGTCACAATCAACTCACGCCAGGCGCGCCGGGCCTCTACTGTCTGCGGGATCCCCAACCTCTCGAATCGTTTGTCGCAGGTTGGGTTGCTCTCATCCATCGCCAGCAGCCCCTTGCCTTCGGCGACCAGCGTCTTTGCTGTGTCTATTAGCTTTTGCGCATTCATCGGGGGGTACTCCATTTCCAGTTGCGAATTTCCGGCAGGTCCTCGCCATATTTGTCTATGTATTGCTTGTGCTCGGTGAGCTTATCCTTTAGCTCCTGCTTTAGGTAGACGCCCTTGGCGCCGGTCTGCGGCAGGCGGTCGATTGCGTCCATCACGAGGTGGAAACGGTCCAGGTCGTTTAACACCGTCATGTCGAAGGGCGTGGTTATGGTGCCCTCTTCTTTGTAGCCGCGAACGTGGAAGTTGTGGTGGTTGGCGCGCCGGTAGGTCAGACGGTGGATCAGCCACGGGTAGGCGTGGAAGGCGAAGATGAC
The DNA here is from genome assembly GCA_031292215.1 of Syntrophobacteraceae bacterium. Classification (GTDB taxonomy): domain Bacteria; phylum Desulfobacterota; class Syntrophobacteria; order Syntrophobacterales; family Syntrophobacteraceae; genus SbD1. The sequence goes on along the minus strand of JARLHO010000050.1, from coordinate 55,006 downwards.
GGGTTTATCCAGGGTAAAAATCTCGTCGAAATCGATGTCGCTAAGTCCGTGCGGATGCTCTGCTTGCGGCTGCAGCTTCATGAGGTCGACGATGTTTACCACCCGGATTTTAAGGTCGGGCAGATGCTCGCGCATAATGGAGACAGCGGCCAGAGTCTCAAGCGTTGGGACATCGCCACAGCAGGCCATGACCACATCGGGGGCGCCCCCCTGGTCGTTTCCGGCCCACGGCCAGATGCCGATGCCTTCGGTACAGTGGTTGACGGCGGCCTCCATCGTCAGCCATTGGGGCGCGGGGTGTTTACCCGCGATCACAACGTTTACGTAATGGCGGCTGCGAAGGCAGTGGTCCATCACCGAGAGCAGGCAGTTCGCATCCGGCGGGAGGTAAATGCGCACGATCTCGGCCTTCTTATTTACGACATGGTCGATAAAACCGGGGTCCTGATGCGTAAAGCCGTTGTGGTCCTGGCGCCAGACATGAGAGGCCAGCAGGTAATTTAGCGAGGCGATCTTCCTTCGCCACGGCAGACGCGAGGTAACTTTTAGCCACTTGGCGTGCTGGTTGAACATCGAGTCGACGATGTGGATAAACGCCTCGTAGCAGTTAAAGAGCCCATGGCGGCCGGTGAGCAGGTAGCCTTCGAGCCAGCCCTCGCATTGGTGCTCGCTTAGCATTTCCATAACGCGCCCGGTGGGGGCGAGGAATTGGTCGTTTGCCTCGATTGCTGCGTCCCATTGGCGGTTGGTCACCTCAAAGAGGGCCTCCAGGCCGTTTGAGAGCGTCTCGTCGGGGCCAAAGACCCGGAAATTCCGCTGCTCGCCGTTTAGTTTTGCCACATCGCGCAGAAAAGGGCCGAGCACGTGCGTGTCGCCGATGCCGCGCACACCGGGCGAGGGGATCTCGACCGCGTAGTCGCGAAAATCGGGCATCGCCAGATCACGCAGCAGCATGCCGCCGTTGCCGTGCGGATTTGCGCCCATGCGACGCTCGCCTTTGGGCGCAAGCTCGGCAAGCTCCGCCATGAGCCGGCCTTGCTCGTCGAAGAGTTCCTCCGGCCGGTAGCTTTTCAGCCACTCTTCGAGCATCTTGAGGTGTTCGGGATGGGTGGCCGGGTCGGAGAGCGGCACCTGGTGCGCTCGAAACGTACCCTCGACTTGCAGGCCGTCGACCGTTTCGGGCCCCGTCCAGCCCTTGGGGGAGTTGAAAACGATCATCGGCCAGCGCGGACGCTCGGAGCTGCCGTGGAGGCGGGCATCAAGTTGTATCTTTTTGATCTGCTCAACCGCCGTGTCAAGCGTTGCGGCCATGGCCTCATGCATGAGCGCCGGTTCGTCTCCCTCGACGAAGTAGGGCGTCCACCCGTAGCCGCGCAGCAACTGCTCCAATTCCTCGCGGGTGATGCGGGCCAGGACGGTCGGGTTGGAAATCTTATAGCCGTTTAGGTGCAGGATCGGCAGCACCGCGCCATCGGTTACCGGGTCGAGAAACTTGTTCGAATGCCAGGCGGTCGCAAGGGGCCCCGTCTCCGCCTCGCCGTCTCCAACAACGCAGGCGACGACAAGATCGGGATTATCAAACACCGCCCCGAACGAATGGCTAAGCGAATAGCCAAGCTCGCCACCCTCGTGGATCGACCCCGGGCACTCCGGTGATGCGTGGCTGGGGATTCCTCCGGGAAAGGAAAACTGAATAAAGAGCTTCCGAAGCCCGGCTTCATCCTGGCTGATGTCGGGATAAATCTCGGTATAAGTGCCTTCAAGATAGGTGTTGCCCACAACGGCCGGACCACCGTGTCCCGGACCGGAGACATAAATCATGTCGAGGTCGTATTTTTTTATGACCCGGTTGAGGTGCACGTAGATAAAATTTTGCCCCGGGGTCGTGCCCCAATGTCCGAGCAGCATGTGCTTTACATCCGCAAGCGTTAGAGGCCGCTTTAGAAGCGGATTGTCATAGAGATAAATCTGGCCGACCGAAAGATAGTTGGCTGCGCGCCAGTACGCATCCATCTTCTGGAGCAACTCCGGGGAAAGAGTTTTCGTCTTCATGGTTTACTTCTCCTTTTCCCGGCCAGGGCCGAGAACCTGGTAGACAGCGTTGGCTATCACCCATTCCTCATCGGTGTGGATGACGCGGACAGAAGTCCGGCCGGCCGCAGGAGAAATCATCCCCGCATTGGCCATGTTTTGTTTTTCTTTCGAGTTCGATTCCAAGAAATCCCAGCCCGTTGCAGATCCTGGTACGAACCGTAGGCGCATTCTCGCAGATACCGCCCGAGAACACCAGAGTGTCGAGTCCGCCCAATGCCGCCGCGAATGCGCCGATCCATTTCTTCACCTGGCGGCAAAACAGCGCGACCGCCTCCGCCGCACGCACATCGCCGGCCTCGCGACCTGGCAAATCGCTCATATCCGAACTGGTCTCCGACACGCCGAGCAGCCCGGACTCGAAATTGACCATCTTATTGAGTTGTTTTGCATCGAGGCCGCCGAAACTGAGCCCGGGTAAACGATCGCTTTTGGTGGAAGACCACCCGGCTCAAATACTCATCCAGCGTGAGCTTCCCCTCCTCATAGGTGTAGAAGTTCAGGCGATGCCGATCCTCGATCTCGGCCAACTCCAGATTGAACTTCCTTGCCGCCCGCTTGCGCGCATGACGATCGCGCCCGTAGGTGAGCAGGACGCCGCCGATATCCACAAACACGCATGCGATTGCAGTCGTTTTCTTTGTCGTCCTTTTTCCCGTTGCTTGGATCACGTTCATTGCAGTCATTCCCCTTCTTGGACCGCGCTTGCCTTTTCTTTGTTTGCGCGCTCCTGACCCAATCCCATGGTCAAGGCCGTGAGCCCGGCGACACTCCCCAGTTGCATGGTTTCCACGACGGTGCTGGGTACAATAACGATCGTGGCGTTGTCCTTCAAACCCTCATAGAGCATGTTCATGGCCCTCAAATGAAGAGCGGTGGGATTGTTGGCATAGGTCTTGGCCGCCTCCCCAAACTTCTCCGCCACCTGTCGCTCCGAATCTCCCAGAATCACCCGGGCCTGACGTTCTCGTTCGGCCTGAGCCTGCATCGACATCGCATCCTCCAAGGCCGGCGGAATAAGTACATCCTTGACTTCGACCGAAATAACATTAACGCCCCATGGCTCGGTGCGCTCATCGATGATCTTCCGCAGTTCGTTACTGATCTTATCCCTGCCTTCCAGCATATCCGAAAGCATGGTCTTGCCGATGACATCACGCAGCGCTGTTTGGGAGGCCCAATGTAAAGCGCTTTGATAGTCGGCTACATCCAGGGCCGCCTTCTTAGGGTCCACAACTTTCCAAAACAGCACGGCGTCCACATCAACGGGCACCGTATCTTTGGTAAGCGTCTTTTCTGCCTTGAAAGAAGCCGTGATCACGCGGATGTCGATCCAGTAAGGGATTGTGTCGATGATCGGGATAATGAAAAATATTCCCGGTCCCTTGAGGGAGTGGAACTTGCCTAACCGCAATATCACCACCCTTTCCCACTGATCCGCAACCCTGATGGCGGCAGAAAGAACGACGGCGATAAAAAAGATAATGACTCCAAACCACACGTTTTCCATGTTGGCTCTATTCATGGCAAAGGCTAATAGTGCGCCAATGCCGAGAATCACGATGAAGATCCACGCTGCAAAAGAGTTGCTTTTTCTCATTTCGATTTCCTTCATGGTTTAGGAACCTCAATAGGACCAGTTTCTCGGGCTGCCCGGAGCTCTCCCCCGGCGGTTGGACGGTAGAACCGATGCCAGGTCGAACCTGAACCCGTCCACGTGCATCTCGACCATCCAATAACGAAGGGCGGCCAAGATGTGGTCCTGCACCACGGGATGGTATCCCCAGTAATTCCTGAGCGGTTGGCCTGTTTGCGGGTTCCTTGCCCGGGATGGAAGTTTCATTGAACTCCTGCACCGGCATCAGCTCCACAGCGGTCACTCCCGGGGTTTTTAGATAGGGGATCTTTTCCACCAGGCCCCACCCGGATGTCAGCGCGTTCGGAGCTCTCCGGGGTATAGCCGTGCAACTCGCCTTGGGGCGTTTTCATCATCGTTGCCACAGGATTTTAGCGGATTCCAACGGAACCGCCACCCCGGAGCGCCGAGGTATTACTCGCGCCGTATAGTCCCCCGCTTGACGCTTAGCAGACGCCGTTGCGTGATAGACCCAAAGGCGCGATGCGTCGGGCTCCGTTTTCGCGCACTTCATTTCCTCCCGGACGGGATCGCCCTCGTTTATTCCGTCCGCATAAAGCTCAACCCGCACCTCATCCGGGGCGAGATCGTTGAGAAAAACTTCGACTTCAAACACGTGGTGGTCCGCATTGGTTTCGACCCGCAAATCTCCGAAGCGCAGCCCGGCCCATTTCTGCTCCAGATTTTGTTGCCAGTTGACTGTCTGCGAGCCGGCTGAGCCTTTATCGGCAGACCGTTCCCGGTAGGCTGACGCAGCCGGGAGGTAGTGTTGTTCGGCGTATTCGCGCACAGCGCGGTTGGCGGAAAAGCGCGGCGTCAAACGCGCCATGCTTTCACGCATTCGCGCGACCCAGGCCGTTGGGATGCCCTTATCGTCTCGGGTATGGAACTCCGGGATCACCTCGCGCTCCAGCAGGTCGTAGAGCGCGTCGGCTTCGACCTCGTCCCGGGCCGGATCGTCCCCATGTTCCAGGCCGTCCCCCAGCGCCCAGCCCACTTCGGGCGAGTATGCTTCCGCCCACCAGCCGTCCAATTCCGAGAGATTGATGCCTCCATTTACGAGCACCTTCATGCCGCTCGTTCCACACGCCTCCCAGGGTCGCCGTGGCGTATTGATCCAGACATCGACCCCCTGCACCAGTTGCTCGGTCAGGAGCATGTCGTAGTCACTGAGGAAGATCACATGGGGGCGGGCCTCCGGACGGCGGATGAAATTTATCCATTCGTGGATCAAGGCTTGCCCCGCCCCATCCGCTGGATGGGCCTTTCCGGCGATGATGAGCTGCACCGGGCGCACAAGATTGGTTAAAAGACTAAGCAGTCGCTCCGGGTCGTGCAGGAGCAGGTTCGGCCTCTTGTAGGTCGCAAAGCGCCGCGCAACCCCCAGTGTCAACGCATTGGGATCGAATAGATTTTTCGCACCGTCAACCGCCTCGGACGGCGCGCCGGAAGCGGCCAGTTGCCCGGACAATCGCTTCCGAGCGTATTCGACAAGAGACTTTCTTGCGGCGATGCGAAATTGCCAAAGGCCGGCGTCGGAGACCCCATGGATGTCCTGCTCCAGGGTTTCAACCGTCCCCAGCCAGCGGTCTTTTCCACAGGCTTGAGTCCACAGATCATCAGATTCCGCCGAGTCCCAGCTCGGCATGTGAACTCCGTTGGTCACATGTCCGACCGGTATTTCGTCCTGCGGCCAGCGCGGAAAGAGAGGCAAAAAGATGTGCCGGCTCACCTTCCCGTGCAAGCGGCTCACGCCATTGACCGCACCGCTGCCCCGGATTGCCAGGTAGGCCATGTTGAAACTCTCCGACGAATCGTTTGGGTCCTGACGGCCCAAGGCCAGTAAATCATGCGGGGTTATGCCGAGCTTTTGCTCGGCATAACCCCCGAGGTATTGCTCGATGAGGGCCGGGGCGAAACGGTCGAAGCCGGCGGTAACCGCCGTGTGTGTGGTGAAGAGGTTTCCCGCTCGCGTTACGGCAAGTGAGACTTCGAAGGGCTGGGCGGTCTCTTGCATGAAGCTGCGGGCGCGTTCCAACACGGCAAAGGCCGCGTGCCCTTCATTGAGATGACAGACTTCCGGCTGGATGCCAAGCGCACCGAGCAATCGCCATCCGCCGATCCCGAGGAGCATTTCCTGCGCGAGGCGCAACTCCGGCCCGCCGCCATACAGTTCGCTGGTAATTCCTCGATGAGCGGGAAAGTTCGCCGCGTCATTGCTGTCCAGCAGGTAAAGCTTGACTCGACCGACCTGGACCTGCCAGGCGCGCAGCCAGACCGAGTAGCCGGGTAAAGCGATCTCAAGCCGCAGCCACTCGCCGTCCGTTTGCCGCACAGGCGTTATAGGCAACTGTCCGGGGTCGTTATACGGGAAAAGGGCCAGTTGCGCTCCCTCCCTGTCGATTACCTGGCGAAAATAGCCTTGCTGGTACAGCAGTCCCACGCCGACTACAGGCACGCCCAGGTCGCTGGCGGCTTTGAGCTGATCGCCGGCTACATTGCCAAGCCCGCCCGAGTAGATTGGCAAAGCTTCGCTCAACATAAATTCCATGCTGAAATAGGCGACGCAGGTCAAGGGCGCCTGCGGATGATTCTGCTGAAACCACCCGGGCGCCCTCAACGCTTGCCGCCTGGTCTGAACCAGCTCATCAACGTTTTTGCGAAAAACCGAATCGGCCAAAACCCGCTCGATCCGCTCACGCGAGGCCGTCTGAAGGACAACCCAGGGATTGTGCGTGATTTCCCACAGTTTGGGATCAAGCTGCCGCCACACTTCGTCGGTCGCGTGATTCCAAGACCAACGCAGATTCAGGGCCAACTCGGCAAGGGCATCGAACCCCTCTATTTCCGTGGGCAAGAGATTGTATATGGGGTGGACGGCGCGGGTTTGTTTTCTCATTGTTTCTCCTTCATATTTGTCCTGGACGGCGTCCGGGCTACTGTAGGGATTCCAAGGGACATCCGCCGACTGAGGTTTAGCCGCAATAGCAACGAAGCTGTTTTTCAGCACTGATGGCGACAAAAACGCCTGGCACTGTTCGGGCAATGAAGGATCAGCCTGGATTTCATAAATTGCCTCGGCGCCTTTCCCTTAAAGCGCCATGGCCCGAATGTCCTCATCGTAATCGTGGCTTTCCACGATAGCCTTTTCGAAGATGCATGAATTCGAGGTCATCCCCCGCGGTCCATCCTCCTCGATGAGGCGCCGGAGCCCGCCGCCGGCGATCAAATCTCGCCTGATGTAGTCCAGCCAGATGGATTGGCCGAGCGCTCCCAATTGTTTTAAAGGATTGTCTTTCATGTCTTGCCTCTCTATTGGCAGCGCCGGCCCCCGAGTTCACGAAAAATTCCCGCTTGGCCGCAGCACGGTTTGCCGATGCAACGCTCTTGCTCGTTTTCAGCCCGCGCGCATACGTCTTTTCCATACGCCCGGACGGCTTTCCGAGAATCGACTTCCCTGTTCCACGATGCGCCGGGAAGCCCTGCGCTACGTTTCCCCGGGAGGTTCTTTTTTGACCAGCATGATGGAACAGGGCATCTTGCGTATCAAATCCTCATTGTCACGGCCGAATAGAAAGTGTTCGAAATGACCTTCCTCGTGGGCCAACATGATGAGCAGATCGATATTTTCTTCCTTGACCATCTTCACTATTTCTTCAAAGGGGTTCCCTTCTTTTATGACAGTTTTGACAGTGAGTCCCTTTGTTTTATTACCTTCGATCATGCGATCGATGTCATCTTTGAATGTCTGCTGTAATCTTGCATATTCTGCGTCCAAAGAGGGAACCGCGAGGTTCCAACCTTTCAGCATGAAAGGATTGTGCATGACATGCACCACGAAAAGCTCTGCCCCGAATTTTTGAGCAAGCGAAATTCCGTAGTCAACGGCTTTTTGACAATATTTCGTCGATCTGCTAACGACCAAAATCCGATTGACATCTTCCATGGACTTCCCCCCTTGCGGTAGAATCTCTCTCGTATGAGTCCCAAGCGATTGGTAACTATTGGTGCACCACGAGCTCATCTTTGGCCGTTGTCTCCAGGATCGATTTGGCCCCGGCGACATCATCGGATGCCCCGTGGACAATGACCAGAAACTTATCCGACTTAAGAGCAGTTTCGTATTTGATGATGCTGTCCTTGGGGATTCCCATGCTGTAGAGTCCAGCGCCCAGAGCGCTCAGCCCTCCGGTCACAATGGCCCCTTCCAGGGCGCCGACAATTATCATGACCAGGGGGCCCAGCACTACCAGTTGGCCCAACCCCGGGATGACGAAGAAGGCCGAGCCGAACAGGATCCCCCACAAGCCTCCCCAAAAGGCCCCGAGTTTTCCCCAGAACTTCATCCGGTCCCCTGTGTTGTAGAACCCGACGACATTTTCTTCGGTGTGATAGTCCTTCCCCACCACTGAGAGCTTCTTCATGTCAAAGCCCGATTTCTGAAGCTCTTTGACTGCGGCTTCGGCCTCGGTGTGGGCATTGTAGATTCCAACGACTGCGTTCTGTTTGCTCAATTTCATTGCTCCTTTTGTGTTTTAAAACAGTTAGTCTACCGCACTACTGTCCGGTTAATTTTGAATCGGCAGCTATAAACGTTTGCTTTCTAATACTCTTTGGCATAGTTTCCCGTTTTCGATTTGAATGGGTAGTGCTGTCCGCACGGCATTCATGGATTGGATCTGATACTCGGGCCAAAATGTTGTGCCGGTTTTTGTAGGGTGGGCAAGGCCTTATCTTGCCCACCTTTTCGGTGGGCACGGTGAAACTGTGCCCACCCTACACATTCCCCGCCGCTTTTGAAATTAACCGGACAGCAGTGAGTCGACCGTATGAATCCGACACTCTCAGTGTAATCCCCGAGCGCGGCCGCTTCCAAAACTTAGATGACCTCCATGGAGTCAGGTAATCGTTACCGGATCATTCTTTTTTTGACGGAGAAACAATCTGCAACTCATTGTTTATCTTAACAACACCCTTTACGTCCCGGACTTTCTTCTCTACCATTGCTTTTTCTTCACTGTTACTCACCGTACCAGTGAGGGTAACCACACCTTTTGTCGTACTCACGTCAATACCGGTCAGTGTCGCCAGCCGAACATCTTTTGCCAACTCAGCCTTCACTGTAGTAGTAATGACAGTATCATCCACCACGTTACCGGCTGACTCAGCGGCACGGGCGGCAACAGACAAGCCCAACAATGCGGCGAAGCCTAGTAGCAACACTATGGACATGAGGGTTTTATTCATGTGGATCTCCTTAATTGCTTATTATTTATCCTGACATATTTATTTTCGCCTACCATCATCATGGCCCCGATAACCGCCCCGATAACCGCCCCGATAACCGCCCCGATAACCGTCGCCGCCATAACCACCGCCATAACCACCGCCGCCATAATAACCACCGGGATCATAATAACCGCAGTTGTTATAATAACCACAGCCACCCGGGAAGCCGAGCTCTACGCCCCCCGACGATATAGACACGCCCGGAAGAGCGAGGTAAAACCCGAACGCCGGCGTGATGGATGCACCGCCGATAAATGAGGCGAAAACGAGCGCCATCAAGAGCTTGATGGCTGTAGAACTCAATTTTCCGGCTCGCGTGTTTGAAGTTCTCATAGTTACCTTCCATTCTTAAAATGACCTCATCGGAAGAGGATTTGCTGTCTTGAGTTTAGGCAGTCGCCATTATTTGCGTTTTGCCTTGGACTTCATGGACTGCTGGTGGAATAACCTGTCGGCAACCTTCTTCTGAGCGTCCGACATGCCGGCATATAGGTTCTCGAAGGCCGGGATGAATTTTCTGATAGCTTCTGCATGTGCGTCCACAATGCGGCCATAGGATTTGAGATCCTCGACAGCGGTCGACTTGTTTGCTTCTTCTGTCCTTGCCTTGATGAGCGCTTCCATCGTTTTTGCATTGCTCCGCATCACCTCGGCCACGGTATTCCATGATTCTTTTTGTGCAGGGGTGATCTTTAGCTTTGCGTGAAGCTCTTTAATGCGCGCCTCAACAGCGCCAGGCGTTGAGGCCTTCCGAGCCTTCTCCATACTTGACGTTGGCGATGCCGCGCGCAAAGGACTTGGACTTGCGAGAACCATAGATGCGAAAAGCACCACGGCAACAGCGAGCGTGGTTGAGTAAGTAAACTGACAGGCAATTCTTTTCATGGTTTGTCTCCCTATAAGGTTAGAAACGCTTTAATAGAAGGTAATCTGTAATTTATTGAATTCAATGCGCTGAGTAAGCCGACCTGAATTTACGATCACCCGGGTGCAAAACTCACGCTCCTTTCCACGGGTTGTCTGATTTCGATTAACCGGACTATTTACTAAGACCTGCATAAATAACCGAACATTTTTGACTTCGCGTCGGTGTGAAACAAATTTGCATTTGAGATTGAACTGATGGGTTGCGCTTCGCTCCACCCATTCTACGGTTCACCATGTCCGACTGGAAACCGGGATGGATGAAACTCAGCCCGGCTTGAACGCAACTGTGCGTTTTCATGTCCTTTCTATGTTCGGTAATTAATGTATGATCAAGATCTGTGCCGAGTGGGACGATTGACCTCGCCGTTCACTATTGCAATGCAATAACAATATGTTGCGTTCGAACTGGCAGGGAGATGGTCTTGGTCGGTAAGTAAATGGCATGTTGCATGCGACGGAAGTGTTGCATCGTTCTGTGTCACGTACAACGTTTAGCGAACATCGGAGCGTCGTGCAACGTTTCTCGCAGGGGAGGATGTTTCGCCCTTACAAGGGCTCCGCGCGCACGGGTGGTTCTCGTCCCGGGGCCTTGCCCCAGGCTAGGGTATTCTGCCCTTTCAGGGCAGGCGTCCACGCGGAGAGAACGGCAACTGAGAGGAAAAATCGCCTCCATGGAGATTTTGATCTCACCGCGATGTCAGGGCATTTTCATGCCCCATCCATATTCGGTAATTAATGATGTCCTTAGTATTAAAGATAGCTCGACAATCCCTTCATCGCCTTCACGATATCCTCGATGGCCTCCTGCATTCCTTCGCCGTAAGCTCCGCTCTGCGGTGTTCCTTCCTTACCGCTCTTGGATTGAACCTCAGACTTGAGTTTTTTTAATTTTCGAGCATGTTCTGCAAGCTGGAGTCGTCTTTCTTCTTCCATATATTCTATTATCTCCGGATCAGTTTTCTTGAGGAGATCGTCGGCCTGAGCCAGTATCTGTTCGATGTCTTCGTTTTTAAAACCCTTTTGCATGATGTGGCCTTTCCGCCGGCTTACCGGCCTTCCTTTAAAAGCATCAAAAAGGCAATGGGACATGACTTCCCCACGGGGTCGGAACCATCACTGACTCCACCTTCCATTTGTTGCAATGCTTTGTTTACCGAATGGAGAAGCCCCTCCTGTCTAAGCGGTTTAATGAGGTAATCGACAGCATCCATGCTAAAACTCCCCTTAAAAGTTTCGATAGTCGGATACGCCGTCATGACGATCACGCTGGTTTTGAGGTTTTTCCGCATTACCTCCTCTAGGATATCCATCCCCCATCCATCATCTAAAACAATATCTACCAGCACCAGATCAAATTGCGTTTCACCCATTCTTGCCAGAGCTTCCCTGTAACCTTTGGCAGTGATCACTCTATGCCCTTCGGTCGCAAGAAATCTCTGAAAGCTGAACCTGATGCTTTCTTCATCATCGATTATGAGTATATTTACCTTCATTTAATATCGAAAGCCTCAGGTCTATGCTTCTGGTTTTGTTTTCATCTTTATCCTTATCTCGTTCCAGACAGGTGATCTTCAAGGGCGATTATTTCGCATTCTCCCATCCCTTGATTCTCCCTATCCTTCTCCTTTGCGACCTCTCTTCGCCTTATCGGTAGGATATTGATCACAATTTGTGCCAAAAAGGCAAATGATCTCACGATTCCATATTATGCTGTCATAACGACTAGTTACTGGTTGGCTGGCAGCATGATGTACTTTAGTGGGCTAGAAAAATAGTGTTGCATGCAACGGAAGTGTTGACGCAATTTCCGTGTCGCATGTAACACTTTGATGCAACGGAGCGCCGAAACGGAAACCTTTTCGCCAGAGCACAAGAGCGGCGCCGCCCCGTCTCTGGACGGGGTTTTATCAGAGGCGATGGGTTGCGCTTAACGTTTCGGCATGGCTCAGGCTGGGGCAAACGCACTGCTCAGTCCCTCAGGGCGCGGGTGTTCCCTAAGAGGGGTAACAGGAATTTGCCCGAGGGCGGGCTCAGCCTTGGCAGCGGGTATAACAGCCACGAAAGGTCCCCCCGAAGGGTTGGGCTCCAATGTAAACTCCAGGGAACAAATCCGTATGATTATGCGAGGCGCAACTCGGCAATCGATGCACGGGCGCATCCCCCGCTGATGTCGGGGGTAATGGTTATTTCCAACACCGTCAACCCGACAAGATCGACTTCAAGGTCTTCAATTTCACGTGTATTATCCGGAGGGCTAAAGTTATACTGCTGACGCACGATTTCCCGGTATGATCGACCGCCGTCGGAGGACCACCGGAGCAAGAACTCTTGCGTGCGCTGCTGCTCATCTTCGTGAAACGCCAGATGAATACGCCTTACCCGCAACGGCTCGTCAAACAACAGCCGAACTGTCTGCCGACCGGGTTCCAACGCCCGCAGGCCCGATCCTACACCGGGTTTTAACGCCGACTCGATCGGATGTGAGCCATCCTCGGACGTAAGCTCCGCCTGCGCTAAGTTCTCTAAATCCAGCCAGTCTGCGTCCGGGGACGTGTTACTTTGGACCTCATCGGTGATTATACGTTTGCGCATTTGATTGCCTCCCATGGCGTTACCAGCGGCCATCTACAGGTTAAATTCAAATCAAGCTCGCCTTCAGCAGGTCTATGTCTTGGATTTCTTCTTCCAAGCAGGCCTTAAGCTTCATTTTAAGGCGGCTTTCGATCTGGCGCACGCGTTCCCGGCTGACCCCGAACTTCTCCCCTATTTCCCGCAGGGTCGCCGGCTCCTCACAGAGTAGCCGTTTGTCGAATATGACGGCCTCCTTGCCTGTGAGCTGCTCTCCGAAAAGCATCAGCTTGTCATGGAGGAGCGCCTTAGCTTCCCGGTCGGCTAACTGCTCGTCAATCGGTAGGTCGTTTGAAGGCAGAAAAGATTTGTGCGTATCCTCGGAGCCCTCCTTCAGGGGGCTGTCAATAGATAGCTCCCCACCGTTTAGTCTCTGGTCCATTTCGACGATCTCAGATTCCTTCACGTTGAGCCGCCGGCTCAGCGACTGGGGTGAGGCCTCTTTTCCCCGGGCTTCCAGCCGCTTTTTTTCCTTTTGCAGATTGAAGAACAGTTTCCGCTGGGCTTGAGTTGTACCTATTTTTACGAGTTTCCAGTTATCCATGATGAACTTGATTATGTATGCCTTGATCCAGAAGGACGCATAATACGAGAACTTATACCCCAGGTATGGATCGAACTTTTTTGCCGCCCGCATCAGTCCAACATTACCCTCCTGAATGAGGTCCATCAGGTTTTGTATCCAGTATTGCTGCAAATCCTTGGCAATCTTGACAACGAGTCTGAGATTTGCTGTGACTAGTTTGTGGGCGGCCACGATATCGCCCTTTTCGCGATAGCGGATGGCAAGATCCGTTTCATCTTCCCGGCTAAGAAGCGGATACCGCTTGATCTCGCCGAGGTACATTCGGAAGGCGTCGAAGGAAACCGGCCGATAGCTGTCGCAACTGTTCGTAGACTTGGTTTCTTCGCTTTCCCGGACTTCCGCCGGAGTTTCCCGTTCTGCGTCTGAAACCCCCTCGATGTTCGCGTTTTTAAGCATGGATTGGTTCTCCCTTGTCATGGTTATAGGAAACTATCGGGCGAACAAGTACGACGACATATTGGTGAAAGAAAACGGATCCAGCGCCATCACGGCAGGAGCGCCTGCGAATGAATAGCAACAGGACTGGCGCAGATCCTGGATGGCATTGGGGGAAAGCCCCACGCCGGGGACTGGAAAACATTTATTAAAACCCTGCCCTCGGTTTCGGTTGGGTTTTAGTACCTCGCCAGAGCTCGTTGAAGCCTTCTGGCGCCCGCCGGCGCCCTGACTCTCCCGAAGAGGATCTGGCTCGGCGTGACCGCCCGGCCGTAATATCGTGCGTTTGCCTCGTTTCTCGTCACAATGATGGAGCCCGTAAGAGAGACGCCGGCAAAAAGTCCCTGACTGCGGCTATACGCATAGACCGCGGCAACAGGTGTCACATCCGCCTCGGCCGTTCGACCCACGGGACCGGCAGCCACGCTTACATTGCCTCCCAATTGCACGTTTCCTCCCTGCGAGAATGCCCTGACGGCCTCATGAGTATTTAGAACGAATACAAACTCGGTTTGCTCCGCTCCGATCTGAAAGCCAAATCCCGCCCCACCTGTTCCGATCGCGGACGGCCCGCTCCAGCCCCTGCGCGTTCGCGCCAGCACCACGCCCGAGCCGCCGTGTCCGCTGAACACGAAGCCCCCCTTGATGACCGTTATGATAGCCACTCCCTTGGCCCGCCGTAGCACCTCCTGCGGGATCGATTTATCCGGCATATCCCGGAATGCATGGATCGTCGCCACGGCCCGATTGATATCTTCCTGCATTCCGTTAGCGTATGTCACCGATACATTGAACGTTGCAACCAAAACCAAAAACAGCGAAAATAACAGAACGCGTTTTAGCATTCCCTCTCCTTTACCTGTAAACCGGTTAAATATTGTGCTCCGGCCTCCATTGAGGCAGGAGCACCGCGATGCCATAATCCATGGAGGCAAACCGATTCCAATAATCCTTGTTTTCTCGATTATGTCTCCTTAAAATTCTACTAACTTCAACGTATGATACCATAGAGCTATTTTGCCAGTAGCTTTAGGCAAGTTCTATGCCTTAGGATATCTAAACCTGTCAAGTTATATTTTTAGTAATATATATGATTACTTATGTAAGGAATGAATACTGCTGTGGGGAGGTGGGATTGCATAGAGAAAACGTTGCATGCAACAGAGTTGCGTTACATGCCTTCGGTGTCACGTGCAACACTTCAACACTTGGGGGTATCTTCAGCGAGGTTGTATTTTTTGATTTTTCGGTAGAGGGTCACGCGATCTATACCCAGCAAGCGGGCTGCTTTAGCTTTGTTCCAGGCGGTTTTGTCCAGGGCCTCAAGAATTGCGTGCGAATCGACTGTTCCGTGAGGCTCATCGTGAGAGCTCTGCTCGATTCCGGGAGCGCTCAAGAAGTCAGGCGGCAGATGATCGAAGGTGATGATGTTTTGGCTGCACAGGACGAAGCCATGTTCCATGGTGTGCTCTAGCTCCCGCACATTGCCGGGCCATGGATATTTGACAAAAGCTTTCATGACGTCGGAGGATAACGCTGCAATGGTTTTCTTGAATTTAGCGTTGAACCCGTTTCGAAAGTGGTCAACCAGAAGAGGGATGTCTTCGCGCCTGTCCCGTAAGGGCGGCAACCTGATCTCAACCACCTTCAGCCGGTAGTAGAGGTCTGCTCTCAATTCGCCAAGGTGGACTTTTTCCAAAAGATTCTTGTTTGTTGCAACGATCAACCGAACATCCACCTTGACCGGCGCAGAGTTTCCGACGCGCTCGAATTCGCCCTTTTCAAGGACTCGCAAGAGCTTTAGTTGTATCAAGGGGGAGATGTCGCCAATCTCATCGAGGAAAATGGTGCCGCCATCGGCTCTGTGGAATCGCCCCACGTTATCTCTGACCGCGCCCGTAAACGCTCCCTTCACATGGCCGAAGAGTTCGCTTTCCAGCAGACTCTCGGGCAAGGCCGAGCAGTTCACCTTTACCAGAGGCTTGTGGCTGCGCTCTCCGGCGCGGTGGAGCGCCTCGGCCACGAGCTCTTTGCCCGTCCCGCTTTCGCCCGTGATAAGAACCGTCGTTTGGACAGCGGCCAACGCCCTTATAAGAGAATAGACCTTCTGCATCGGCCCGCTTTTTCCGACGATGCGATAGAAATGGCGGTGTTCTGTGAGTTCCCTTTCCAGCTCGGCCAGATGCGTATCGTCTCTTAACACCATAACGACGCCTGCCAGCGCGCGCTGTGAGCCAAGCAAGGGGTATGTCCTTACGCTTATGACCCTTCTTGCGCCATTGGCAGTCCGCCACTCGAGACGGTCCGCCTCGACGGGCGCCCCGCTTTGGATAGCTTCCCCAAGGATCTCCGCACATCTGCCATCGCAAATTTCGGATAGAGAACTGAAGGCTTTTCCTATGTCACTTCGAGAATACCCGCACATGGTCATGGCCGCCTCATTGAACTCGATCACAACGGCTTCTTTATCCACGGTGATGATGGCATCCCTTACGCTCCTGAATATGGCCTCAAGATTTGTACGGTATTTTTCCTTTTCATCATTTAGCGCCTTATATTTCAAAGCCGTTTGGGCGGCATGCAGCAATGCCTCCTGATTTATCGGCTTGGGGATGTAATCGAATGCATCCAGGCGAATGGAGTCGCCAGCGGTTTCGACACCCGGATCTCCTGTGATCATGATCACCGGGCAACTCAGTCCTCTTGCCCGGATCTCACGCAGGATATCGATACCCGTTCCGTCCCCCAAAATGATGTCGGCAAATACCACATCAAAGCTCGTCTCGTTTATCCGGGCCAAAGCTTCGCGGCAGCTCTCAGCCGTTGCTACGCTATACCCCTCGGTTGCAAGAAACCTCTCGAAGGTAAACCGGATCGATTCCTCATCGTCGATTACAAGAATTTTAGCACTCATTTTTCCACCCCGTCACCGCCCCGAGTAGCCGGCAAATCGAGTATGACCCTGGTAAATTCCCCTTTGACGCTTTCGAAGCTGAGCTGGCCGCCGTGATCGGTTATGATTTTTTGAGTGATGTTCAACCCCAGGCCGGTCCCTTTCCCGAAAGGCTTCGTGGAAAAGAAGGGCTTCGTTAGCATGGAGAGCTCATGGGTGGGAATTCCCACCCCTCGATCGTAAAACAGGAGCCGCACATACGGGCGATCGCCGATGGTTGCTTTCTCGCCGGTGATCTCGAAGCGTTTATTTTTATGCCTTCCCGGATACTTCTCGTTTAAGGCGTAGCGCGCGTTATTTATAATATTTAGAAAACCCTGCTGGAGTTGCTGCAAATTGGCCTCTACTTCAGGAAGGTCGTCGGGAAGATCTATTTTCAGATCGATACCCTCCTTTCGGATCTGCGCCTGGATGAGGATAATGGATTCCTCGAGAATTGCCGGGATTCGAGTGGGCTTTTTTTCTTCTCGCCCACTGCGCGCATAGGACAAAAGAATCTTTACGATACGGCCGATACGCTCGCCTTCCTTCACGATGCGCTCTCCGATGTCCTTTTCCATGCTCTCGGGGCTGCACTCATTTATCAATATTTGCCCATAATTTATGATGCCGGTGATGGGATTGTTGATTTCATGAGCCACCCCGGCGGCCAACTCCCCCAGTGAGGCCATATGAGCCGCCTGCATCGCTTCTGCCTGCATCGCCATCTTTTCGGTAATATCACTTACCAGAAGGAGCACGCTACTGACCCGTTCAGCCTCTTTGATCGGAAATGCCCTTATGTCCAGTACCGCCCCATTGTGGGTCACGACTGCAGCAATGTTTTCAACCGTATCGAAACATCTTGTTATCGGGCGATCCTCGGAGGGGGCAAAACGATCATGTAATAATTTATAACAGTATTGTCCTATCGGATCGGATGCGGTCTCATTTAACTGTATTTCACGGTTTGTCCACAATACTTCCATTTCGGGAGAGAGCAGGATCAGGGTATCGCTGATAGTATTGAGTATTGTCTGGAATTCCAGTGAGAGTTTTTTAAACTTGCCCTCATTTTCACTGAGCTGGGCTGAGCGTTCCTCAACGCTTCTTTCCTGTTCGTCATAAACCCTGTTTACCTCCTCTTCGGCCCCCTTCCGGATAGATATATCCGTTACCGAAGTTCTGCATAACTGTGCACCGTCGACATTTAGCACCCGGATACTGTCCAACTGCACATAAAGTTCCGGGCCGCTCGGGCTTTGGAGTCTCAGTTCACAAGTTCGCCGTTCGTTGGTTTTAAGAACCTGTTCGAGGTGCGCCTTAAGCTTGGCTCTGTCAGGCATTGCCACGTATAGCCAAAGAGGGGTTTCGATAAGATCGCCTCTTTCAATGGAGAGTTGAGCGGAAAAGGAGAGGTTTGCTTCCTGGATGAGACCATCACTATTGGAAGTGATGTAGCCGACCGGCGCAAAGTCATAAAGATCGGAGTACTTCGCCAGCGATTCACCGAGTCGCCTCTGGCCCAAACGCAGCTCATCGTTTTCCATCTCCAGCTCAATCTGATGAGCCTGCAACTCGTGCACAAGCATCTGGTAATCTTGCTCAGCCATTACTCGATCGGTTTCGCCTCCACTTTCTCCACCCCGCTCCTCAAAGAGGCGGCGCAACCTGTCAGAGCGGTCCGCATCGGATTTATCTTCCGTCATACCTGCACCCTCCGTTCCGTAAGTTTCTTTTTGGTAATGGGCAGAGCATCGTTGCCCCTTCGAGCCGCTTTATCGACTGAAACGAAAGGGGACTCCCCGGCATTGAAACTGTAGCATGCGACAGGGAAGATTTGCAACACTCTTGTTGCAATGCAACACGTCTTCGATTCAAGCCAACACCTCAAAATGGCTCTCACCATTGCGCAAATATCTGTAACTATTAGTTAATATTCAACCAAGACACCTCTTGGTCCGGCAGGCATAAAACTTGCCATAGATAAGAATGATGGCACATTCGGGCCACACCGGCTTCTTTTCGCAGGGGCGAGTAGCGCAGGCCAACTCGATTTCGGGGGTAAAGAAAGAGGTCGTAAATAGCGTTTCATTATGGCGGGTCATTTTTAACAAATAAGGAACAAGTAAATGAGCTGGAACCAAATCGCAGAGAACTGGAATGGACAGGTGACCAAACTCTACAACTGGACCATCAATCGATTGGAAAGCGCTGCCGACAAAAGCGATGTGAAAAAATCGCAGACAGATTATCCGCAGCCATCGGTCAAACCCGGCATCTACGCGGATCAGGAGGAATCCCATGAAATCAGGCATTAGAAACCAGGTCGAAGGCAAGTTTCACAAAGTAAAGGGCGCGCTCAGGGAGATCGCCGGAAAGCTTGGCATGAAACCCGACCTGAAAGCCAAAGGCAAAGACGAAAAAATAGCCGGCGAAGTACAAGAAAAGATCGGCCAGGTTGAAAATGTCCTGGGCAAATAGACAAATCGCGCGCCATATCCGGGTTCTCCTTTGGGGTCGCAATCGAGGCCGCGCAGGGCGCTGATGCCATAAACCCATTTGATGCGCGCAATTATCTTTGCAATGCACTATCGAAAAAATCGATAAAAGGCAGGACATGAAAAGAATTGCCTCTATTTTGATAATAGCACTCTCGCTGGCTGGAGGGGCGGTCGCCGCCATGTCTTCACCTTCCCATGCTCAAGCCTATGAGTACCCCCCCCCGCCACAGAATCTTTATGCCTCACCCTGGGTTGGACCTAATACGCCGTGGGTCTACTACAACGGTGACTGGTTTTTAAATGGCGTCCTGTACTATTATTTCGGCCCTGATTACGGTTGGGCGCCCTATTACGCCTATTCTTCCGGCTATATTGCCAGACCCCCGACCTGGTATGCTCCGAGATGGATGTCATGGTATAGGGGACAGCCCGAATACTGGAAGAGTTTTCAGCGACAGTATCCTTATTGGCGCGGACACCGGCAAGGTCGGCGTTATGGTAAGAAATTCTTCGAGCAACACAATCAGGGCCACGGAGGTGCGTGGCAAAAAGGAATAAAAGGCCACCCCGCCGTTCCACCCCGCCCCGAAGGACGCAAACCCGCTCCGGCGCAGGCGCCCCCGCAGCACCCCGGTGCGCGGCGGCCACAGCCGCAGAACCGGCAGCCCGGCGTAAAGCACCAACAGCAACAACAAAGGCAACAGCAGCCACGAATGCAGCGGCCACAACAGCAGCACCACCAACAACAACGGCAACAGCAGCCCCCCGGTGCGCGGCGGCCACAGCCGCAGAACCGGCAGCCCGGCGTAAAGCACCAACAGCAACAACAAAGGCAACCGCAGCACCAACAACGGCAAAATCACGGTGGCGGTAAAGAAAAACAGCACGGGCACGGACAATAGCAGCAAAGGTCGCAACTCGGTGGCTCCGGTTGCGGTAAGAGCTTGGATGTCAAAGGAAATATTTTTCTTGGAAGCGCCAGTTAACTCACGCGATTCCCATGAATACGCTCTAAATTACTTGATCACAAAAGGAGTAGAATCTATGTCGAGCATCATTTGGGCAATAGGTTGTTTGATCATTGGTTTTTTTGGCGGATACTTCTTTGGAAAAACAAAAGTAGCCAAGGAATTTGAAACAAAAGCCGGAAAGATCGGAGATGTCATAAAGCATTAAATGTCTTACATTATGTAAGCACGAGGCAGTTGGGACCGTATAAGGTGATGCCGTGCCAGGTGAGAGGACGGAGGCTGGAAACATCCTGTCCTCTGCGGGCTTTGGGCATAAAAGGAGAAAAGTATGCCTTTGATTCATTTGATTTTTATTCTGGTAGCTATTGGAGTGATCCTTTGGCTGGTTAACAACTACATACCGATGGATTATAAAATCAAGAAAATCGTTAATGTAGTCGTGGTGATTTGTGTAATTCTCTGGCTATTGAACGTCTTCGGCGTCATCGGTTCGCTTTCGGGACTTCGTGTCGGGAGGTAAAGGTTCACGGCGATCGAATAAGAAATTGTTTGAGAAAATGATCGATGTGTGGTTCAGCGTCGAATCGTAGCGCAGGGTGCGCTACGATCCGGGGGCTTCTCAATCAACCGCCCCCTCGGAATCGGAAAGCGCTTCCGCCTTGGTGTAATACCAAGTTGCGTTCATGATTAATCCGATGGGTTGCGCCTTGCTCCACCCATCCTACGGCTCACCAGGCCTGGAGGGCTCGTAGGATGGGAGGTATCGGGTCCATATTCCGGGCTTGGCATGAACGGGATTAGAAAAGTCGGCTCCATGGCTGCGTGTTTCTAATATACATTGAGAGCAGAATAATGGTCGAAGTATTATCTTCTTCACGTGTTGACAACGCGAGGCGCAGTGGTGAGGTGGCGCGCCGGCTCCGATCAGGGTGGTGTGTAGATCCACTCCAGGGAGGCAAACCATGATGAAACGTATTGGAATCATTTTCGGCGGGGCAATTCTCCTGGTCATTATCCTCTTTGGATGGTGGGTTGTCAGTCGCCCCGATCGCGGAACGACCGGCTCGGTCAGCACGCATTTTCGCTTGTTCGGGCCAGACGACAAGATCGTGATCGACAGCTTCGCAGATCCCAAAGTCCAAGGGGTCGCCTGTTACATCTCCCGTGCGCAAACGGGAGGGGTGAAGGGCGAATTGGGCGTGGCCGAGGATACGAGTGACGCGAGCATCGCCTGCCGCCAAGTCGGCCCGATCAAGATCCTCGGCGAACTAAAGGACGGCGAGCGTGTGTTCGACGAGCGCCGCAGCCTCGTGTTCAAAAAGCTTCAGGTCGTACGGTTCCTTGACCGTAAGCGCAATGTGCTGGTTTACGTGGCCTATAGTGACCGGGTTATCCAGGGAAGCCCGAAGAACAGCATCAGCACGGTTGCGATCATGGGGTGGCGGGCGCCGTAGAGTCGTACCTCGTTCATTTCTGCGTTCTCCGGTGAGAAGGAGCAATAACTGATGGACCGATTTGTTTGTATCCATGGCCATTTTTATCAACCCCCCAGAGAAAACCCATGGCTTGAGGCCATTGAGATCCAGGATTCCGCGTTCCCGTACCACGACTGGAACGAGCGGATTACCGCCGAATGCTACGCGGCAAACGCCGTGTCGAGAATCTGGGACACGGAAGGAAAAATCGCCCAACTCGTAAACAATTATGCCGGTATTAGCTTCGACTTCGGTCCAACGGTCTTGCTTTGGATGCAAAAACATGCCACCGAAGCCTATGAGGCAATTCTGGAGGCTGACAGGCAGAGCGTGATAAAATTCGGCGGGCATGGAAATGCTTTGGCCCAGGCCTACAATCACATGATCCTGCCGCTGGCCAACGGCCGCGACAAGAACACCCAGATTATCTGGGGAATAAAAGATTTTGAATATCGCTTCGGACGCAAGCCCGAAGGGTTGTGGCTCCCGGAAACGGCGGTAGACCTTGAAACCCTCGACCTCATGGCGCAACACGGTATCGGGTTTGCCATTCTCGCCCCCGGGCAGGCAAGCCGGGTCCGGCCCATTGATGATAGTAAATGGCAGGACGTAAGTGGTGGAAAAATCTATCCTGCCACGGCCTACCGGGTGTCGCTGGCGTCTGGCCGGGTCATGAACCTGTTTTTCTACGACGGTCCCATTGCACAGGCCCTGGCATTTGAAGGCTTGCTAAACAACGGAGAGGCATTTGCCAACAGGCTGCTGTCCGCGTTTGCCGACGACTCTTCCCGCCTCGTCCACATCGCAACGGATGGCGAAAGCTACGGGCATCATCATCACCACGGCGACATGGCCCTGGCCCATGCGCTCCGCTACATCGAGTCCAACGGCCTGGCGCAGGTGACAAATTATGGCCGGTACCTGGAGGACCATCCACCGACATACGAAGTGGAGATCTTTGAAAACAGCTCCTGGAGTTGCGTTCACGGCATAGAACGTTGGCGGTCCGATTGCGGGTGTAACAGCGGCGGCAACCCGGGTTGGAACCAGTCCTGGCGAGCCCCCCTGCGTGCGGCGCTCGATTGGCTCCGCGATGCCGTCAACCCGGCTTTCGAACAAAGGGCCGGACAGTTTCTAACGGACCCTTGGGCGGCGCGAGACGACTACATCGACATCCGCGTGGATCGATCCCCCGAGCGAATAGGGGCATTTATGAACCGCCACGCGACCCGCCCCTTAAACTCCAGCGACCAGATCGCGGTCCTCAAGTTCATGGAACTCCAACGCAACGCCATGCTCATGTACACAAGTTGCGGTTGGTTCTTTGACGAACTCTCCGGGATCGAAACGGTCCAGGTCATACAATACGCCGGCAGGGTGGTGCAATTGGCCGACCAGCTTTTTAGCCAATCCTACGAACCCGGCTTTCTCGAACATCTTGAGCTTGCCAAAAGCAACATTTCTGAACACGGTAACGGACGTTCCATTTATGAGAAATGGGTCCGGCCCGCCATGCTCGACATAAAAGATGTGGGCGCCCACTATGCCTTAAGCTCGCTGTTTCAGGAGGTCGGTGAGCGCAGCTCTATCTATGCGTATTCCGCCACCAGGGAGGACTACCGCAGCTTTCAGGTAGGGGGATCAAAGTTGGTAGTCGGGCGGGCCACGGTCACCTCGGATGCTACGCGCGCGACCTCCAGCTTATGCTTTGGCGTTTTGCACCTTGGCGATCACAGTATCGCCTGCGGCACTGGTGAATATCAGGGGGCACAAAAATATGAAGCGCTGGCCAAAGAAATTTCCGAGGCTTTCGCCGGAGCTGACTTCCCGAAGACCATACTTCTTCTGGGTAAATACTTCGGAGCGTCCACGTACTCTCTGACCTCGCTTTTTGCCGATGAACGGCGAAAAGTGCTAAACATCATCATGGGGCCGACTCTTAAAGAGGCTGAAGCCGCATATAGCTCGATTTATGAGCACCATGCTCCCCTTATTCGCTTTCTTACCGGGTCCGGCACGCCACGGCCCCCGGTCCTGTCGGTTGCGGCGGACTTGTGCTTGAATGCCAAGCTCCGCAGGGTGCTTCAGGGAGATGGGCTTGACCCCGAAGTCGTAAGACCGCTTCTGGAAGAAGCTCGTTTGGCTGGCGCGACCCTGGACGTAACTGCTCTGGGATTGTTACTGGCAGCCAACATCGAACATCTGGCCGAACAACTTCTCGATCAACCTGACGACCTTTCCCGTCTGGAGAGGTTGAATAAGGCCGCACAACTGGTTCGGACCTTGCCGTTTGAGGTCAATCTATGGAAAACCCAAAACATCTGCTACAAGATCCTTCACACCTATTGTCCCAACTCCGATGAGAAGGCCGGCTTGGGCGGCCCAAACTCGAAAGAATGGCTACACCATTACTCTGCCTTGGCTGAGAATTTTTTGCTGCGGGCGCCCGTGTGCCCCGTAAACAGCAAACCCGCACATATGGATCGAAAACCGGGCAGTCTCTTGTGAAGTGGATTCAAGGCCGCTTACTATACAGTAACTTCGCCCTCCCGTTTTGAATCGCATCGGATCTTAGAGCGCTCCACCGACTTTTCGCAGGGGTTGACCACCCTCATAGCCAATGTTTGAGCAGATTGGCGGACCATTCCTTCAGGCGATCGTCTTGCGACCGTTTTTCCCACTCATCCAGAGATATCTGATCGGAGTCTTCCAAATCTTTTTCAAACATGGTCTCCATACTGTCGGCGAAGCCGCGGCCCAGGATCACGGCGTTGGCCTCGTCATTGGTAAGGAAGCTTTGATTGTCCAGGTTGCTCGATCCGATAGTAGACCAGACATCATCGATAACCGCCGTCTTGGCATGCAGCATCCCTCCGCGCCGCTCATACAATTGCACGCCCGCTTTTAACAACCGGGTATAGTAATATCGGCTCGCATAGAAAACCAGTGCTTCATCACTGTAGCCGGGAAGCAGGATCTTCACGTCAACTCCGCGCGCCGCGGCATCGCAGAGCGCTTTTAACATTTGAGAGTCCGGCACAAAATAAGGGGTTGTCAGGTATACCGAGTTTTCCGCATGAGTAATGGCGGATATGTACATCATGAATATGCGTCGGTTGCTCTCACCCGGTAAACTCCCCACTACTCTTACCAGCGTATTTCCAGCTCGCTCGATATGAGGGAAATAGTTTCTGGCTGGAAGCGGCGGTCCCTTTTGCCTTTCCCACGTGTTTATAAAAAGCCGTTGGAATCGTGCTGCCGCCGGGCCTTCGATTCGAACATGGGTATCTCGCCAGGGTATGTCTTTTTTCACACTACTAGTTCGGGGGGATGAGCTCCCGGAATAGACAGCACTTACGTTCACTCCGCCGGTAAAGGCGATGGCGCCGTCTACGACCAGAATCTTTCGATGGTCTCGATGGCTTACTGCCCATGCCTTTCCCGCAAGTACCTTCCAGGGATTAAGGGGATTGAATTCAACCACCAGGACCGAGGCTTCGCGCAAGCGCTGGAAAAAGCTAACGGGAGTATTCTTAGATCCGAAACTATCGTAGATCAAGTTCACTTGAACGCCTTCGGCCCTCTTTTGGATGAGCAGATCGGAGAATTTTTTGCCCACTTCATCATCGTCAAATATGAAGGTTTCAAAATTAATGCTATCCTTAGCGTTTCGGATCGCCTCGAACATCGAAGCGTAGGTGGCCTTTCCGTCAATTAGCAGGGTGACCTTGTTCCCGGCCACTAAAGGGCTCCTGCTGATGGACTGCATCAACTGAACCTGCTGCTCCAGAAGTCTGGTGGCTTCGACCTGCCCTTGAAGCCGTTTGATCTTGGCTTTGCTGGCTTTTGCAGAGAACTCTCCTTTGCTGCCCATTATTATTGCGGGTCGATCGGAGCTTGAGATTCTATGAGCTATCAGTTTCTGAACATTTGGCAGGGATGCGCAGCCCGACCCGGCGATCGAGCACAGAAACGCGAGTAATTCAAAAAGAAGTCCCATTAGCGAGCGGTTGCTCAAATTTTTCATTGCGAAAATCCTCCAATGGATCCTTCTTTGACTGCAGTTTATCCGGAGTATCCTCCCCTGCCTTTTTAAAAACGGCAAGGAAGGATTGCAGGCCGGATTAATGGTTGGTATAACTACCGGACAATCGCCAACAGGTTGCGTACGCTCACAACGCCACTCACATGCCGGGCCACTATTGAGGCATGTCGCTTTTCCTGCCGACTGTGAACCCTGCCGGTAAGAGTAACAACACCCCTTTCGGTATCGACCTGGACTACTTTTAAAGTGGTGAATTTGACATCTTCGGCCAATTCGTACTTCACTTTCGTTGTGATCGCGGCATCGTCAATCACTGCCCCCGCCGTTCGGCTAGCCATTGCCGTTAATGCGGAGCCTAAGATCAGAACCGTAAACAAAGACAAAATTACAGGGAAAAGAGCTTTTTTCATTGTTATGTCCTTTCTGGTGTTTTGGAAAACACTTGGGTTTTAGTATCTGGCCGCCACCCTTTAAAGATTTCCGGGCAGCTCCAGCGCCTTAACCTTCCCTAACGGGACCTCTCCACGTGTTACTGCCTGTCAATAAAATTTTACGTTTTTCTCGTCTTATCGACGGCGCCCTCAAAAAAGGCCCCGCCTTCGACTTAACCATTGCTGTCTATTGCTTTAGGCAAATCGTGTGCCCGAGAAGATCGAGAACCGGCCTGTTCTCTTTTTAGACTATATATCTGAATACCTATGGAAGGCCCCAGTACCGGAGCAAAGGGTGGACTTGAATAGAATAAATGTTGCATGCAACGGATGCGTTGCATGTCGCTTGTATCACATGTAACACCTCGATATCAGCAGACCGGGGCCACAACGGCCTTTCCTGCGCCTGTCCCTCAGGCTTTGAGCAACCGTTTCGATTAAGCCGTTTAGTCTTTGCGTAAAAAACCCCTGGATAATTGATCTTCATTCGTTGCATAATTGCAACTCTTCCGCCCAACCGCCAGAGGCCTATTGGGGGGAGACATTTGGATAAAGCCCGGGAAATGGTTGCTGACTATAACGGGTAGTAGAGGTACATATCGGGTGCCTTAACCTGAAGGGAGGCTGCCAAGTCCCCAATGTTTTACGCCCGCGCCACACTGTTCACTACCGTTTCTGCGCCCGGGCCAAAAAAAAATCTTTTTAAAAAACTGCCTTGGAAAATGTGGAAAGCCGAAAACGAAGAGGACTATTTCATTTCGCCGCTCGCCCCCTATGTTCAATGGGTAAAGGCCTACAATCAACTTGTTTTGCTTCTCTACGACGAACACAAAACGGTGCGAAAGGCATGGAAAGCTTTCAGCCTTGCCGTTCCCGGAATCGAGCGCCGGATGGAGTTCGGTGTCTTCGAACAAATCCTGCTTTTCAGTCTTTTTCTATCCGAATGGAGTACGGTCGAAAAGACTGCTCCTTCAAGGGAGATGGGCGCACGCGCGGGACCAGGCGCCGCGTCCGCTCCGGCCAAAGCCTCCGATCGACAGCTCATAGACAAGCTCCGAGACGCCCTCGACCAAAAAGATCGAGCGCTTTGGAACAGCAAAAACTACGAGCAGGACGCCGTAGCTCTTAGGGAACGCGACGGTCGCCGGGAAAAAGCCCTGCAGCTTCTGCGAACCGATTTGGATGGGGCGAACGAGCAGTTACACACGGTTACACAAGACCTGGAGGTCTGCCGCCGGGAAGTTGTCTGGCTAAGAGAAGAAAACAACGCCTTTAAAGCTCAAAGATATTTTCTCCAGGCTGCGGGGCCTCGTCAAGAGCCTGCCGGGGAGGAGGTTATACAACGGCGCCGGAAGCTAACCGGGGAACCGGTTATACAAAAGCGCCAGGGACCGGCCGCCGCAAAAATAGGCAAGTGGAACGTACAACTATCCAAGGACGGCTATTACCGGCTCTTTAGAAAAATCAGGGGAAAGCTTCATTCGATCTATCTTGGAAAAGAGCTCAACACGGAAAAGGCGCAGAGAAGGATTGACGATAAAGAACGGGAGTTGCTTGGCCCCGGCCCGGCGGGTTGAATCCTTTCATGGAGTCGAAAAGCGTTTCGCAATCAACAGGTTTTTATCACAAGCGCTTCGTGCTCATCGAGGCCGCCAGGCTCCAAGGGCCAACGCCGGCCAAAAGGCAAAAGCTCTACCGCCCCTGGCAAACGAATGGATATAGTATCGATTGAACGCGGCCGGTCGTGCACAAAAACCTCGATATTTTTGCCACCAGCCGTTTCGGGAAGGCGACTCCGATGGAATGGGAAGAAGTTGTCAAGGAGCCGAGCCTTAAAGAGCTACCCTTCAAGATCGAAACAAATCGAATGGGGAAAGATTATGACGGCTCCGGCCTCAATCCTGCGTGGATTAGAACGGGAAATGGGGAGAAGCGAGATTTTCGGAGAATTTCCCGTTCGCGTAAACCATAGAGGTTGCGTGAGGGCGGGGAAAGCGCCCGCCCCGGTTATTGACGGGTTTACGGACAAAACTGTTTAAAGATGGCCCGTATCTTTCTTCTTAACCCCAGTACGTCCTGCCAGGATTCGATCCGGTCCCCATCGGCACGAGGGGGCCAAAGGCCCAGCAATAGCATCGATTTAAATCGACCTTCGTCAAGTTTTGCCGAACTCGAGTTGGTGTGCAGTCTGACTCTGTGGTCAAGGGCGCGGAGCACGCGAAATAAGGCGGCGAGTTTGTCTAACCCTGCCGTTGTGTAACTTTTTGAGAGCTCCTCAACTCCTTGCCTGACCGAACGGCCGGCCGGGGAGGATGAAGTTTTCGCAAAACCTCCGGCGAGCAGCTCCCCCTGGACGATAAATTCAATGTCGGCAAGGCCCCCCATCCCGAGCTTCAGGTCGATTTCTCCGCCTTTTTCCGCTGCCCGCTCCTTTTCCATGCGGCCGCGCAGATGACAAATGCGTGGCCACACGGCTTGCGAAGGCCTGCCTTTGAAGCAGAGCTCGGCCGCTCTGTCCTCGATCCAGCGCCCCAGCGCATCCTCTCCGGCAATGTGGCGCACCCTCAAAAGGGCCTGTATTTCCCATATATCCGCCTTGCCATAATACTCGCGCCAGGAGTCGCGGGTCACAACGAGCGGGCCGTGAGTCCCGGTCGGCCGCAGCCTTACGTCCATCTCGTAGCCCGGCCCTTCGGATAGAGGGGTCTGGAGCATGTTCATCAGCCGTTGAATGAGCCGGACGATGTCTACTGGAATTGTGTGGCCCTGTTTGTCGGCCTCGGGGGCGTAGACGAAAACCAGGTCGAGATCGGAGAGATAGCTCATCTCCCGGCTGCCAAGCTTTCCCATTCCAAGGACCGAGAGGTGCAGCCCTTCGGGCAGTCCGAGCCGCCCCCTTACCGCTGCAAGCGTATTTCGGATGACAAAATCGGCAAGGGAGGTCAGCTCCTCTTCGAGGGTCGCAAAATCGATCCTGCCTTCGAGGTCGGCCAGGGCAAGCTGGATAGTCCGCTCGTTTTTGAGCTTCCTTATCCACTCGAGTTTTTCTCCGTAGTCCCCGGCTCTATCCACCAGTAAAGCGGCGGATTCTTCCCATTTGGGGGCGGCTTCAAACGGTTCCGTGCAGCCTTCGACAAGCGTAGGATTATGAGATAGAAGCCCGGCCACAAGCCCGCTTGCTCCAAGCGCCGCGCAGAAAGGAGAAATCCAGGGCCCGTTTGAATCAAACAACTTCATGAGCCCCGTCCTGCGGCCGACCCGTCCGAAATAGGTGTCGAGCCTTACGAAAATCTTTTCCACAAGCTCCCGGTCGCCGATATGCGAAAATCTTTCCATGGTCCTGGAAACCGGCGTGGCGCCGGAGCCAGATTGCCGGCTTGCAGAATCGCCGCCGGCAAAAACCGGGGAGTCCTCTAGGGCGTCAAGCGCAAATGATTTGGATACGCCGGCGGATACATAGGTCCCTTCGGACTTTTCCTCGAAAAGGTCGCAAAACGCCGTGTGCACGATATGACAGTTGGTTTCGAGCGCCTTTAAAAACGCTCTTTCGTCTTCTTCAAACCCCATTGCCAGGGCGAGCCTCTTGCGAGCGTCCACACTTGCCGGCAACCGTTGGGTGTGACGGTTCTGATCGAGTTGCACGCGGTGTTCGACGTTTCGAAGGAAAATGTAGCAAGCCTTTAGAGCTTCCGCGGTATCCTGCGCCAAGAGGCCAAGGGTGGATAACTTTTCGAGGCAGCGCAGGGTGTTGGGTTCGTCTAGCTCCACCATTCGCCCGCCGTATACCAGTTGCAGGGACTGGGCGAGAAACTCGATCTCCCTGATTCCGCCGATGCCAAGCTTTACGTCGTATCGTGGACCGGGGGGGAAACGGCCGGCTTCCTCCAGGACCCGGTTTCGCATCTCCTTTAGTTCGGCAAACGCCTGGAAATCGAGAAACCTGCGGAACACAAAGGGGCGGACCTCGCGGATAAAGCCGTTGCCCTCGGAGCGATCCCCTGCGACGGGCCGGCATTTTAAAAGCATCTGGCGCTCCCAGGCCCGTCCGTGGAGAAGATAATGTTCGATCGCAGCACTCATCGACGGCGCCAACACGCCTTCTTTGCCGCCCGGGCGCAGTCGGAAATCCACCTGGAAGACGCGGTCGCCCTCAAAGGGGTCGGACATAAGCCGTGAGAGCCTGTGGATGAGTTGGCTCATCAACCGGCGTGCCGCCGGGGCCGGATTGCCGGCTGGCAAAATCGCCGCCGGTAAAAGGAGGGCTGGCTCAGGGGTGTCGGATTGAAGGAAAATGAGATCGATGTCGGATACGTAATTTAGCTCGTGGCCGCCCAGTTTCCCCAAGCCCAGAATAACCAGCGGGACATGGCCGTCCCAAAACCCCAGTTCCTTGGCATCTTCTTCCCCGGACCACCAGTCGGGATGGGCCAATAGGCTCACCAGTCCAACCTGGAGCGCCACCGATGCGATGTCGCTTATTTGCCCGGTGGTTTCGCTAAGATCGGCGTAACGGCAAAAATCCCTGGCGCCTATTCGTAAAAAGTGCTTCTGTTTAAAACGGCGAAAGCTCCGGAGCAGGTCGGTATAGGAGGTCGCTTTTGCGGCCTCCGCCTCAAGGGCGCAATATAGTCCGGTAAGAGGATACCTGCGCTTGAGGTTTCCCTCGCCAAGCAGCCATTCTTCGATACCGGGATCGTTTCGCAGAAGAATGGCAAAGTACTGAGAGCACCTTCGGACGTATTCGATTTCGCTCATCTATCTCCCTTTGATTCCAAAGACATGAGACTGTTTCACGCGAAGCCGCGAAGAAGAAGTACCGAAAGCATCTTCGGACATATTCGATCTCGCTCTTCTATCTCCCTTTAATCTCTCCCCTTCTTCGCGAAACTTCGCGGCTTCGCGTGAAACATATTTCTCTTTCGTCTTCGTCCCGGCTTTAGACCAGCCCGGCTTTAGACCTAAGAAAGGACTCGCGCGAAACTCTTTATTGCATCCTGACGGGAGTTTATCATAGTATGGCCCGCGCTGAGAATTGCGGGGTTTTATAAAAGTTTGCTATTTTGTACGTACCCGTTACAATTAGCTTCCGCGAACTTTTGAGGAATTTATTGTCGGATTGAAGCTGCGAGGAACATTTTATGAGCCTTCCCTGGAATCGCCCCAAGGCGCTTCTTTTGCTTGAGGACGGGACCGTTTTTCATGGATACGCCTTTTCGGGCAGCGGCAAAACGCTGGGAGAGGTGGTTTTTAACACCAGCATGTCCGGCTACCAGGAGGTATTGACCGATCCTTCCTATAAGGGCCAGATCGTGACGATGACCTATCCATTGATCGGCGTCTACGGAATAAACAAGGAAGATATGGAATCGGCCGCCGTCCAGGTGGAAGGTTTCATTGTAAAGGAATACCAGGAGTTTGCCAGCAACTGGCGAAGCGATCGCTCCCTGGCCGATTTCCTGGCCGAGTACGGCAAGATCGGCATCGAAGGCATAGACACGCGAGCCCTCACCCGCCATCTGCGGGTAAAGGGGGCGATGCGCGGGATCATCGCAACCGATACGGAAAATCTCTCCGAACTGAGGGCGCGGCTAGAGGCCTATCCGGGGTTAAACGGGGTCGATCTGGTAAAGGAAGTAACGTGCCGAAAACCTTACAGGTGGCAAAACGGCCAAAGGGAAGAAATCGATTCCCCCGAGTGGCTCCCCCGGGACGACAGGCTGCGCGTCGCCGCCCTTGACTGCGGAATAAAGTACAATATTCTTCGAAACCTTGAGAGCGCCGGCTGCCAGGTGCTCGTTTTTCCCGCCAACACCTCGGTCGGCGAGATTCTTGCCTGCGATCCGGACGGAATTTTTCTCTCAAACGGCCCTGGCGACCCCTCGGCGGTGCACTACGTGATCGATACCGTTCGGGCGCTTTTCGGCAAGAAGCCGATATTTGGCATCTGCCTCGGCCATCAGATGATGGGACTAGCTCTGGGGGGCAGGACCTTTAAGCTCAAATTCGGCCACCGGGGCGCAAACCAGCCGGTAAAGGATCTGACTACGGGGAAAATCGAAATCACTTCGCAAAACCACGGCTTTAGCGTCGACCCCGATTCTCTTTCGGGCTTGCCCGTAAGCCTTACGCACATAAACCTCAATGATAATACGTTGGAGGGCATGGCTCACCTGGAGATTCCCGCCTTCTGTGTCCAGTATCACCCGGAAGCCTCTCCCGGCCCCCATGATGCTTCTTACCTTTTCGACCGGTTTATCGAAATGATCGAGAAGAATAAGCCGGCAATGACAGCAGCCGTATAACGAGCGAGCATTCAAGGAAACCGAGTTAAATGCCCAAACGCACAGACATAAAGAAGATACTGCTCATCGGCTCCGGGCCGATCATCATTAGCCAGGCGTGCGAATTCGACTATTCCGGCACTCAGGCGTGCAAGGCGCTTCGAGAAGACGGCTACGAAATAGTGCTGCTAAACAGCAACCCCGCCACCATCATGACCGACCCCGAGACGGCCGACCGCACCTACATAGAACCGATAACCCCCGATGTTGTCGAAAAAATCATAAGGCGCGAGCGCCCCGACGCCCTGCTGCCCACCCTGGGCGGGCAAACGGCCCTAAACGTCGCCGTACGGGTGGCCGAAACGGGCATACTCGAAAAATACGGCGTGGAGATGATCGGGGCGAGCCTTGCGGTCATAAAGAAGGCCGAAGACCGGCAGCTTTTCCGGGACGCCATGGCCAATATCGATCTGAGGGTGCCGGAGAGCATTATTGTCGCTAATCTCGATCAGGCCGAAGAGTTTGCCCGAAAGATCGGCTATCCGGTCATTGTGCGGCCATCTTTTACCCTGGGAGGTACCGGGGGCGGGGTCGCCTACAACCGGGAAGAGCTTCTAAAACAGACCCGGAGGGGGCTCGATGCGAGCATGATCCGTTCGGTGATGCTCGAAGAATCGGTTCTTGGGTGGAAGGAGTTCGAACTCGAGGTGATGCGCGACTACATGGATAACGTCGTGATCATCTGTTCGATAGAAAATCTCGATCCGATGGGGGTGCACACCGGAGACTCCATAACCGTTGCGCCGGCCCAGACGCTTACCGACCGCGAATATCAGAAGATGCGCGATGCCTCCATCGCCATTTTGCGAGAAATCGGGGTGGAAACGGGCGGATCGAACGTCCAGTTCGCCGTAAACCCTCAAAACGGCGAAATGGTGGTAATCGAGATGAACCCGCGCGTTTCGCGCTCCTCGGCCTTGGCCTCCAAGGCCACCGGGTTTCCCATCGCCAAGATCGCCGCAAAACTCGCCGTTGGCTATTCGCTAGACGAGATCGCAAACGATATCACACGGGAAACGCGGGCTGCCTTTGAGCCGACCATCGACTATTGCGTGGTGAAGGTCCCGAGGTTCACCTTCGAAAAATTTCCCCGCGCAGACGATATCCTTTCCACCGCCATGAAATCGGTGGGAGAAACGATGGCGATCGGACGAACTTTCAAGGAGGCTCTCCACAAGGCCATCCGCTCGCTCGAAATCGGTCGCTACGGCTTTAGCGATCCCCCGGCGATCGTCGATTCCGAGCAGATCGACCAGTTAAAGCACAGCCTGTCGACGCCCAACTCGCAGAGGCTCTTTCAGATAGGGGAGGCCATGAAATCGGGCATAACGGTCGAAGAGATCAACAGGCTCACATCGATCGATCCCTGGTTTTTAAATCATATAAGAGAAATTATCGAAGTGGAGCAGGAAATAGTCCGCTCCGCGACCTCGAAGAGCTCTTTTCTAGATGATGGAGAAAGGCTTCGAGCCGCAAAGGCCTGGGGATTTTCCGATCGCCGTCTCGGCCAGCTTACCGGCCAGGGTGAGGAAAGCGTGCGGATAAAGCGCGCAGAGCTTGGCATAAAGCCCGTCTACAAGCTCGTCGATACGTGTGCCGCAGAATTTGAAGCCTACACCCCCTACTACTATTCCACCTATGAAACCGAGGACGAATCAAGACCTTCCCAGAGGCCCAAGGTGGTGATCCTCGGGGGCGGTCCCAACCGGATAGGCCAGGGCATCGAGTTCGACTACTGCTGCGTCCACGCATCCTTTGCCCTCAGGGAGGAAAACCATGAATCGATCATGGTAAATTCCAATCCCGAGACCGTTTCGACCGACTACGATACCTCCGATAAGCTCTATTTCGAGCCCCTTACCCGAGAGGATGTCCTCCACATACTGGAAAGCGAAAAGCCCAAGGGCATCATCGTGCAGTTCGGGGGGCAGACCCCGCTAAACCTTGCGGTGCCTCTTGAAAAGGCCGGGGCGACTATCCTTGGCACATCTCCCGACGCCATCGACCGGGCCGAGGATCGCAAGAGGTTCCAGCAGCTTTTGCACAAACTGGGTCTTAAGCAGCCCGAAAACGCCACGGCCAATAACCTCGCGGAGGCCTTCGAGGCCGCCGAAAAAATTGGATTCCCCGTGGTCGTTCGCCCCTCTTACGTCCTTGGCGGGCGCGCCATGGAGATTGTCTACGATAACGAGCGGCTCGAAAAATTTATGAAAACGGCGGTAAACGTCTCACCGGGCCATCCGATCCTCATAGACAAATTCCTCGAAGACGCAATAGAGCTCGATGTCGACGCGATAAGCGACGGGAAGGCCACGGTCATCGCGGGCATCATGGAACACATCGAGCAGGCGGGAATTCATTCCGGGGATTCGGCCTGCGTCCTTCCTCCCTACAGTGTCTCCATAGAGGTGCAGGAGGAAATAAGCAGGCAGACAAGGCTTTTGGCCGAAGAAATCGGCGTAAAGGGCCTCATGAACATCCAGTATGCCATCCAAAACGGCGAGGTTTTCATCCTCGAAGTTAACCCCAGGGCCTCCCGCACGGTCCCGTTTGTCAGCAAGGCCATCGGGCGGCCGCTCGCAAAACTGGCGACCAAGGTCATGCTGGGCAAAAGCCTCAAAGAGCTGGGCTTTGAAAGGGAAATCCGACCCGACCACATATCGGTAAAAGAGGCCGTTTTCCCGTTTTCCCGTTTTCCGAAGGTGGATACGCTCCTTAGCCCGGAGATGAAGTCCACGGGCGAGGTCATGGGAATCGGTGAAAACTTCGGGATCGCCTTTGCCAAGGCCCAGGCCGCAGTGGGCTTTGAGCTGCCGACGGGGGGAACGGTCTTTATCAGCGTACACGATGGGGATAAGGCCAAGGCGCTGCCTGCGGCCAAAAAATTCGGCGAGCTGGGATTTACGCTTATTGCCACCGAGGGAACAGCGGCGTTTCTCGAAAAAAACGGCATAGCCGCAGATCGCGTATTCAAGTTGAAAGAGGGCCGCCCCAACGTCGTGGATAAGATCAAAAACGGTCAGATACAATTGATCGTAAACACCAGTCTCGGCAAAAAGACCACTTCCGACTCCTACGAGATCAGGCGCGCAACGGTCGTATACAATATTCCCTACGCCACCACCATCGCCGGGGCGCAGGCGATAGCCGAAGCGGTCTGCGA
Source organism: Syntrophobacteraceae bacterium (assembly GCA_031292215.1). GTDB lineage: Bacteria > Desulfobacterota > Syntrophobacteria > Syntrophobacterales > Syntrophobacteraceae > SbD1. The sequence goes on along the minus strand of JARLHO010000050.1, from coordinate 19,552 downwards.
GCTGCAAAAGGGCGACTGGGACGTAAAGACGCTCCAGGAATACCACCAGACGATCAAAGGGCGCTAGAAGACGCGGGGGAAGCAGGGGCAAACCGCTTCCCGAACCTGTTTAGGATTTCCGGGGTCTTCCGCAGGGACACGTGGGGAGCTGCGGTGGACTTTTTTCGCAATATATGTTTCGAAGTAAAAAGGATAGAACCGTGATGGAAAACAACCTGCCTGAGCGCGAAATCTTATCCGCGAAAGGGCGGATTTTAACGCCATATAATCCGAGCAAAAAGGAAGAGTGCGGCATCTTCGGGATTTTCGGCCATGAAGACGCGGCCAAGCTCTCCTATTTCGGCCTCTACGCCCTGCAGCACCGAGGCCAGGAAAGCGCCGGGATCGCTGCCTCGGACGGCGCCCGGATCACCACGCACAAGAGCATGGGGCTGGTACACGACATATTTAACGAAGAAATCCTAAAGAGCCTCAGGGGCTACCTGGCCATAGGACATGTGCGCTACTCGACCACCGGGTCATCCCTTGCCTCAAACGCTCAGCCTTTCGTGGTGTTTCACGGCAACAATTACTATGCCATCGGCCACAACGGCAACCTGGTAAACGCGGTCGAACTGCGCCGCGAGCTCGAGAGGAAAGGAGCGATTTTTCGCTCCACGATGGACACCGAAATTTTTATGCACCTGCTGGCCCGAAACCTGGAGCAAGGGATAGAGGATGCCCTGGTGGAAACCCTAAAAAGGGTAAAGGGGGCCTACTCGCTGGTCATGAGCACCCGCGACATGCTGATCGGGGTGCGGGACCCCAACGGTTTCAGGCCTCTTTGCCTGGGAGAGCTCGAAGGCGGCGCCTACGTTCTGGCCTCGGAGACCTGCGCCCTGGATCTCGTCGAGGCCACCTACATCCGGGACATCGAGCCGGGCGAAATTATAATTATCGACGATGACGGTATACGTTCGATTTTCCCTTTCCCCAAAAAGCGTCCTTCGTATTGCATATTCGAATTCATCTACTTTTCGAGGCCCGACAGCAATATCTTCAACCAGAACGTCTATATGTTCCGAAAAAAGCTCGGGGCTTTGCTGGCCAAGGAGAACCCTTCCATTCACGCGGATTTGCTGATGCCCTTCCCCGATTCGGGAAATTACGCGGCCATCGGTTTTGCCCACGCAAACAATATCCCGCTGGAGATGGGAGTCATAAGAAACCATTACGTCGGGCGCACTTTCATCCAACCCAGCCAGGCGATGCGGGATTTCCAGGTACGGGTCAAACTAAACCCCGTTCGAGAATTGCTAAAGGGCAAAAGCGTTCTTCTCGTCGAGGACTCGATAATTCGGGGCACCACTACCCGGACAAGGATAGATTCGCTGCGGCAGGCCGGGGCAAAAGAAGTTCACATGCTGGTAAGCTGCCCGCCTCACCGCTACCCCTGCCCGTACGGGATAGACTTTTCCACCAAGGGAGAGCTGATCGCCGCCTCGCACACGGTAGCCGAAATACGGGATTTCATCGGCCTTGATTCTCTTAACTATCTGAGCGTCGATGGGTTGCTCGAAGCTGCGGGGGCTGTGTCCAACGATCATCCGTTCTGCCTTGCGTGTTTTAACGGGGACTACCCGGTTCAATTCGAAGATGAGTTGGCAAAGCACTGCTTTGAGGTAAAAGATGCGCCCGGGTGCGGGTTTAAATCTCGCGTTTGAGTCTTAAGTTCTGTTTTTTATGGAAAGCAATCGAGGACTCAAACTTTTTAAATGTATAATCAGCTCATCTATTTTATCGTAGTCCTGCTGCTTTTCAGCACCCTGCCGCAAACGGGAAGGCCGCCTGCGCCGCACTGGCCGGATGCTCTCTACATCCTCGCCCTGTTTTGTTTTTTTGTCTTTTGCTGCTGGCGCACTTTTGGAAAGCTAAAAAAAGCAGCAGACGAAAACGCTTCCCCCTCGATACTTTCCCGAGCCTATTTTCGCGCCGAAACGCTTCTTTCCATCACGGCCATCGGGTTTCTCGCGGTCTACCTCTACGGTCTGAATCTAGCCGCCTGCCTGGGCGTGATTCCAGGATACACAAAGTTTGCGACCGTCTCGGGGATTGTCGGCCTTGCCATCTACATGGTGCACCTGGCGATCGTCTGGTATTTCGGCTATCCGGTCCACGAGGCCCTCTCAGGCGCGGGGACGTCCCGAGCCCATTTCATAAAGGGACACCTTTCTTTTACTTCCGCCATCCTGTTCCCCTGGCTTTTGATTTCCATCGCCGCCGATCTACTCGACTTAATAAAAGCCCCCGCCTTCATGACTTCGGATTTCGCCCAACTGGGGCTCATTTCCGTAGCTCTTTTCGGGTTCGTGCTCCTCGGCCCCTGGCTGATCGTTCGAATGTGGGGCTGCAAACCGCTTCCTCGGGATTATACGACGAACGAACTGCAACGGTTTTGCGACGAACAGGACTTCAAGAACGGCGGCCTTCTTCTCTGGCCTCTTTTTGGAACCGATATCCTTACGGCCGGAGTGGTCGGCATCCTCCCCCGGTTGCGCTACATCCTCATAACGGCGGGTTTGTTGAGAACCCTTGACACTTCCGAACTAAAGGCCGTAATCGCCCACGAGATGGGACATGTGCGAAAAAAGCACCTGTTGCTTTTCGTAGCGCTCCTGATACTTTTCGTCCTTCTTGTGATGGAGCTTGGCGATACTCTTAAGTGGCTCGCACTCTCAAACCGGACAATTTTTAACTGGTCGGCTGCAACGAGCGGTGTAGCCGCATCGACCTTTTCTCTTCTGTCCGCCCTGCCGATAGTTCTGGCCATGGTTTTCTTTCTTCGGTTCATTTTCGGCTATTTTCTGCGCAACAGCGAACGGCAGGCCGACCTGTACGCCATGGAGCTCGTGGGCGACCCCGAGCCTCTTATCACCTCGCTTCAAAAGATCGCCTTTCACAGCGGAAGGATTGAGGATCTGCCCAGTTGGCACCACTACAGCATCAGGCAGAGAGTGAATTTCCTGGTGGAAGCTTTCAGGAACCGGGATCTTATCCGAAGGCACAACCGGAAGCTCTACGGCTCCGTTTTGCTCTTTGCAGCCGTAATATCGGCTCTTCTTTTCGCCAACTGGAGGGCCAACAAGGCAGGCTTTACCAAGGAGCTCCGAGCGAGCGTCGAGCTAAGAATCCTCGAACACGCCATCGCCAAAGACCCGGGCAATGTGCAATATCTTTCGGCCTACGGGGCGCTTCTTAGCCAGAGGGGCAGATACTCCCGGGCCGAATCGGTCCTAAGGGCCGCCCTCAATAAGGCGCCCGATGATCCCTCCGCTTTAAACAACCTGGCCTGGCTCTATGCGACCGGTCCCTATTCCTTCCGCCATCCGGAGGAAGCCTTAAGACTTGCGCTCAAGGCGGCTTCCATAAACCCTGCCCCGGGAATCCTCGATACGCTCGCCGAGGCCTATTTTGTCAACGGCATGTATGAGGACGCGGTCGCAACTATCGACCAGGCGATCGCCGAGGGCGGCTCGATGCGCGATTACCTGCTCAAGCAGAAGGATAAATTTGAAAAAGCCTTGAGTGGCGACATGAAAAGCACCTGATAAGAAGTTTTGTTGGTCGATCAGTTTATTCTCACCTCTACCGAGTGCTCCCGGTGATCGTCGACAAGGGTAACCGTCTTATCGGGTTGCTCGACGTTATCTACTGTGACACGCGTCTCGCCTCTGCCGGTCTGCGATTGCAAAACGGCTATGTGGTAGACTGTCTCCCGATACCGGTAGTGCATCGTAAACCCTTCCCAGTCCGCGGGAAGGCACGGTGTAAAGCGCAATTTGTCGACTTCGAGACTTAGCCCCAGAAAAGATTCCACGATCAACCGGTACATCCAGGCAGCCGAGCCCGTATACCATGTCCAGCCTCCTCGACCGATATGGGGGGCCACCGCGTAGACATCGGCCGAAACGACGTAGGGCTCCACTTTGTAGCGGGCGCTCTCCTCGCTCGATCTCGCATGGTTAACGGGGTTTATCATGGTAAAGAGCTCCCAGGCGCGCCGGTTGTCCCCCAGGCGAGCGAAGGCCATCGCCGCCCAGATGGCCGCATGGGTATATTGGCCGCCGTTTTCTCTAACGCCCGGGACATAGCCTTTAATGTAGCCCGGATTTAACTCCGATTTGTCGAAGGGGGGGGAAAGGAGCTGGACCAGTCCAGGGTCGCTACGGACGAGGCGCTCATAGACGGCTTCCATGGCCATGCGCGAGCGTTTTTCGTCCCCTGCCCCGGATAAAACAGACCAGCTTTGCGAAATCGAATCAATCCGGCACTCCGTATTAGCCGAGGCGCCAAGAGGAGAGCCGTCGTCAAAGTATGCCCGGCGATACCACTCGCCGTCCCAGCCGTTTTCTTCGATTTTTGCCCGCAGTTGAGCCGCTTCCTTTTGGCAACGCTTGGCAAAGGACACGTCGCCACGTTTTTCGGCAATCTCGGCAAAGCGCGCGAGCACATCAAAGAGGAAAAAACCCAGCCAGACGCTTTCGCCTTTTCCATGTTCGCCCACCAGGTTCATGCCGTCGTTCCAGTCCCCGGAGCCGATCAGCGGCAACCCCCGCTCGCCGAATTTGAGGCCGTATTTGATGGCCCGGACACAGTGTTCGTAAAGGGTTGCGGCCTCCTCGGATCTTCCCGGCAGATCGTAGTAGGAGTCTTCGTCCTCTTTTACCTGGCGGCCGTAAAGGAATTGAACGGGCTCATCCAATACTCCGGTGTCCCCGGTGTGTAGAACATAGCGGTAGGTCGCAAGCGGCAGCCAGAGGTAATCGTCTGAGCAGTGCGTGCGAACGCCCCGCCCTGTGGGAGGGTGCCACCAGTGTTGCACGTCTCCTTCCTGGAACTGGCGGGAGGCGCACAGAAGGAGGTGTTCGCGCGTAAGCTGTGGCGCTGCGTGGATGAGCGCCATCACGTCTTGTAACTGATCGCGGAAACCGAAAGCCCCTCCCGACTGGTAGTATCCGCTTCTTGCCCACAGGCGGCAGGCAAGGGTCTGGTACAAGAGCCAACCGTTTACCAGCACATTTAAGGACTGGTCGGGGGTTTCCACATTTACCGCCCCCAGGGTGTGGGTCCAGTGCTGCCACACCACATCGAGAGCGCTTCTGGCAGCAACGGTTCCCCGGAAGCGCTTGACCAGGCTTTTGGCCTCCTCGGCGTCTCGCCCGACTCCCAGCCGGAAGACGATTTCTCGCTCCTGGCCGGCGCCCAGATCGAAGCTCACCTGCATCGCGGCGCAAGGGTCCAGGGCAGCCCCCACTTTGCCGGAAAGGCGCGTGCGGGTCATGGCCAAAGGTGAGCTCAAGGCGCCGTTTCGCCCCAGAAACTCCGTCCGATCGCCGCTAACGGTGCGGGAGACGTCGTCAACATCATAGAAGGCAGTGCACTCGCCAAACTCGGTGTTATAGGGGTTGCGGGCAAAGAGCGCCCCGCTTTCCGGGTCGATTTCGGTAATGACGTGCATGGTCGTTTTTGGCCGCAAGTCCCCAAGGACCCATTCCGCGTATCCGGTAGCGGAGATGCGACGGGATCTATCGGTTTCGTTTCGCACCTTTAGCACCGCGAACTTGACTGGTGCGTCGAGGGCCACATAAACCCAAAGCTCGGAGCGGATGCCTCGCTCGGTGTGTTCGAAGACACTGTAGCCGAAGCCGTGGCGGGTGACGTAGGGGGTCGTTCCGCGGCAGGGCAGCGGAGTGGGTGACCAGAAATGGCCTCGCTCCTCATCGCGGAGGTAAAACGCTTCCGCGCTCGCATCGCTTACCGGATCGTTTCCCCAGGGAGTGAGGCGGAACTCGTGGGCATTCTCGCCCCAGGTGTAGGCAAGGCCGCTTTCCGAGATGACCGTTCCAAAGTGGGGGTTGGCCAGAACATTAACCCATGGGGCCGGCGTCAGTTGTCCCTGAGCGGTGGTGATAACGTACTCGCGCCCATCGGGAGTAAATCCGCCAAGGCCGTTAAAAAATTTCAAATCGTTTCGAGGCAGGGGAGCAAGAGCTACGGGTTCCGGGCGCTGCGTTCGGGTGGGGGTAAGGAGGGGCGCGCTCGCCTCGACTTGCCTGCGGCCGCCAATCTGGTCTTGCAGCGTCCCGCGGCTGTCGGCTATAACGGCTCGGGCAACCGTTTGGATAAGGATACGGTCCTCTTCGGCCAACTGGTCCGCAGCTCTTACGAAAATCCCGCCCGGCCGATCGGTCACGTTGACTTCGATACCCGCTGCGATGAGCCCCATGATCTGATCGTGAAGGATCTGGCGGTAGCCGGCATGATCTTCGTTCCAGATCACCAGATCGACCGCCAGGCCGTTTAGACGCCAGTACGCGTGGGCCTGCACGAGCTGGCGCACGAGATCGATATTCGCCGGATCTTCGATACGCAGCAGCACAATGGGCAAATCGCCGGAAATACCGTGGCCCCAAAGACCGGATTGGCCCCGGTGGTTCTTTATGAGAACGCGCGGATCGGCTCGCAGCAACGGATTTGCGTAAATGATCGAGCCCGCCAGCCGGCAGTAGAGCTGCGCGTCGGCCTGCGTTGCGTTTATCTGGCGCAAGAGCACCTGGCTATGGGTCCATGCCAGATCGAAGACCCGATCGGCGAGGTGGCGATCCTGGTATTTTTCCACCAGGCTAATGGCGCCTTCCCGCGTCTCACTTATCCCTGAGACGATATTTACGGTCGCCGGTTTTTCCGGATCGAGCGTTATGCGGTAACGGATGGCCACAATGGGGTCAAGGACCGACCCCTCGGCGCCCGAAAGCACCCCTAAAGGATCCGAGGGTCCGCTCATCGCCTGCGGATTGGCCAGAGTGTTTTCGCGGCCGATAAAGCGCAGCCGATCCGTTTCGTAGGACACCTCCCCGGTTTTTGCCCCATGCACGGCCATGAGATGGAGCATCCAAGGCGTCTTTTCGTCTACGGACCGGGGGCGCCGAGTGCAAAGAATCGCCCGCTGTTTACGCAGGATCCCGGTTTGGACAAATAGATTGCTAAAGGCCGGATGGAGCGCGTCTGCGACCGGCGAGGCCAGGACCACTTCGGCGTAGCTCGTGACATCGATTTCCTTGCGCGTGCGACTGCGGTTGGTGATAGTGATCCGGCGAAGCTCAATATCGTCTTCAGGCGAGACAACGATCTCGGTGTAGACGTCCAGGTCGTCGTGGCGGCAGCGAAACTCCGCTCGGCCTTCCGAAAAAATCGCCTCAAAGTTTTTCGATCGCTTGAGCGTCGGTTGATACGTTGTGGACTGGAACTTTTTGCCGGAAACGTCCTGGATGTAGCAAAACGCCCCCCAGTTATCGCGCGTGGCGTCTTCTCGCCAACGGGTTACGGCGATGTCGTTCCAGCGGCTGTAGCCGCCGCCGGCGTTAGTGACCATCAGATGATATCTGCCGTTTGAGAGCAACTGCACTTCGGGAGTCGGCGTGTCGGGGCTGCTAAAAACACGCACAGGGGTCTCCGAGCCACCGGGGGCCGCAAGAGACTCGGAGAGCTCGGTCGTTCGCGCATAGAACGCGCTGGCCTTTGGCGTCCTTTCCTGGAGCAACAGCAAGGTCGCCTGGAACAAGGGTTCGGATTCGAATCGTTTCTGCATGGGACGGCCCAGGAGTTGATAGGCCAAGGCAAGAAAGCTCATCCCCTGGTGATGAACCATGTAGGATCGAATCACAGCGCTCGGCTGACCACGGCGCAAGCGCGAAGGGGTGTAGTCGATTGCTTCATGGAAGCCCAATTTTCCCAGAAACCCTTCAGCCGCAAGGCGCAAAAGATTAGCGCAAGCTTTTGCGGGCGCAACCATCAGCGCCAGCACCGTAGCATACGGTGCGATCACAAGGTCTTCGGAAAGCCCCCGTTTCAGCCCCAGGCCCGGCACTCCGAAGGACCGGTACTGGTAGTTTAGTTGAACATCGACGGCATTATATCCCGATTCTGAAATGCCCCAGGGCGTCCCGCATTTTCGACCATACTCGATCTGGGCGGCCACAGCAGCCTTGCAGGTCCGATCGAGCAGTGTGTTTTCGTATGTCGGCATAACCAGGAGCGGCATGAGGTATTCAAACATCGACCCGCTCCACGAGAGCAGGACCGGTTCCCCGCCGGCGGTAGTAAGCAGGCGTCCAAGGGCGAACCAGCTATCCTGGGGCAATGCTCCCTGAGAAATCGCAACGAAGCTCGAAAGTCTGGCTTCCGAAGCCAGCAGATCGTAATAGCTTGCGTCCCGCCTGTGTTCGCTCACGTTGTAGCCGATGGCCAGAAGGTGACGCGCCTTATCGTATAGGAAATCATATTCCATGCGGGCAAACTCATTTGCCTGTATGGCGAACCGCTCAATAGCCCCAATCCGTTCTCCGGCGCGCAGTCCCCCCTCCAGGACAAAAGAGCGTAGTTCCCCGAGCCACGCCTTCTCTCCCGGGGCAACACTTAGGGCCAGTCGATGGTCTATTTCCGGCAGGAGCCCCTCGTTGAGGTTTGCCAACCGGCGCAGCGTCACAATCTCATCGATACCGTGAAAGTTCGGGGGCCTATCCGGAGAAGAGAGCATCTGCGTCCACGGAGCGAGATGCTCTATTTCCTCTACGGCGTCCCGGCATTGGGAAGCGAATGCGCGCGCCCACCACAGGGCATCTTCTCGGCCGGGAAATCTCTCGAAAGATTCGATGGCCGCGACGACTTCGCAGGCCGTCAGCAAAAGCCGCTCAAGGCACAGCCCGGTCTTTGAAAGAGTTGCCGGCCGGGATGGGTCGCCGAGTTCGCCCAGCTCCTTTTGAAGTTTAGCGAGCTGGACCGGGGCAGTCCTTGGCAAAACGTCTCCCAGGACCCTGAACGTGTCGCTTAGCCCGTCAAAGAGTTGCGTTCCAACGATAGTGTCATCGGCCAGGGCGATAAGGCCCTGGCGCAATGTCAGCAGATGGCCCGCGAGATTTCCGGAGTCGACCGAGGAAATGTAGAGCGGCAAAAGCGGCTGTAACGATTGGGTGTCGTACCAGTTATAGAAGTGGCCCCGGTGTCTATCGAGGGCTTCCATTGCGCGGAAGGCGTTCTCTGTGCGCTCAAGGAGTCGCCCCGCCGAAAGATAGCCAAAATCGTAGGCTGTCAAATTGGCTGTCAGCGCCAGGCCGATGTTGGTTGGCGAGGTGCGGTGCGCAATCACCGCCAGGGGATGCTCCTGAACGTTATCGGGGGGCAGCCAGTTATCTTGGGGGCCGACGAAGGTCTCGAAAAAGGCCCAGGTTTTCCGGGATAGGTTGCGCAAAAAGGCGGTCTGCTCGCTTGTTAGCCTTTCTTCCAGCAAATCGAGCGGCCGGCTGAGCCACCAGACGATAGCAGGAGAGCCAAACCAAAGAGCGAGGATGGGAACGGCGGCAATCAGGGCGCTCGGCCTAAACAGCGCAAGAGCAAAGGCTACGGCGAAAGCCATTGCCGGGGCGATCCACATGGTCTTGCACGAGCCGGCGAGGTCGGTGCGCAGATTTTGATCCCGGCCGCTCGAAGGGTTCCATTCCAAAAGCTTTCGGTGCGAGATGAGCAGGCGCCACAGAGTGCGAAAAACTGCGTCCAGGCTGAAAAAGGCCTCGTAGGGAAGACACACGAGAAAAAAGCCGGCCCGGGCAAGGCCCCTGCCGGTAGAAAACAACGCCTCGGCCAGGTGCTGGCGCAGAGTCACATCGCCTGGTTTTTTAATCACGCCCGGTAGGGCGCCGATCAAAGCAGGTATGAGAATGATTCCCGTAACCGACAGGCTCCAAAGCCATGCCGACCGAAGCTGTGTCCAGCCCAGCAGCAACACAAGGGTTAAAGCAAACGGCGTTAGACTGCGCCTCAGGTTGTCAAAGATCTTCCACCGGGAAAGCATCGAGAGCGAGTTCTTTTCAAAACGCGAATCCTTCCCGGGAACACCGGGCAACACCCAGCGCCCAATCTGCCAATCGCCTCGAATCCAACGGCTCCGACGGCTTACGTCCGCGCTGTAGCGAGAGGGGTATTCCTCGTATAATTGCACATCGCTTAACAGCGCGGCCCGTGCGTAGCACCCTTCCAGCAAATCGTGGCTAAGGATCCGGTTGGGGGGGAAACGGTCGTTTATCGCCCGCTCAAAGGCGTCTACGTCGTAGATCCCCTTGCCGATAAAAGAGCCCTCGCCGAAAAGATCCTGGTAGACATCGGAGACGGCGCGCGTATAAGGATCGATCCCGGCATCGTTTCCGCACATGCGCGCGTACCGGGACCGATTCGATCCGGGCAGGCTGAGCGCCACCCGCGGTTGCAGGATAGCGTAGCCTTCAACCACTCGCTTTTTTTCGTCATCGTAGCGGGCGCGATTAAGAGGGTGCGCCATGGCTCCAACAAACTGCCGTGCCGAATCGCGAGCCAGTTGGGTGTCCGTATCGAGGGTGATCACATACTTTACGCTCGCCAAAACAGCGGTTTTGCCAACGATAAGCGAAAAGCGATCCCCCGGGCTGGTATTTGGCCCGGCGCGCAGCAGCCAATTTAAGTCGGAAAGCTTTCCGCGCTTTCTCTCATACCCCATCCAGACCCGCTCATCGGGATTCCAGCGGCGCGGGCGATGAAAGAGCAGGAAAATATCGCTCTGCGAGCCGCTCGGGTACTTTTCATTTAACTCTTCGATTCTTTCTCGGGCCAGTTGCAAAAGGGCATCGTCTTCGGGCATCGTTTCCCGGAGCGCGTCTGTAAAGTCGGTCAAAAGAGCGAAGTGCAGGTTGTCATCCCGATTTGCCAGGAAACGCACTTCCAGTCCATCGAGTAAATCCTCGATGTTTGGAAGGCTTGTGAGCATGGCCGGAACTATTACCAGGGTGCGCGACTCCTTCGGGATCCCTTTGGAAAAATCCAGTCGCGGCAGCGGGTGCGGCGTTGCCATAAGCGTCGCCAGCCAGTTTACCACGGCCACCCCAAGGTGGCTTGCGGACAGGAAAAAAAGAAGTCCGGCCGGTGCGAGCAGCCAGCCATTTCGGCTGCTTTCCTGCGCCTTCATCACCATTAGCCAGCAGAAGAGCACAGAGATCGCCACAATCGCCCCGCCATAGAGCGCCAGAGGATAACGGCGTCCGAATTTGCAAAGGACTCCGGAAAGCGATCGACGCACTCCCGCCACTCGTTCCAACTGCGCTAGTCCTCTACCCACCAGGTAGAAACCCACGTGCGCCGCGCGATCGTCTCCGCCCTTTCGAGCAGCCCCCTCCTGCGCCAAACGGATCGCGAGCCCCGCCACCTCTTTTTCGGAGTACAAACTGTGTTTCGCCGTCTTTTCAACGACATGGCGGTAGCGATCGCGGCTGGCAAAATCCATCTTGGGGTAGATGTTTCCCGGATCCGCTCCCAGGGTTTTTTCGACAAGGCTGATCGTTTCAACGAACTCGCGCCAGTCCATCGCAGCCAGGAAACGGAGGCTGCCGATGCTGTTGCTCATCGAAACCTGGTCCACGGCCTGTTGCTGGTTCTCCGAGCGCACCAATTGTTCGATAGTCTGGGCAGACTCTGCGAGTCGCTGTTCAATCCAGGTGAGCGGCAACGCCAGGGCTGGACCCTGGCCCTGCAGCCGGCGCGAAAACTCGGCGATAAACGAGCCCACCATGGGCGGGTCCGAGCGCGCCATATCCGCGATGACTAAAATCAGGCTCTTGGGGTCCCTCCCGGCGATCTCCGTCATCTGGTCCGCCCAATAGTCTGCAAGGTTACGGTCGGCCCTGTCGGAAGAGATCCGGGTGGCCACACGCCGCAGATTTTCTATAAGCGCCAGGCGCAGCATGATGGGTATCGCCCACAACTCGCCCAGGCTGAGCTCCGATACCGTCTGGTAGGCGGCGACAAAACCGGCAAGGCTCTCCAGGTCAACTCGTCCATCGCCATGCGAAATAGTTTCCAGCGCGATGTCATAGACCCGCGGAAGCCCCGCGGACGGGCCGTCAAGCAAACGCGGCAACTCCTGGCTATAGCCCCTTGGCAGGTGAAGCCTGGCTGTTCGTATCTGCTCTTCGATCAAATAGAAGTTGTCGAGCAGCCATTCCCCGGCCGGGGTAATCCGGCGCTCTGCCTTGACGGCCCGGGTCAGCAGGTTGTGGACTGAGAGAAGTACTTCTTGATTTTCGGCCACTCGCCTCAGAAGCCGGTCCCTCGGGCGGCCCGGCGTCAAACGGTGCCAGTCCGCGAGGGTCTTGCCATGCTGCTCCATCTGATCGGCGCTAAACAACTCGGATCGAAGCGGCGGCTCGTCGACTGCGCACTTCTTTAACGGGCTTTTTGCGAAGAAAAGCCTTCTCCTCAAAAGAAGCAAGGTACGCCCAAAGGCCTTAGTGCCCGATTTCATTTATTTGCGCCTCTTGACCTTTTTTACCGCATTCTTTCTTCGCAACTCGCGCGTGCTTGGCTCGCTTTTCGCCTTTTGATGTCCTTCATCGACTCCTTTAACGTTTCCCTTGTTGTTTCGATCCTTATTGCTCAGCATTATTAATTCCTTTTTTTTGAAAAGCGAAGTTTCACTCTCACATCGAAGCCGCCCACCTTTGTATTATCCCGGCAACCTTTTCAAAGGAATGCTCCCCGGCAAGGCGCCAAAAATCCTTATAGGTGCGCCCGTAGTCCAGGGAATCCCTCTTTCCAACGACAAAAGAAACGGATTTGCCTGCGGCATCGAGGTAAAGATCTCCTTGCACACAACCCCGGGCCTGCAAGACCGCTCTATGAATCGAGGCTTTTGAAAGCATGGCTTTTTCCTTCATAAGGATTACCGGCATCGCCGGTTTTAAACGCACCGATTACAATCCGGAGGCGATCCGATCTTAGACCAGTTTAGCCTGATGGGTTGCGCCTTCTCGCTCCCCCCATCCCGCGCCGGTCCCGCAAACATTGCACGATGGGTGAAACGTAGCGAAACCCCTCCTTTTGGCGTGGCTTGAACGCAACTCCGTATTAAACCACTCGCCTTTTTCGCCAGTCACAATACGGTTTGGCAGAAAGGACGCATTGAGGCAGTGGGTCAGGCGCCATTCCTCAAAAGAGGGGGTTTCTTTCGCCGTCTTTTCACCAGGTGAAGGGGGGGATGTGCCGCTCGGAGCACAAGGCACACTCTTTGTCGGCCAAGCCGGTTCCAATTAACGGTGCTCCCGGGAGGCTATGTCGTCCTGAGCCGGCCAACGATAAGAATATATAACGCAGGCAGGAGATTTCCCGGCCGCTGCTCCGGAATAAAAAGCCGGAGCTTTTTACGGCTCCGGCCAATATGTAACTCCAACGCTTTTAAAAAGCTTCGATTAGAGTTTTCTTACGTTTGTAGCGTTTAGCCCTTTGTCGCCCTTTTCTTCGGCGAAACTGACCCGATCACCCTCGCCCAAAGATTTGAAGCCTTCGCCTTCGATGGATGAGTGATGAACGAACACATCATGTCCACTGTCAGCTTCAATAAATCCATAGCCCTTGCTATCATTAAACCACTTTACTCGACCTTCAACCATTTTGAACATCCTTTTGCAAATCTTGTGTTATTTACACTGCTCTTTTGGCGTGGCACCCAAAGTTACCCCGAAACCGCACCATTATAAATGGTAAAAGATCGATTTCCCGCAACTCAAAATAGCCTACTCCACCGGCACTCCACTATTGTAACCGCAAAATTCGGATATGCAAGCTCTTTTTTATGTCAATAATCCCATCATCACTTACTCGGACAAGAAATACTTAAGAAAAGAGCAGATGCCATCGAGGGCGCCAAAGGGCACATCCACTTTTGATACTAAGGGCTTGTCCGTAAATAAACCTTCAGAAGCGCTGCATGAAGACGTACGAGGCGCCCGAGCGCCGGCGTCCGGGTGGACCAGAGGACCGAGAGCGAGGCGCCGGCGAAAAAGCTACCGGCCGGGGCGAATAAGGATATATATTATTCCCGTGGAACTGGACCGTCCGCCTCCGCAGGATTGATTTGGTGACAGGTTCGCCGGGATCGGCACGAGGAGCTCGAGTTTTTTGTCGCCAAGCGCTTTAGAAAGGAGACTTGAAATGGAATGGCATGAAGTGGTCGAGCACCCAAGCCTGCAAGACCTGCCTTTTAAGATTGAGACCAATGCGGATGGGTATATTATGATGGTGGCAGCCAAGAACAGCCATCGGTTGTTCCGGATGCATATCGCTAGCTGGTTTGAGCAGCATGGAGAAATAAAGAAGGCGATACAGGAATGCAACGTTGAAACTTCCGACGGGACAAAGATTGCCGATGTCGCATGGGGAAGCACCGGGTTTTTCAAAAAAACAAGGATAGCGATCCGTATCGGGAATCCCCTGAAGTGGTTGTCGAAGTGATATCGCCCTCCAAGAGAGAAAAGACGATGAAACACAAAATGTCATTGTATTTTGAGAAGGGGGCCAAAGAAGTCTGGTTCTGCGACAATGACGGCAATATGCGGTTTTTTAATCCTCAAGGAGAATTGGAAAGAAGCGCGATGTTCGGGGAATTTCCCGGACACATCGACATCGAGGTTGTGTGACAGGCGACCACGTTTGGTAGAATGGAAACAACGTCGGACGCTTCCTAAAAAGCCTCTCGCGCAATGGTTGCCCCTGTATTATTCAATCTCACGCCGGCCATATCCTGTTAAAACGGCTACCCTCCGAGACGCATCAATGTGTCTCATCGCTCGCAGGATCTTTTCCAGCCTCAGCCGCCCGACTCCTCACCTCCCCGGCAAACTGTTGTAATTGCTCCCCCCCGATGGTTTCCTTTTCGAGCAGTAAGGCGGCGAGCTTTTCGAGGCAATCCCTGTACTTTTTCAACGTGAGCCGGACCTTCTGGTGGGCCTCATCCATAATCCTGCTTTTTTCCTCATCGATTTCCTGCGCCGTGCGCTCGCTGTATTCTTTTTCGTTTGAACCCAAACCGAGCTCGAGGTAGCGTGACTGCGGCCTGCGCGAGTAGGTAAAAAGCCCCAGCCGCTCGCTCATCCCATACTCCATTACCATCGTGCGGGCGATATCGCTTGCGCGCTGGAGGTCGTTTTGGGCCCCCGTGGAAATGTCTTTAAAGATCACCTCCTCGGCAACCCGGCCGCCCAAAAGGACCTGCAGCCGATCCAGGAGTTCGTCCCGGGTCATGAGATAGCGGTCCTCGGTGGGAAGCTGCTGAGTGTAGCCAAGCGCCGCAATGCCTCTGGGGATGATCGAGATTTTGCTAACCGGATCTGTCCCCGGCAAAAGCATCGCCACAAGCGCATGCCCCGATTCGTGGTAGGCCACGATCTCTTTTTCTTTCTGACTCATGACGCGGTTTTTTTTCTCCAGCCCCCCCATGATGCGATCGGCGGCCTCCTGGAAATTGGCCATGGTCACTTCCTCGGCATCCCCCCTGGCCGCGATCAGGGCGGCTTCATTGATCAGATTGGCCAGATCGGCCCCGACAAACCCCGGAGTCATGGCGGCGACTTTTTTAAGATCTACATCCGGACCCATTGCGACATTGTTTGCGTGAACCTTAAGGATTGCCTCCCGTCCCCGAATGTCGGGCTTATCGATTGCCACGTGGCGGTCGAATCTGCCCGGGCGCAGCAAGGCGGGGTCAAGGACATCGGGGCGGTTTGTAGCGGCCAGGATGATCACCCCGGCACTCGGGTCAAAGCCGTCCATTTCGACTAGAAGCTGGTTTAGCGTCTGCTCGCGCTCGTCGTGGCCGCCCATGGGGTTCATCCCTCGCGCCTTGCCCAGCGCATCCATTTCGTCTAGAAAGATTATGCACGGAGCATGCTCTCTCGCCTGTTTAAAGAGATCCCGGATGCGGGCCGCGCCAACTCCTACGATCATTTCGACAAATTCCGACCCGCTCATGCTAAAAAACATCACACCGGCTTCGCCCGCAACGGCCCGCGCAAGAAGCGTCTTGCCGGTCCCGGGCGAGCCCACGAGCAAAACCCCCTTGGGTATGCGCCCTCCCAGGCGCTGAGACTTCTTCGGGTTTTTTAGAAACTCGACGACTTCTTCGAGTTCGCCCTTGGCCTCATCGATCCCGGCAACATCTTCAAACGATACCTTAAGGTCCTTTTCACCATAGACCTTCACCTGTGCCTTCCCAAGGGAGAGCACACCCTGAGGGCCCCCGCTCATTCGTTTCATGAGAAAAAACCAGATGAAGGCGAAAACCCCAAGCGGCAGCAGCCAGGACATCAGCGCCCCGAGCAACTTGCTCTCGACATGGCCGCTGAACTTGATCCCTTTTTGCTCCAGCTCCCCTACGAGTTTGGGGTCTTCAACCCGAACGGTTGCAAAAGATGTGGCCGGTTTATCCTTTTGCCCTTTTAGCGTCCCCGTTATCTGCTCCGGACCGATGAGAAGACTTCCCACCGCATCGTCTTGCACCCACTGCTTAAACTTAGAATAGGGGACCGTTTCGACCTTCTGGGCCCCCATGTGGTTTTGGAACCAGAAGATGAGCAACATGGCCGCTATAAAATACCCGATCGAAAGGTGCATCTTTTTCTTGGCAGGATCGTCCCCGTTCGGACCACCCTTTCCCGGACCCTTTAATCGGTCGAAGAGCTTATTTATCGGGCTGGGCTCTCCATCTGTTTTGATTATTTTCGCCATTAGAGCCTCCCCTTTTCCGATGCTTTATGGACAACTCCGCCGCCTCCGTTTTTAAGGACCAGCACTTCTTCCATCAGGTGCGTAAGGATTTGAGTCTGCTCCTTTTGCACCGCGAGCAGGTCACTCCACTGCTTTTCTCTCAGGATGTCGAGTTTTTGATGTAGCGACAAGATTTCGAGCTCGGCTTTGAGGTTCACCTCGTAGTCGTGGGCGGCATCGATTCTGTCTTTTTCCGAATGGCGGTTCTGGGACATCATGATAACCGGGGCCTGGATGGCGGCAAGCATCGATAACACGAGATTGAGCAGGATGTAGGGATAGGGATCGAACGTGTGGTTCCACCGGGCTAAAATCAGAGAATTTATCGCAATCCATGCGACCAAAACAGCCATGAACAAGATGATAAAGGGCCACGATCCGCCAAAAGCGGCCACGCGGTCGGCAAGCCTTTGCCCGGGGGTCAGTTTTTCTTCGTGTTCCTTGAGAACATTGCGGCTAATGTGGACGCCGTCGGCGATACGGTTAATTACGTTTTGCTCGCGCGGACTAAGGAGTTCGAAGTCTTTGTGGAGGAGCTCCCCTGCCAGTTTGTCAGCCTTGGATTTCATGATCGGTTTCCCCCCTGCAGTGCAATAGAGCGGCGTAAATCCACAAAGCACGGGATAAGGCGCCAGAGTAGCGGGATTTGCGAAAACGGAACGCAACGGTCCCGCTGTGCGAGCCCTTTAAGCATACCAGAGAACTGCGAAGAAATGACATGTGGCGCCCGCAATAACAAACAGGTGCCACACGAAGTGGCTGTAGCGCACCCGCTTAGCCGCATAAAACGCCACACCGCCGGTGTAGAAGAGCCCTCCGGCCAAAAGCCAAAGGATTCCGTCAAAGGGCATATGGAGCCAGAGGGGCCGAACAGCCACCAGGATCAGCCACCCCATGGCGAGGTAGAGTCCGGTGGACAGCCAGGGGCGCTCCATGGCGCTCATTGCCGTCATCGCCGCGCCAAATATTGCGAGGCCCCACACAAGAGATAAGAGCGTCCATCCCCAGGGGCCGCGAAGCACGCCGAGCGTAAACGGGGTGTAGGTGCCGGCGATAAGAAGGAAAATAGCCCCGTGGTCCAGCACCTGAAACACACGTTTTGCTTTGTTCTTTGGAAGCGCGTGATAGAGAGTGGATGCCAGGTAGAGAAGGACCAAAGCCCCGGTAAAAACACCGGCGCCGATGATATTCCACGGGTTTTCGCCGCGCAGGGTCGAAACGATTAGAAACGGCGCAGCAACAAGAGATGCGATCAACCCAACGCCATGGCTTACGGCGTTTGCGATTTCCTCCCCTGGTGACTGCGCCCGTTCCTGTTCGGTAACCATCTTATTTGCGAAGGCCATAGGGGAATTAACCCGGGAAAGTTTGGAATGGACGATTGTAAGCAAGATGCGGGTTAAATCTTTTCAAGACAGCACGTCCCGCAGGATTGCGATCTCATCCAAAGCCTTACCGGAGCCGAGCACGACAGTAGACAGGGGGTCTTCGGCGAGCATTATCGGCAGTCCCGTCTTAAGCCTTAGGAAGTGATCGAGGTTTTTTAGAAGCGCACCCCCACCGGTCAAAACGATCCCGCGGTCCACGATGTCGCCCGATAACTCCGGAGGCGTTTGCTCAAGGACTACCTTTATGGTTTCCAGGATGGAATCGATTTGCTCCTGGATCGATTCCCGGATCTCATCGGAATGGACCTCGAGGGTTTTGGGAATCCCGGTTACAAGGTCTCGGCCCTTTATCATCATGGTTTCCGTGTCCCCGAGGGGATAAGCGTTCCCGATGGTCGTCTTTATCAGTTCGGCCGTCCTTTCGCCTATCAGCAGATTGTACTTGCGTTTTATATGCTGGAGAATGTCCTGGTCCATTTTATCTCCGCCAACGCGAACCGACCGGCTGTTTACGATCCCCGCAAGGGAGATGATGGCGACCTCGGTTGTTCCTCCGCCAATGTCTACAATCATGTTGCAAACCGGCTCGGTAATCGGGAGCCCTGCCCCGATGGCAGCCGCCATGGGCTCTTCTATGAGGTAGACCTCATGGGCGCCCGCGGATTCGGCGGACTCTCTTACGGCCCGTTTTTCCACCTGCGTAATGCCGGAGGGAATGCAGATTATTACTCTTGGCCGGATGAGGGCGCGCCGGTTGTGCACTTTGCGTATGAAGTATCGAAGCATTGCTTCGGCTACTTCAAAATCGGCAATCACGCCGTCTTTCATGGGCCGTATCGCGGTGATATTGCCCGGGGTCTTTCCGAGCATCATCTTTGCGTCTTTTCCCACAGCCACGACCCTTTTCGCGCCGCGCCCATCCTTTCGAACCGCGACAACCGATGGCTCGGTGAGGACAATGCCCTTCCCCCTTACGTAGACAAGAGTATTGGCAGTCCCAAGGTCTATTGCGAGATCATTTGAAAAAAGGCGGAATATTCTGTTAAGGAACATCCGTTATATTTCTCCTTTCGGTCCAATTTCAATAAATAGATGCTCGGCCGGGCGCTCGCCCGGCTTACCGGCAAAGCTTATTCTAGAATTTAGAGAACTTAGTATATTAGCACCCTTTATATTCGAGTGCCAGGCAATATGAGTGGATGAGCGGCAAAATCGATACAAATTTTCCCGATTGAGCGCCGCTGCGTCTTTCAAACAACATTTTGGCGACATGACCGTTGGGGCTCGGGGGGGCAAATCCTGCGGATTGTCCCCAATGACCGCGCGCACGCAAGTTTACGCCGCTCATGGCGGATTTTCCCTTTTGCCCCCCTGGATATTCGATATAGCGCTCGGCCCAAAGCGACCAAAGCAGAACAGGGTCATAAAAAAAAATCAGAAAAATTGCCAAGAACCTGCATTCCATCCACTTCACTTCGTAGCTGAGACGACCGTCAGGATTGGGGTCT
>JARLHO010000049.1 GCA_031292215.1 Syntrophobacteraceae bacterium | reverse complement strand
GCCCAGATATCTCCAACCCCGCTCGCTGGTCTTTTGCCTGCGCACTTCACGGCTTCCACGGAGAGGTTTCGGCGACACAGGCTCCGGTTCAGATGGGTTCGGTTGGGTACTAGGGATTTGCGCGGTGTCCCTCCGGGACATCTTGTGATGGACATCGCGCGGTTTCTTACGATGAGGCGTTTGGATAACACTCGAATAATCGAATTGGCGGCTGCCGGTTCACGATAAGGAGACACGAAAATGAGCAAAAAAATCATCCTCGGATTGGCTATCGCCCTGACGCTCGTAAGCGGCGTCTTCATGAACGCGCAGGCCCAAAACGCAACCGGCCCGTATTTCGCCAAGCCCGCTTGCTGGTCTTTTGCCTGCGGCCTTCCCGGCATCCACGAAAACGTTTCGGCGACACAGGCGCCGGTGCAGATGGGTTCGGTTGGGTACTGACGGATAAGTTTTTAACGGTGTCCATCCTGGATTTTGGATGGACACCGCCGGTTTTTATGATTGTGGTTTCAGTCCCGCCCCACGGGATTTGACAAATTTCTGCGCGCCTGGATGCCAACCTGTTTCAACGCTCATTCGGGCTGCGTACGGCCGGTCTGTTCGAAATAAGCTTCAGCCTTGCCAAAGTTTTCATCCACGGCCCTTTTAAATTCCGAGCAGCCCTTTTTGAACATGGCGGTCATGTCGGTTATGGCCTTTTTGCCTTCACTGGGAATCCACACCGCCTGTTCGACGAGAGTGTTCACCATCTTTTCCGACTGCTCCTGGAGCATGCACATGGCGCCAAAGGTGTTGTCGAAAGTGGTGCGGTTAAAATCGATCATCTGTCTTACCAGGTTAAACTGGTTCATAATAAATCTCCTTTGATTTGGCGTTGGCGGGCGGGCCGCAAAACTCTACGACATGAGGCCCTCGGTTTGGATTTTGAAAAAGCGAGCCGCCGGTCCAATAATTTAGGTTTCAGCGGCCTGAAATAAACTATAATTACTGGACGACGGGAGTCAAGAAAGTGATTTTGCGTTGCAGAAAGGTTTTTGCATGACAAGCCTCCAGCCGATAGTTATCATCGTTTTAACTTATTGTGCTATGCAACAGACACAGCTTCCCGGAGCCGGTGATGTCCGAAAAAATCGTCCTTAAAAAATACGCCAACAGGCGGCTCTACGATCCGGAAAGGAGCGCCTTTATCACTCTGGATCAGGTGAGTCGGCTCATTAGAAACGGGCGGCAGGTCTCGGTGATCGACGCCCGGACCTCCGAGGATGTAACAGCCTTCATACTGACTCAGATCATCGTGGAGGAGGCCAAAAACAAGAATGTCCTTTTGCCCGTGTCCTTTCTCCACCTGGTTATTCAGTATCGCGAGGAAGTGTTGGCGGAGTTTTTTGAAAATTACCTCGATCTCACCATAAAGAACTATCTGTTATATAAGAGCGCTTTTGACGACCATTTCAGAAAATGGCTCGATGTCGGCCGGGACCTCTCCTCGATTGGGCGCAAATCCCTGCCTGCGCCCGCTTTGTTCGATCTGTTTTTTAACGCCGGGAAAAAGGTTGAGGAAGAAGAGCCGCTGTCGTAGAAAGAAAGGGGGGGCGGAGCAGCCAAAAACTGCCGGGTCTTTTGAAAAAAATTCCGGATTTTTGACTCCTCGTGGTCGAATCGCGATTTCGGACTCCTTTCCCGTTTGCGCAAGTCTTTTGTCTTTTTCCGGGATATATCGCCTCCGGGTTGCCTGTTTGGTTGGGATTGCTTACCTTTGGTAGGTTGGCGCTCGAATATGTCTTTTTTTCTAAGGATAGGATCGGTGAGTGAGTCTGCACCCAACAGGAAGTTTTCTTCCATTCTGATGATCGACGATGACGAGGAAGACTTCGAGCTGGTAAAAGACGCCCTGGAATCCAAACAGCTCAAAGTGGACCTCTACTGGGCCCCGGACGGCGAGGAGGCGATGGATTTTCTTCTTCACCGTGGCAAATACGGGCAGGCGCCGATTCCGGATCTTATCCTTTTGGATTTGAACATGCCCGGGAAAAACGGGTTCGAGGTGCTCCGGGACCTCAAGGCCAATGAGGAGCTTCGAAAGATTCCCGTCGTCATTTTGTCTTCGTCCGGCGAAAGGGGACAAGTCTATCGGGGCTACAACATCGGGGCGAACGCGTTCATGTTAAAGCCCCTGACCTTCGATGAGATGGCTGACGCGATGCAGTCTTTGTGCGAGTATTGGTTTGCCGTGGTGCAACTGCCCAAAAGCGCTCCCTTGCCGTCGCGAAAAGAGGTGACAAAGGCGCCCATCCTGCCTGAGGCCTGATTTAAGGAAGGAAGCAGGAAGCAAAATGCGTGTTCCCTTGCTGCTTCCCGCCGCCCTTTCCCGTCTCCAGCCTATTTCTTCTTGAATATACAGGACGCGTAAGTCTTCCTGCCGACGTCGTCATGGCAATAGGAACAGGATTTTACTTTCCAATCGCCTGACTTGCCGTTTAGAAAGCTCGTAAATTCCCGGTCAAAAGAACCCGCGTCCGCTTTGAACGTTTCGAACATGTATGTGTCTTCCATAAAGAAGCCTCCTTGTACTCTATCCCTTTTAAACATAAAATGGCAGCGGGTGATGTCAATGGCGTCAAAGTCCCCGGCGGGCGGGGTGGCTCTTATTCCATGCTTTTTGTTTGGTGGAAAAGGCGGTCTGCGGGGGCCCCGTAACTCTTATGAGCCGCAGGATCGGGAATCCATAATGGACAATCGTTTGGACAAAAAATATATTTGCGTTCACGCTCATTTCTATCAGCCTCCCCGTGAGAACCCGTGGATCGAGGCGATTGAGCGTGAGGATTCGGCCGCCCCCTATCACGACTGGAACGAGCGCATCCACCAGGAATGCTACCGCGCCAATACCGGTGCGCGAATTGTCGACGAGCGGAATCGCATTCTCGATCTGGTAAACAACTACTCCTATCTTAGCTTCAATTTCGGCCCTACCCTCATGAGTTGGATCGAGCGCCACCATCCGTGGGTTTACCGCAAAATCCTGGAGGCCGACCGCAGGAGCGTGGAGGCTCTTTCCGGCCATGGCAACGCGATAGCGCAGGTCTATAACCACATCATCATGCCTTTGGCAAACCGGCGCGACAAGCTTACCCAGATCCGCTGGGGGATGGGGGATTTCGAGCACCGCTTCGGAAGGCCCCCGGAGGGCATGTGGCTGGCGGAAACGGCTGTCGACCGCGAGACGCTCCTTTTGCTTGCGCAGGAGGGAATAAAGTACACGATACTTTCCCCGCTCCAAGGGATGCGGTGGCGGTTTAGACGTGGCGAGACAACGTGGCGCGATGCTTCCGGGGGGACGATTCCAACCGGGCGGGCCTATCGTTATTCCTGCGGAGAGGGTAAATACATTCACCTGTTTTTCTACGATTCGGCCCTGGCCCGCGGGATAGCTTTCGACCGGCTGCTCGAACACAGTTCCCGGCTACTTGAGCAGATCGAGAGGTCCTGGTCGTTTCGCCCCCCGACCGGGGAGCCGTGGATGGTAAACGTGGCGACCGACGGGGAGACTTACGGACACCACTTTAAATTCGGCGATATGGCCCTGGGCGCGGCCTTTAACGAACTACGGCGCGATCCCGCGGCTCAAATCGTCAACTACGGGTGGTTCCTGGCCTCTTTCCCCGTTGTCGCCGAGGTGGAGATAGTCGAGCGCACCGCCTGGAGCTGCGCTCACGGGCTTGGGAGGTGGAGCGCGGACTGCGGGTGCCATTTGGGAGGCGAGCCGGGTTGGAATCAAAAATGGAGGGCGCCGCTACGGCTGTCGTTTGACTATCTGCGAGACGCTCTTTCCGATCATTTCCAAAAGGAGATGGCCAAACTTACCCAAGAGGACCCCTGGGAGGTGCGAGACGCCTATATCGAGTCGATCCTGGAGAGAAAGGGCGAGGGGGGGGAGCGGTTTTTGACCCGGTATCTAACGGGTGGCGCCAACTCCTTGGAGGTTTCGCGCTTTCTTGCGCTTCTTGAGATGGAGCGGTTCGCGCTGTTTATGTACACCTCCTGCGGATGGTTTTTCGATGAAATAAGCCAGCTGGAGTCGGTGCTGGTGCTGACATACGCAGCCCGGGCGATCGATCTTGCCAAAAAAACCGGCGCTTGCGATCCTTCCGCGGGATTTCTTGAGCTTTTGGAGTCGGCCCCGAGCAACAGGGCCGAATACGCAAACGGGGCGAACGTTTTTATCCGCAAGGCTAGGTCCGGGCAGGTCGATATGGCCCGGGTGGCTGCTAGCTACGCGATACAGTCCGTTTCTGCCCGGAGGCAGTTTCGCCTCTATGCCTACGAGATTTTGCCCCAAAAGGAGGAGGACCTGGGGGCTAGCCCTGTAGCGTGCCTGTATGGGCTTATTACGGTACAAGACGACAGGACGGCGGAGGGGGAGGATTTCCTCTTTGCTGTGGCCCATTTCGGCGGCCTCGACTTCCGGTGTTCGGTGAAAGCCGCTCCGGGGGAGGGCGAGTACGAATCGATTCTGGCCGCGCTCCAGGACGCGATAGAGGAGCAAAGCACGATTAAGATGGTCCGGGTGCTCGACGAAAAATTCGGGACCGATTATTTCGGGCTGGGAGACGTCTTAAAGGATCTGAGGACCGGAATCGCTCGCGAGATAGGCCGCAAGACCCTCGAGGCCTGGACCGGGTTCCAGCGGAACCTCTTTGCCGCCCACAAACCGCTTCTACTCTCTTTGCGGCAGTGGGGCATAAAGATGTCCGCAGATCTTGAGGCCTCGATGCAGCGTATCTTGAGCGAGGAGGTCGAAGGGCTTTGCGAAAAGATCGTCGCCCACGAGTTTGCGCCCGCTCATGGGCAGCCCCCCTGGGATGCTACCGATTTTTATTTCCGGGTGCATCTGGCAAGGGTCGGCGCCGTTTTGGAGGAAGCCAAATCATGGGGCGTGGCCCTTGATCTCGGGCAAGTCTCGGAGCATCTGGGAGGGTCCCTGGTAAAGGTTCTCTCCAAGCTTGCCCTGACATTTGACGAACGGGACGCCGGACGACTTTTGCGGCTTCTGGCCCTTTGCCGCGCGATGCAGGCCCGCCCGGAGAGCTGGAAGCTCCAGACTCTTTTTTTCGAATTCGTAACCAAAGGGATCGAAAATCCGGGGCTTCTTGCTCGAATCAACCGGATTGAAGACCTTGTAAACGAACTGGACTCGATGCTAAACTGTGGCTTTGCAAGGATTTTAGAAAAAAAGTAAATAGGCGAAGGAAGCGGCGCCTACTCGTGCGGCTTGTGGAGACGAGGTGTTGCAATTGGTCCTTTAGCCGTATTACTATTAGGTTTCAAATTCCAATTCACCAGGAGCCCTGGAATGTGTGAAGCAAATGCGTATCTCGTAAAAGAGGGTAAAGAGGAATTGATCCTTGAGGCGGTCGACAAGGTGGAAAACGATGAAGGCCACGTCAAAATCGAAAATATTTTCGGGGAGCAGAAAGTGATCCAGGGGCGAATTCGCAGCATGTCGCTCGTAAATCACAGGATTTTGATTGAGGAACGGTAAAAGGTAAAAAAAGGGCAAAATGGAAAAGAGACGTTGTACGGGTCGGCTCTTTTCACTTTTGCCTTTTAAAGCAGTACCATTCGATCTGCCTGCAAATACCGCGGATGAGCTGCACGTCTTTTCCCCGCACCTGCATCCTGCTAAAAAAACGCCTGATGCTCTCCAGCCGGTAATCCGGATTGTCGGCGCTTAAGAAATTGATGTTGGAAAGAGTCTCCTTTACGTGAGCATACATCGATTCGAGTTCGAACCGGGTCGCCAGGCGCGGGACAAACGGCGCCTTTGTTTCGGAGGCCGCCGTAAAGAGTTCGTAGACCATTATCATGACCGCCTGGGCAAGGTTTATAGAGGAAAACTCGCAGGTGGGAATGGTAACCAGCACGTCGCAGTACCGGGTGTGCTCGTTGGCCAGGCCGCTTGCTTCCGGGCCGAAAAGAAGGGCCACCTGGTTTTTTTGGCTTATGGGTATAAGGTCCTGGGAAAGCTCTCGCGGGTTTCTAACGGTTTGCCGGTGAGAGCCTCGGCGCGCGGTGGTGCCCACGACGTACTGGAAAGGTTTTAGCGCATCTTCCAGCCGTTCGTGGACCTCGATGCCCAGGACCAGGTCCTGGGCATGATGTGTGGCGGTCTTTAAGATTCGGGTGAGATCGCATCCCGCAGGGCTTACCGTAAGGACCCGCGAGATGCCCATGTTTTTGGCCGCGCGAACTGCGGCCCCGATATTTTCCGGGTAATGCGGCTCTTGCAGCACGACGGCTATATTTTCAAGATTGATTTTCATTTTACCGGTAATAGTTTCGATAATACTCCATCACCATCCTGTGGGTATTAAAAAAAGGGGTGATGTCGGAGATGGAGTGCCTCATTATGGACAGCCACTTCCGGGGGTTTGCGTAATAGGTCGTGACCATGTCTTCGAGGTCCTGGTATAAATCGGCGGCCGCCAGGTGGTCGTCCTGGTCTTCGTCGTCGCCTATGGCCCAGCCGTTTACGCGGTTTTTGCACGCCTCCCGCCACCATCCGTCCAAAACGCTCATATTGACGCCGCCGTTAAAGCAGACCTTCATGCCGCTCGTGCCGCTCGCCTCCCTCGGGCGTCGCGGTGTGTTTAGCCAGACGTCGGCCCCGGCGGTCATAAGCGAGGAGACCCAGATGTTGTAGTTTGGGACAAAGACGAGCCGGAGCTGATTTTCGTATTGCTTTCCGATGTTTACCACCTGCTTTATCAGCTCTTTTCCGGCCGCGTCCTGGGGGTGGGCCTTTCCGGCGAATACGAACTGGACGCGGTCGTAGGAGAGGTTAAACAGAAATTCGAGGTCGCTAAAAAGAAGCGTTGCCCGCTTGTAGGAGGCTGCGCGCCGCGCAAAGCAAATCGTTAGGTGTTCGTCGGTAAAGCCGGCATCGGAGAGGGAATTGATGTAGCTTATGAGCCGTCTTTTGGCCAGCTTTTTGGTGTCTGCGATCTCGCTGTCCGGAATGAGCGAAATGTCGGCCAATTGTTGCGGGTCGTTTCGCCAGGTCGGGATATATTTGTCGTAGAGCTTTTTAAATTCGGGGCTGGTCCAGCTCAAGTGGTGCACCCCGTTGGTGATGTGGCCGATGTTAAAGCCCGGGAACATGAGCCGGGAGATTTCTCCGTGCAGTTGGCTGACTCCGTTTGCTGACCGCGACAGGTTGAGGGCAAGGACCGTGGTGTTTAAAATGTCATCTCCTGCCAGAGCCTTAATGTTTGCCGGCAGGTAGTCGCCGATCATCTTCCCCGCGAGGTCGTAGGCGAATTTATCGTGGCCGGCGGGAACGGGCGTATGGGTGGTGAACACGCACTTGGACTTCACCTGCTCGAGGTCTCCGCCCAGATCTTTTAGCAGGGCCAGGGTGAGAAAAACCGCGTGTCCCTCGTTCATGTGGTAGGTCGTGATATTTGGCTCGAGGCGCTTAAACGCAAGGTATCCGCCTATTCCCAGAACCGCTTCCTGCGATATGCGCGTATGCTGGTCTCCGCCGTAGAGATACTGCGTAATGAGCCGGTCGGCCGGGGCGTTGTCGGCAAGGTCGGTATCCAGGAAATAGACCGGGACGCGCGAGGGACCGTTGCCGCTGTGGAGCCCGGTCACGTTATGCTTCCATACCCCGACCTGCACGTCGCGCCCATCGAGTCTTACCGTCACCTTAAATGGGAGAGGCTCCATGAACGCGCGCGGGTCGAAATACGGATACATCTCTTCCTGCTGCCCGAAGGGGTTTATGTTCTGGATGAAATAGCCCCGTTTGTAGAGCAGCGTCACGGCGACCAGGGGAATATTTAGATCCGCTGCCGATTTGATATGGTCGCCCGCCAGGATGCCAAGCCCCCCGGAGTAGGTGGGAATATTTTCGTTAAGACCTATTTCCATGCTGAAGTATGCGATTTTCATCGAACTGGTTCGCTCCTTTGCCTGTTTGGGATAGGTGCAGGCGAAATTTATACCATACCGCAGCCTGTTTTCCAAAAAAACATGCGTTGCCGGTTTTCTGGGCCGCAGGCCAACGCTTGTTTTTTTGAAATATCGATGAACGGAAGGATCGCGACACCAGCTCCTCTGGATATTCGATATACTGTTTCCTCAAAAGAGGATGAAGCCCGGATGTGCCCTCTAAGAGCTGAAGAAGGGGTCCTGAAGCTTTCAATGTCGAAGGCTGGGAACACGGGGTTGTGGGTCGGATGGGCAGGGGGCGTG